>NZ_JBGQQS010000015.1:0-60742 GCF_045528365.1 Desemzia sp. FAM 23988
TGTCCTCATTTCAGTAAAAGTGCAAGGTTTTGTTTAACATCCTATAAAAACCCTTGCATCTATTATATCAATCATTAGTTGTAAAAGGCAGCAGAATAAGCATAGTTTATTATTCAGTAGACATTAATTAAGGTAGCAACCATTAACTTAAAAATATAGTTTTCTTAACTTGATTAATTAAAAGTTTTTACAAAGAGTTTACTAAAAATTTTCAGAGTAGATGACACTTATTTCCTTCATGTACTTTTTTACTGAATGATTCTTTATAACAGCATTATAAGACTTTATTGTTTTTTCTTTAATTTGTTGTGGATTTTCTAAAATTTCTAAGATAATTTTTTCAAATGAGTTCTGCAGTTGCTTGCGCAGTATTTGTTTTTTATTAATACTGCTAACTTCAACTTCTCCTGATTCATCTATAGGGAGCTGAATTACCCATCCTATAGTGCTATTATTTATTTCTGGGAGAGCACGAATATTAGTTGTAATGACAGGACAACCTGATGCTTGAAATTCTAAAACTGAGTAGCCATACGTGTCTGCCCAAGTTGGTAATAAGCCGACATCACTGTTCTTCATCATCTCTAGTAACTTTTTATTGTCCATGCTTTCATAGAAATTTATCCATTTTGTGTTTCTAATTTTGTTGTTCATCTCTTGTACTTCTTTTTCAGTATCTTGGTATTCACCAAATGCATAATTGTAACTTTTTCCTAATGAAACGATTGTCAATTCAAAATCGAAATTATGCTCTTCTTTAATTTTTGAAAAGACATCTACAATTTCTTTTCCACCTTTACGAGTGAAATCTTTTCCAACAAACAAAAATTTTAAAATAGGATTAATTACCTTTTGTTCTACTTCTGATTTTTCCATTAATTTTTTTTGGGGTGGATTTATTTGAATCATTTTTTCCTTAATGATATTTTTATATTGTGGAAAATGCTCTAAAAAGCGCAGTTCCATCTCATAGTTTTTTTGAGATAAGGATATAATTTTTTTACAATTATCATGAGCTAACAATTTTACATACTTTTCTGTTCTGTTTTTTTCTTTTATACTCTTTTTAGTAATAGTTTCTTCATTCAAAAATGACGTTGCTGAAGTTCGAGGTATATAGGTCTCAAAAGTTGAAATCCAAGGAATATTTTTTTTTGTGACAGTATTAAAAAGATGCAGTCCATCTACTCCAACCTCACTAAAAACTATATCTTTAAAAAAAACTATGGCATTCTTCCCTAAAATAGGCATTCTTTTTATGGCTGTTTGTGGGTAGTAAGTGTTTAAACTCTTCACTTTTTTTAATGGGTGTAGATTACCATCAATAATAGTCCTTCTTTCAGGATATGAATCATTAGTATAACCTATTTTTTTCATTGGGCACCTCTCTTGAAGAATAAATTAATTACTTATCAAAATCGTCTAATATTTGTTTAGCATCATATAAATAATGATTTTCAAAGTATATGGTCTTAACTTTGTTGCTAAAGATAGGTTTTGGTATCTCTTTTTTATTTCTACTTTTCTTTGCTCTTTACTTATTTTTTCATCAGAAGCAATTCCCAATAGAATATAATTCAAAATAAAACTTTCATATGCTAATTTTGTAAAAAAAGCTTTATGCTTTTCTAACCATTCTTCAGTAAATTTCCATCTATTGACATACCCAACTCTTGTATCTTTAGGTACATCAGAGTGATATATAATTTTTGGATCTTCAACTTGTACTATAGTTAATTGATGGTTATTATCTACTTTCAATAACCAATCCCAATCTTGATGCTTGATAAGACCTTTAGTAAATGGCGTCTCGATAATGATATGTTTTGGAACAAGCACTGTTGAGGTTTGAATAAAGCCTATATTTTTTAAACCTTTTATTTCGAATAAGTAGCTTGCAATAGTAGTTTTACCACTTTCTTTATAATTAACGTTTGGAAGTTTATCGTACTTTTTTTGATTTTTATTTTTATATCTTTCCAAAGATGTAAAGCATAAAAAATCATCATTTAATGATAAGTGGTTTTTATTAATTAATTTAATCTGACTACTTAGTTTATCTGTAAACCATTCATCATCGTCATCTAGTAAAGCAATTAATTCTCCATCAGCTAGTTTTACTCCAATATTTCTTGCTTCACTTCCGCCCACTTTTATATTAGTTTGGACAAGTTTAATTTTTATATTACTTGTTTTTTTTGCTTGTTCAATATACTCGGCTGTTCCATTAGAAAAACCATCTACAACAACAACAATTTCTATATTTTTATAGTCCTGTTTAATAACACTTTCTATTGCTCTTCTTAAAAAAATTGGTCTATCAAACGTAGGTACTATAACACTAATTAATGGTTCATTCATTTAATTCATCCTTTAATATTATTATTACGCTTAAATAATTTCAAAATTAAAAATTAAAAATAGTTTCATATGGCATGTAATCTATATAAGTCTCAGATATGATAAATATTAAACAAAAAACCGCAAAAGTAAAACCAGAAAATAAAAGCATATTAACTAATTTATTTTTAGTAAAAGATGAAAATATAATTGGTACAATAAAAATTTCACTAGTGGCAAATAAAGTCCCTAATCTCCCACCTACTGTACTCAAAGTTCCTGAAAAGATTAATATTAACGAAGCCAGAAAATATATCTTTAATATTATATTAAATTTATTTTTTTCTTCATTTAATTTTGGATAAGACAATATTAGTGCTGTAAAAAACAACATCAATTGCATCCATAATATAGGATTCAGAATCCATTGCCCATTAGTATAAGACGGACTCGTAAAATATGCATTGTAGCGTTCAGGAATTGCCCATATATATATACTTGGAATTTGTACAATCACTCCAATTAAAAAGCTAATGCCTAATAAACAAGTAATATTTTTTACTGTTAAATGCTTGAACAAATAATGAAAAATATAAACAATAATAAACGACCAAGCTGTTATATGAAACAATGAAGCGACGAAAACAATAACTAAAAACTGAAAAGGTTTTTTATTTAATACATAAGGTATTGAATACAATAATATAATGCATGCCATGGCAGATCTAATTTGACCCATATCGCGGACTAAAAAGTATCTAGCATAATAATATAACAATACTAAAGAAGGAAAAGATGTAAATTTATATACAAAATTTGTTAGCAACAATAAGCTAAATAAAGCAAAAAATAATATAAAGGTATGATAATTAAAACCCATTGACTTAAAAAGAAAATTCAAAAATAGAAAACCACTTTCTGCTTCTATACTACCATTAAATACATCAGAAATATTTTCGACCTCTGAATAAAACTTGCCATATGAGTTAAAATCATATCCAGTATAAAAACGGAATCCCGCTATGATAGCAAGTAACCCACCAGTTATGAAAGAGATTTTTTTATTCCTTAACATTACTTCAATGGTAGCTAAAATAAGCAATATACCAAAAACACTTATATAAAAAAACATATCGGTCCTCCGTTAATTATCATATTAAAATTACTTTAATCTCACTGCCTCTATAAACTTTTAATAGCTCTCTCTGTTTTTCATACCATTTCTTTGTTGTTTTATATTTCTTACATATAATAATAACTTCATCAACCGATATTGCAGGGTTAACTTCTGATACAGAATTTGTAAATAATACAGAATATTGTTTTTTTTCTAATTGTTCTTTAGATGTAGAATTTAATTTTTCCACTATATAATTATCTAAATTTTCTTCAGAAAGAACCAGTTTTATCTTTTTCTCTGGATGAAGTACAGCATGGATTAGTTGATCATACTTTTCGGTATTATTCAGATATTTATTATTACTCATATTTAAAACTGTATCGTTATCTTTAATAGCAAATCCGTATAAGTCAGTAACTTCTTTTTTTAATAAGTTCCGTATCAGGGCTATAAAAATCCCTGCACCTCCCCCTACTATTACTGCTAGCACAGCATATAAAATGATTCTTTTATATGATAAATCATTAGTAGCGTCAACGGATATATCTGATTCAGTTACTGCTTCTGACTCAATTTCATAGCTTTTTATTACTTCAGGTTCAGTAACAATATAAACCGTTTTATTATCAAAGAAAGAATTATCCTCCTGAGAAATCAAGTCAAAATAAGCATCTGCAATCACTTGGTTTTTTTGTTTATCTCCTGTACCAACTTTTAAAGTCATTACTTGAGTATTTGGATTTAAAGTTACTTGTAACGCGAGATCAGGACTAGGCTCAATGGTCGTACCTGCTCCTTCTTCAATTCTTTCAAGTACATTTTGAGATATTAAAAGTTCTTCCATCAATGAATTGGCTAAAAAAGGCTCTCCTGTTTCTGTTTCTGTATAAAAACTAAAAGCCACTCCCCCGTTCTTTTGGAAATTTTTCATAATTAATTCTATTTCTTCAGGATCAAGCTGGGCCTCGAAAGGTATATTTTGATCAAGTTCATTAAGTTTAATTTCCTGTTCTTCAGTATTAATTGCATTTTCATTAATTTTGCTATCAGTAAAGATGGTATAGCCAATACCTAATAAAAACAATGAAAAAATAGAAACTGTCGTGATAATAATAATTTTCATACTATCTTTTAAAAAAGTTATCATTTCATCTAAAGTGGGTAAATTCTTCAAGTGCAAGTCCTCCTCATTTTGAATAAATCTCATCTAATAATATAGCTGTATATTCCATATCATATTGCGCTAATTCTGGTAGAGGCTCATTAGTATAAGGTTTTTTAAGTGTTTCTTCAGCCCACTTTTCAGTATTTTCTTTTAATGAAATAAAGTGAACATTTTTAGATAATTGTGTTTCAGAAGAAACTTCAGTTGACAGAACTAGCTTAATATTTGCTGCTTGTGCTTCTACAGCTGAAATAGGTAACCCTTCATATAAAGAAGGCATTAAAAAAACATCCATAGCTTTTAATAGCTCTGGAATATCGTCTCTTAGACCTAGAAATAAGACATTTTTTTGTAATTTTTTTGAAGAAACTTTTTGTTCTATTTGGTTTCTTAAAGACCCCTCACCGATCAATAACAAAAAACTATTAGGTTGTTGCTGAACAATTTCTTCAAAAATATCAATTAAAAAAGAATGGTTTTTTTGCTCCTCAAATCTTCCTATATTACCTACAACAAAAGCGTCTTTAGGCACATTAATCTCTTCTCTAATACCTTCTTTTCCTTTAGGTACATTCCGATACATATTTAAGTCTATACCATTAGGTACAAAAATAAACGGTTGATTTTTTCCGTAAAGACCAATTCCTGCCTCAGTGGAACACGCTAAATAATCCGTTGCGTTATCTCTCATCAAACGATCAAAAAGCTTACGTGCTGCAGACATAAATAAATTATTTTTCTTTCCATCTGTTGTAGCATGACTATGAACGATTCTTTTGTCAATACCAGCTCGCTTAGCTAATAATAAATTCAATCCTCCACCAAAGAAAACTTCACTATGAACTATATCAAAATGTTTCTCTTTAAATAAAGCGGTAACACCTCTTATATAACCTAAAATATTTTTTTTAGGATTAGGAACAGCATAGATATGGCCTCCCAAATCATGAATTTCTTTATTGTATGGTCTAATATCTTCAAAATCATTATAAATTAAAAAGTCAAATTGAAATTTTGAACGATCAATATTGCGGTAAGCATTCATCATAAAAGTTTCAGCTCCGCCTTTTCCCATACGTCCTTGAAAATGAAGAACTCTTAACGGTTTGTCCATACTTGACTCAGACCTTTCTTTTAAAATTTACGTTTAAATTTTTCAATTGTTTTTGGCGAAGTCATACTAATTGTATACATTGTTTTTGAAGCAACAAAGTTTACAGCCACCGATTTCGACTTAAACAATATTTTCATTATTTTTCTCATCTTAGTATCCACGAGACTTTCATTTGTAGCTTGTATAACGTCTGGAAAATGTACTATTCGTCTAATATACGCTAATTTATCGTGGTAACCTAAAGAACAACTATCACTATGCAGAGGAATGATGCATGACATTACTCCTTTTAGAAACAAAGCACTGGATCCTCTACGATTCTTGTCTGTTAAAAACAGTAACTCACGGTAAAACTCTACAAATGTATCAAATTTATTGTCAAAATATTTATTCGTTAAGCTATTTCTCCCATCAAATGAATAGTCATAGAGTACATCACTAACTACTCTACAACTACTTACATGATTAAAGTACCGTATATTAAATAATCTATCTTCACAACTATTATAAGGCGGAAAAAATACATCATTCGCCTTCACAATAGATAGTTTATATAATTTATTCCAAACAACATACATCAGTTGTTTATTCATTAAAGGATAAACATTATCTAGAAATTTTTCATGTGCTTCTATTAGTAAATTAGGAGCTTCTACCTTACGAGTATCCACTACCTCATCACCGTCTAAAATTCTCATATTATACGAAGAAATAATCAAATCGATGTTTTTTTCATTTACAAAACTAGCATACATGCTCAATGTATTTTCTTTCATAACATCATCTGAATCAATAAATAATAAATATTGTCCGCTAGTTAACTCAATACCTTTATTTCTAGCATTTCCAGGTCCACCATTCGGAATGGTTTTAAATTTTAATCGTGAATCTTTTTGATGGTATTTATCGAGTACTTGTTCTGTGTTATCACTAGAACCATCATTAACAATTATCAATTCAAAATCTGAGAAAGATTGGTTTAAAATACTTTTAATCGTTCTTCCTACTGAACTTTCACAATTGTATGCTGGCATGACCACACTAAAAAGTGGAGTGTTCTCCATTTCAATTTGTCCTTTCCTCAACAGACTAATCCAAATATATTATACTATTTGGCACGTTTTTGATTTCTTTTTGTTCTTCTTCATCTAAACCTTTAGAAGAAACTTTATCAAAAAGTATCTTAATGGTTTGTAGCATAATCTTTACATCAAGTAAAAGAGAATATTTTTTGATATATAATAAATCAAAATTTAGTTTGCTATTAAAATCAGAAGCGTATTTACCATATACTTGCGCATATCCCGTAATTCCCGCCCTCACGTTATGTCGTAAATAATAGTGAGGATTTTCTTTCTGAAACTGTTCCACAAAGAAAGGTCGTTCAGGTCTTGGACCGACAACAGACATGTCCCCTTTTAGTACATTAAACAGTTGAGGTAGTTCATCAATTCGCAACGATCGTAGATATTTCCCTATGGTTGTTACTCTTGCATCATTTGATGTTGCCAAAACTGGACCAGAATCCTTTTCAGCAGTAGCACTCATGCTTCTGAATTTTAAGACATTAAATTCTTTGCCATCTTTCGTGATACGTACTTGTTTATAAAACACAGGGCCTTCTGACGTTACTTTTACTAATATAGCTGTAACTAACATTATTGGAGAAGCTAACACGATAAGAAAGAGAGAAAAAATAACGTCCATCAATCGTTTGATCAAATTATCTTCTTGAGAGATTTCGAAATTTGATACCTCAATTATACTTTCATCTTCTATATTCATTATATTGGGATTAACTAAAAGTAAATTTTCAAAACTTGTTGTAAGAAACAGTTTTTTCTTTTCAGAAACTAATAAATTATAAATCTTAGATTGTTCATCTTTATTTATATCACTCGTAAGATAAATAATATCTACCTTGTCAAGATTTTTTTGAATGTTGGTATAATAATTTGACACTACTGCATATCTTACAATATGCCTTTTACTTTTTGCTTGTCCAATATTAAAAATCGCATTCTTTATATTTTCTTCGTGTCCTACCACCATTACTATTTTGCTTCCACTGTATCGTTCATATATTTTATATACAATAACTCTCCAAGTAAATAAAATAATTGTGCTGATAACAAAACTAATAAACATTACAGATCTTGGAAAAGTAAACCATCTTCCGAAGAAGGTTACAGCCATAATAGAAATAGTCGTAATAATTTGTATAATCACTGTTAGATACAAAAAATCAGTAATTGATTTGTTGTATAAAATATATACCCCAAACAGTAAATTTAATAAGACAAATAGCACAAAAATGTATATATTTGCTTGTTTATAAGCCTGATAATTATACATTGGTATATTGCCTTGGTAACGCACATAAAAAGAAAGGAGAATAGATAAGTGGTACAGTAATACATCTACTGCCACTATGACTATTTTTTTCGTTTTGGTGAATTTTTCTCCTTGAGCCATCCCATTTTCCTCCAAATCAATCTCATATTTTTAATTTTTCATCACTCATAATAACATATCACTGAACTGATTCCTATTTCACTTTAGTTTCATACAGCACTTTTTAACATTATAACTAGATTTTTTAAAATTGATAACTCAAATATACAAAAATTATAAGTTTATTGTTTGTATTATTTTCTTTTTTTCTTTCCTATATAAATAAAAATTAACAATAAAAAAATAGAAAATGCAGGATTTAAGTACCCGCCTTTTTGAAAGTTCAACGCAATAAAAACTAATCCTAATTTAAAGTTAATTATCAAAAGATAAAAACTAAATACACAACTCAAAATGAAAGCTATTAGTCCCAAATCGGATATTATATAGGCATATATATTCCAAATATTTGGTGTATGTCCAATACCATTCCCTAAAAAAATGTGTTCAGTGTTTACAAAGTCCCAACTTCTTATAATTCTGAAATAAGCTGATCCATCTTTACCACTTAAAATATCTGCTGTACGATTTATAATCGTCGCATTGATTAAATCCCAAGCAAAAAAGATAACAATTAAAAGTACTAGAATATAGACAATATATTTTTTAGACCATCTAAAATTTTCCACACTCTTATGAGTCATGAATTTCATTAGTTGAATCATTAACATGATACCTATAGCGCTGTAAGAAAATGTCATTAGTAATGTGAGTGTAATCACTAAGGAAAAACCTCTATGAATTTTTACATTTGTTTTATTAAAGTAGTTTAATGCTAGAATAATATTTAAAAAGTAACCTAAGTAAGCAGGTTCTGAAAATATACTTCTTGTTCGAATAAATTCTGTATTTTCATTAAAAGCATAACTCAATAAATCAGTCCGGGTAAATGTCCAAAAAAATTCATATGAAAGATCCCCACCAGAATATAATGCAATAGTAATATAAATTCCAATAATACAGACTATTACAGCAACTATGTTTAATATTTTTAAAAATTGTGCCTCTAGTTTTTGATCTTTCACATAATTATAAACTCCCACCACAATTACTCCATAATAAGCAACTCTAATAAATGCCGCTATTCCTGTCTTTAAGATAAATTGCTCATTTAAATTTAGATTCAGTACTATATTTGCCGCTATAACTGCTAGCAACAATAGTAACCAAATTATTTGATTACTTTTTACTTTATAATTCCCACTAAGTAAAAGGCAAAGTCCTGCTAAAGCAAAAATAAAATCTGCTATTGTAAAGATATCGATCATCCAGTCAGTTAAAACAAAAGAAATACTCATTAAGGATAGGATAAGAATAGACCAAACATGATTATAACTGTTATTAAATTCTTTCCATTTTATGATTAAAGTATTATTTCCCAAAAATTAAACCTACTTCCTATTAAAAAATCATACAACAATTATAAAAAATCCTCAGGACGTGAATCTTCCAAACTAAAAGCGTACGCTATTACGTTCACAATTCTCTTACTAGCATTTCCGTCACCGTAAGGATTACTAGCAATTGACATTTTTTTATATTCTTGTTCATTTTCAAGTAAGTTTGTCATTTCTCGTACGATTGTTTCCGTTTGAGTACCAACAAGTTTTAGCGTTCCTGCTTCTATACCTTCTGGTCTTTCAGTTGTTTCTCTAAGAACAAGAACAGGCTTCCCTAATGATGGAGCTTCTTCTTGCACACCGCCAGAATCAGTCATAATCATATAGCTTTTTGCGATTAGATTGTGAAAATCAATGACATCTAATGGGTTAATCAAATGGATACGTGGATGCTTACCTAAAATTCTTTCAGCTTTCTGTTGTACCATTGGATTTAAGTGAACAGGAAAAGCGATTTCTATTTCGAGGTGCTGTTCTACTACATTTCGGATTGCTTTAAAAACTCTTTCCATTGGCTCGCCTAGATTTTCTCTACGGTGCATGGTAACAAGAATTAATTTCTTATCCGAACTTATATTATTAAATATTGGCAAAGGATAATTTTCTTTGACTGTTTGATGCAGTGCATCAATAGCTGTGTTTCCGGTAATATAAATATTCTCTTCTAATCGGTTTTCATTTAGTAAATTTCCCTTACTATTAGTAGTTGGCGCAAAATAAATGTCAGCAATAACATCTGTTAATTGTCGATTCATTTCTTCTGGAAATGGAGAGTATTTATCCCATGTACGCAAACCTGCTTCAACATGGCCTACTTTAATTCGATTGTAAAAAGCTGACATACTGGCAGCAAAAGTTGTGGTTGTATCTCCATGAACCAACACAATATCAGGTTTAGCCTCTTTCATAATTCTATCCAAACCAAGTAAGACATTTGTGGTAATCGTCGAAAGGGTCTGACCCTCTTCCATAATATTCAAATCATAATCTGGCTTGATATCAAATGTTCCCAATACTTGGTCCAACATTTCACGATGTTGAGCAGTTACTACCACAATCGATTCAAATCGTTTGGATTGTTCGTGTAGCTCTTTGACTACGGGAGCCATTTTGATAGCTTCTGGTCTAGTACCAAAAACCGTCATCACTTTTATTTTCTTCATTTTTAAACCTCCCTCCTGTTCCTTTTATTTCTGATAGCATGAACTGCATATTGTACTTTCAAATATATTTTTTCTGTTATAGTAATTGCACTCATTTGCTTTAATACTTGTTCCTTTTCTTTTGCTGGCAATGGAATGTTTATAACTCCTGAATAAATCGACAGCATCTGCCTTTTAATTAGCTTCTTTTGTTCTTTGATAACTTCATCTTTTACATACAGTTTTTCCAGCTCTATATAAATACGATAATAAGAATCGATTGTCTTATTTAATCGTTTTGGGTTTTGATCCGTCATAATCGAATTTTCTCGGTAACGACGATGATAATAAAATGCATTTTGATACATCATTGAATCAATTGCTAAAAATACTTGTGCTGTAAATAGTTCATCTTCATGTAAAATACCTTCATAAAAGGTAATGTGGTTTTTTCCTAAGATTTCTCTTCTTACTATATATAAATAGACTGGTGAAACAAAGGACCTTCGATTCGCATCATACGAGTCAATGGTATAAATCTTTCCTTCTTCTAAACGGTGACTAAAGTTATAATTATTCTGCTCAATCAGTGTATTCATATTATCTAAAAAAGCTCTCCCGTTAAATCGAATCAAGTCTACATTCTGATTTTCCATTTGATTTATCAATATTTCAATAGCTGTTCGTTCAATGTAATCATCTGAATCAACAAACAAAACATATTTTCCTACAGCAGCTTTTAACCCTGAATTTCTTGCTCCTGATAAACCTTTATTTTCTTGTTCAATTAATTTCACTCTATTATCAGTAGTATAAGGCTGGATTTTTTGATTGCTGGTATCAGTACTGCCATCATCTACTACAATGATTTCTAAATGAGAATATGTTTGCTCAATAATAGAATCTAAGCATTCCTCAATATAATCTTCAACATTATAGACTGGTACAATGACAGACACTAAGGGATATTGTTTCATTCATTTCTTCCTTTCAATACCTTACTTTCTAATAATAACTTGTTTAAATAAGTTTATTTGACCAGTAATTAATAACCCCAAACCAAACAGCACTACAAATATTACTCCAAGAATTATTAAGTTAAATAAATTATTAAATGGGAGCTCAGGCATTGCAACAAATACTACAAATTGTATAAGCGCCATAAAGAAAGGTTTTATTAATGCTTTGAAAACATCACTAAAATTCGAATCGAACATTCTATACATTAATAAATAATTTGCTTGAATAAAATTGATTCCAAAAGCTATGATTACCATAAGCGCAACATATTCAATTCTTCCTGTTGAAATACCAATAAAAATAGCAATAATTGTTACAATAGAAGATAAGATTCCAGACAATAACAATAAATCGGTCCTATTTCCAGATTGGAAAATCCCACCAGTACTACTAGAAATCATTTGAACCCAAACTGAAATTGCTAATATTTGAAAAGGAGCTACACTTCCACCCCATTGGTCTCCAAACAGAAATAAGATAATTTCTCCTGCATGAAAATATAAAAATACAGATAAAGGCATACCTATTGTGGCTAAAACTGTCGTAATTTTTATATATACTTGTTTGATTTTATCAAGATTTGTTTCATAATCGGACATAATTGGCTGAATGACAGGAGAAATAACATTCGTTAAAATTTGATTTGGATACAAAGACACTTGATAAGCTTTATCATAAAAAGCTAATGCACTTGCTGAAAAGTATCGCCCAATCAATATGCTATCTAAGTTTCTTGAGAAGTAATTGATAAAATTAAATAAAAATTGATTTTTTGAAAAACTAAATATTTTTTTTAATGGAGAAAAATCTCTATTAAAGTTTATTTTCACTGGTGTTTTAACATAAAAAACAAGAAACATACACATAGCTTTTACGGTGTTTCCAATAATTAATGCATAGTAGCTAAATCCTGCAAAAGCTAAAATGATTGATATGATACCTGATGCCAGATTTGCTAAAATTGTTACAATATTAACTGTACCAAATTTTTTCTCTCGCAGTAATAAAGATTGTGGAACAACTAAAATACCGTAGAAAAACAAACACACTGATAAAACCATACTGATAGGTTTATAAACATCATCACCATAAAAAGCACTTATTGGAGTGCCAAGAAATGCAAAAATGATAGCCAAAATAAGGGCTAAATAAAGTGAGAAACTAAAAATGCTATTTATATCTCCTTTTGATAAAGTCTTATTTTGTATAACGGCTGGCCCTATACCAAAATCAGCTAACATTTGAAAAAAGATTAAAAAGACATTTACTACCGCCACAATTCCATATTCTTGAGGGGTCAAAATACGTGATAAAATTGCTGTTACTAGCAGTTGAATCACCACGTTGGAGTACTTCCCTATTGCACTGAAAAATATTCCTTTCTTAAATTCATCTGCCATTCCCATAATCTATTACCTCCATCTATAATTTTTCACTAATTTTTTTTTCAACCAAGCAAATAGTTGTTGAAAGTTTTTACCAACAACTACTCTAAACCGCATTACCCGTAGTGCATTAGCGTATTGTTCTTTTCTTAATAATTGCAATAATTGTTTAACAAAAGCATTGGGTTCTTCTTCCAAGAGTATACCGTAAACAGCTTCTTTGATTTTTTTATCCTTCATCAACGTCGCAATGCGAATCGTTTTTTGCCGACTCGTTAAAGGAGAGTCCTTCCAGCTTAAATTACTTAATTCTAAGTAAAGAGCCCCCCAATATTCACGATAAACTAAATCTTTGTACTCTTGATCTTTATTCCAGAATTGCATCCAATTCTCAAAACAATTAGCAATATTGTATTCATAAACAAAACGTTCTTCACGATAGCGATTAACTGCAGAGCCTTCCATAGATACATAATGGTAGTAGGCTTTTGGATGATAAAATACTTTTTCGACATCACGTTGTACTAACTGATTAAATAATGCATCTTGTCCTACTTTTTGATTGGTAAATCGGCAGTTATGCTGCATCAAAAAGTCTCGCCGATACAACTTGTTCCATAAAGCATATGGCGAAACTGCATAATGCTCACGAAACTGATTATGGAAAGCTACTTGAGAAAATTCTCCGTTCAATATAGGTAGTTTTTTTGTCGTGTCAACTTGTCCATTTTTTTGGAAAACTTCGTTATAGTAGCCAAACACTACCATGTCAGCATTATTTTTTTTTGCTACTGCTACCGTTTCTTCTATTAAAGTCATTTCAAAGTAATCATCAGGATCCGCAAAATAAAGATACACACCCGTTGCTATATCAAGTCCTACGTTACGAGCATATCCTGAGCCGGCGTTTTGTTGGTGTACGACTTTAATACGTTTGTCTTTTCGTTGATATTCATCACAAATTTCCCCAGACTTATCTGTTGATCCATCATTTATTAAAATAACTTCGATATTGCTATATGTTTGATTGAGGGCAGATTGAATAGCTCTCTCTAATTGAGCTGCCACATTATATATTGGCATAATAATCGATACTTTGTTCATCGGTCTTCCCCTTTGTTCAAAGATGCTACAACTTTTCCTATTATAGCATAATCTTACATCTCAAACATTACAGTTTTCTTAAGAGTTTTCAAGGAACTTTAGGCAGTCATTATATACATAAATTGTTATTCTACATACTTTCATAATGAGAACAAATTGCTCCAAGGTTACATAGATACTTTTTTTCCAACTCAACTATAAAAATTTTTTTCTTTTTTTCCGTTATACTAAAGTAGAACTTATTTATTAGAAAATAAATTGTTTAAAAAAATATTCAACCATATTTTTAATTCAATAAAAATGGAAACTTTGCTTTATCTCTACTCTACTTCAATGGTATGATAAATAAAAAGTTTAGACTAGTGAAGGTGTTAAGGATGATTGGTAATTATGGAACATAAAAAAGTATCGGTACTGGGAGTTCATTTTGACAATAAGACAAAAGGAACTCTGCTCAAAGAATTAATGCATCGAATCCAGCAAAACAAAAAAACATTTGTAGTAACAGCTAATCCAGAAATCGTGATGTATGCCAAAAAAGATCCTTCTTACATGTCACTCGTAAAAGGAGCGGACTATGTCATTGCTGATGGTATCGGCATCATTAAGGGTTCTAAGATATTAGGCACACCTATCGTAGAACGTGTTGCGGGATATGATCTCATGATCAGTTTGCTTGAAGAAGCCAATAAAAGTGGCAGTCGGGTGTACTTATTAGGTGCTAAAGAGGACGTTTTGCAAAGTACTGTTCAAAAAGTACACGAACGCTATCCTTCTCTTCAGTTGGTTGGAGCAAGAAATGGCTACTTTGATTTGTCTGATACATCGATCATTGAACAAGTTCAACAAACTAACCCGGATATGGTATTTGTGGCAATCGGCTATCCCAGACAAGAAAAATGGATCCACCAATATTTGCAAACGGCTCCTAAGGGGTTGTTGATGGGAGTTGGCGGTAGTTTTGATGTTTTATCTGGAAAGTCCAAACGGTCACCAAAAATATTTATCCAATTAAATATTGAGTGGCTGTATCGTTTGATCAAACAACCTTACCGTATCAAGCGGATGATGGCTTTGCCTCACTTTTTGCATGAAGTCAAGCAAGAGAAAAAACAGCTTCGCAATAAACAATCTTAAAACTGAACAATACGTTGTTCAGTTTTTTTGTGAAAATAAAGAAATCAAATGAATAATAAACGAGGTTAATCAATGATGAAAATACTTCATATAAACGCAGGGTTAGAAGACGGCGGCGGTAAAAACCATATTTTATCACTGCTCTCTCAATTTGATTCAGAAACAGCCGAATTGTTAGTATTGGAACGCGGCATTATCGCTGAAGAAGCGAAAAAATTGGGTATTCGAGTCCATGTTCTTGAACAACGTTCCCGTTATGATTTAGCGATTTTAAAACGATTGGTGCAATTTATTTCAGATGGATCATTTGACATCGTTCATACCCACGGTGCACGAGCCAACTTTATTTTTGCCGCTGTACACAAAAAAGTTCCTCCTATTTGGGTCACTACAGTACACAGTGATCCTACATTGGATTTTATGAATAGAGGAATAAAAGGTACTATTTTTACTAAATTAAATACGGCTAGTCTGAAAAAAGCGGATCACTTGATATTGGTGTCAGACAGTCTAAAAGAACCGTTGCTTGAACTAGGTTTGAAAAAGGAACAGATGACCGTTGTTTATAATGGGATTCAATTTGACAATGATCCTGATCAACCGTCAGCTAAAAATGAGGTCTTTACTTTAACGTGTATTGCGCGTCTGCATCCTATCAAAGGACACGAGGTCTTGTTGAAGAGCTTGGCTGCTGCTCAATTTACAGATTTCACACTGCATTTAGTAGGTGATGGTGAACTAAAATCAACCCTTGAAGAGTTGGTTCAAACATTGAAGCTGCAAGATCAGGTTCAATTTCACGGGTTCCTAGATGCCGTTCAAGTTGAAGCTCAAATTGTCCAATCTGATGTAACAATTTTAGCTTCGTATAATGAAGGCTTTCCGCTAGTTCTCTTAGAATCTGCTAAACAAAAGGTGCCGTTTATTGCTACAGATGTTGGCGATGTCCAACGCTTGATTCCAGATAACAGTTATGGCTGGCTTGTTCCTCCAAGATCTGTCATTGATTTGACAGTTGCTTTAAATGAAGCCTACAGCGATTGGGAACACAACAACTTAGCAACTAAAGGAGAAAAAGTGTATCAGCTGGCTCATGAGCAATTTTCTATTCAACGTTTTTACAACGATACTGTTGCTCTTTATCAACACCTGCTTCAGTAAAACGGGTCTAAAGTAATAAAGCATTCTATTCCAAGCTATCCACAAAAAAATTTGTATGGTAAAATATAACAGATGAAAGAAGCTTTTAAATTAAAGAAACCAACTTAAGAAAGAAGGCTAAACTATGTCAATCTTAGTTACAGGAGGCGCTGGTTATATCGGCAGCCATACAGTAGTAGAATTATTGAATGCGAATTACGAAGTGGTTATTGTAGATGATTATTCAAACAGTAAACCAGAAGTGTTAAACCGCATCAAAGAACTTACAGGTAAAGGCTTTAAATTTTACGAAGCGAATATTTTGGACAAAGAAGCGTTGGAACCTGTTTTTAAAGAAAATGATATTGAAGCAGTGATCCACTTTGCAGGTTACAAAGCAGTCGGCGAATCGGTTGCCGAGCCTTTGAAATACTACCACAACAACTTAACGGGTACTTTTGTACTGTGCGAATTGATGGCACAATACAACGTGAAGAAAATTGTGTTCAGTTCGTCTGCTACAGTTTATGGAATGAACAATGTTTCTCCACTTACAGAAGACTTGCCATTAAGCACAACAAATCCATACGGTACAACTAAAATGATGATTGAACAAATTTTACAGGATGTATATGCTGCAGATCATTCTTGGAGCATCGCCCTTCTTCGTTACTTCAATCCTATTGGAGCACATGAAAGCGGCCGTATTGGTGAAGATCCAAATGGTATCCCGAATAACTTAATGCCGTACATCACTCAAGTGGCTGTCGGCAAACGGGACCATTTAAGTGTGTTTGGAGCTGATTACGACACTCCAGACGGTACTGGTGTCCGCGATTACATCCACGTAGTTGATTTGGCAAAAGGACATTTAAAAGCTGTGAAAAAAGTTTTAGAAACAGAACAAATTGAAGCTTACAACTTAGGAACTGGAGTTGGTTACAGCGTCCTTGATGTAGTAAACAACTTTGAAAAAGCCACAGGTCAAAAAGTGCCTTACGAAACCGTTGAAAGACGTCCTGGTGACATCGGAACATGCTACTCTGATGCAACCAAAGCTGCTGCCGAACTAGACTGGAAAGCAGAATTGTCTTTAGAAGACATGTGCCGTGATTCATGGAAATGGCAAAATAACAATCCAAACGGTTATGCAGAATAATAACTGAAATGCCCCATTCGCTGATGAACATTACATCAGCGAATGGGGCATTTTTTTATTCTATTACACTACTCACTTAGAAGATAAACTCTTTTGATCAAATGGGTACACAATTGCTCGATAGACGGCTTCTAGCTCATAAACCTCACACTTCTACCAGTGCTATTGTGAGGTAGACTGCTTCTACTTAACAATTCTCACCTTTATACCAGCGCTATTGTGAGATAGATTGCTTCTACTTAATAATCCTCAACTTGCTGTCAGCGCTATTGTGAGATAGACTGCTTCTACTTAATAATCCTCAACTTGCTGTAACTGTCATTATGAACTAGACGGATTTCTAGCGAGTACAAAGCCATCATCCCAATTCAGATGATGGCTCCTGCAGTTTATGGTAAAACTTTCCCAGTACTCTTATACAATTTATACCACTCTTCACGAGTCAAGGTGATTTCTGACGCTTGGCAAATAGCTTTGATACGATCCGGATTCATGCTTCCCACAATCGGCTGCATTCGTGCTGGATGACGCAACAACCAAGCAACAGCAATAGCTTCACGAGCTACTGACTTTTCAGCGGCCATTTCATTGATCAATTGATTCAGTTCTGGATAATCTGGGTGATCAAAGAATAACCCTTTCTTGCCATTTCCTGCTTGGAATGGCGACCATGGCTGGATGGTCATATCATTTAGCCGACTGTAGTCCAAAATCCCACCATCATGGACTACTGAGGCTTCATTGATCATATTGACATTAAACCCAGCATCGATCATTGGTGCATGTGTAATGCTCAATTGCAGCTGATTAGCAATCAAAGGTTGTTGAACTGTTTTTTTGAGCAATTCAATTTGGAGCGGATTTTGGTTGCTGACACCGAAATAACGCACTTTTCCCGCTTTTTCCAGTTCATCAAAAGCAGCTGCTACTTCCTCTGGTTCTACTAACGTATCGGGACGATGCAACAGTAATGTGTCGACATAATCTGTCTGAAGACGTTTCAAACTAGCTTCTACAGATTCAATGATGTGGTCTTTTGAAAAATCGAACATCACTCCTGGAACAATTCCCGTTTTCGTTTGCAACAACACTTTGTCTCGCGAGATACCTAATTCTTTAAAAGCTTGTCCAAAAATTTGCTCTGATTCTCCTTTACCATAAATATCGGCATGATCAAAGTAATCAATACCTTCATGAATAGCAGTCTCAATAACTGTTTTAGCTTCTTCGTTGGACAAAGCATTCATACGCATAATACCAAGAGAAATTTGAGATGCCATTAGTCCTGATTGACCTATGTTGATTTTTTTCACTTGTCTTCCTCCGCTTCACTATTTTTTTGAAATCGTTTTCCATCATAGTATACTACTCTTTACCTGAAAAAGTCCTCTCCTGAGCCACTGCTTTTAGCATTGTTCTATAAAATCCATTTTTTGAGTCCAGGTATTTTGATCAGCATTTTCACGACAACATAACCCAAAGCTGCCACAAGTAATACTAATAAAGGAACCGAAATCAAGGGGTTCAACAATTGGGTATCTATGTTAGCTGAGTTCAACAGAAAGATGATCAATACATGGCTCAAATAAACCCCAAAGGAAATATCGGAGAATTCCTTGATCCATTTTCTAGCTGTTTCAGAAAAAACACGATTGTTAAAAGTTTCTTTGAACCACACAAAAACAGCGATACTGGTCATCATGACATTCGGTGTCAAATATTCAAACAACCACCCTACTGGTTTTCCGGCTTCTAAAGATAAATAGCTGGTTCCGAACAAGGTTACTAACAGCCCCACAATTCCCAATCCATAGATCCAGCGCTTTACTTTCGGTGTTACTCCATAGCGGTACAAATAACTTCCCGCAAAGAAATATCCGACATAACCAAACGTAATGTCCAGATTTATCCAGTCATCTGCAATCGTTACTGTAGAACCAATTGGAAACTGGCGAATCGTCGGAATGAGAAAGCCTAATACAAAACAATACGCCATTATGTACCGCATCAACTTCTTATCTTCCGCTATTTTGCGTAAAAATGGCGTCATAATGTACAATTCTACAATCCGAAATAAAAACCATAAATGAAAATGACCTTCTGTAAAGCGATCGATCGTTTCCTTCACTTGATCTGTGGAAAAGGACTGAAATGGATAGAACGCCATAAAAACAGCATAGAAAGATGACCAGAAAAGGAATACACGTACGATCCGCCAAATATTTTTGCGGTACAATTTTCTGATTCCAATTTCTTTTGTGGGTTCTAAGAAAAATATTCCGCTGATCATCACAAATAACGGCACACAAATACGCGCTACCGCATCAAAAGCATTTAATGTCTGCCATTCCATCGAATTGATTTGGTACCAATCAAAATTGCTGGATGAAACATGGACAACAATGACTAAAAAAATGGACGTGATGCGAATTAAATCTACATACCATAAACGATTTTTCATAATTTACTCCTTTTTCATTATCGTACTGTATTATACCAAACAATTATGAAAAGGTTCTTCTATCTGCTCTTCAGGGTCAGTAGTTTAGTCACACTCGTTCTTGTGATTGTATTAAATAGGATTGAACTGAATCGGTAACGCTCCACCGAAAGTTAGGCTAACACTTAATTTTCAGGTGCATTTTTTATATCCACGCATAGTTACGAATTTAGGCTGCAAGGGGTTTAAAGGGGACTAAAGGGGGCTTTTGCGGACATTTATTCACGAAACATAAGATATTTCTTATCACTCTATCCTTAAACTCTGTTGGAACAGTAATACAGTGGCTTTGAGACAGCCAGTGGCGTTGTTATTTTAATTTATTCTTCAAGTGAGTCTTCTTTCCATGTTCACTTGATGAATAAACCTGCTTTATTAGTCAAGTGAGTACTTCTTTTAATGCCACTTAATGAGTAAACCCACTTTATTCATCAAGTGGGAAACAATTCCATGCTCACTTGATGAATAACCTGCCTAAATTGATTTTGCGTTCCTGTTTTGTCTTTCTCACTGGAAATTGGAACACCTAACCTTTCTCACAACTCTAGCTTTCTCCTCACTAAACAAAAAACATCATCACCAGTCAATGAATTCGACTAATGATGATGCTAGTTTATTTATTGATCCCCTTGAGAAGTTAAAATTCTTGGACCGTCTTTCGTTATCGCTAATGTGTGTTCGAATTGGCAGCTGATTCCGCCGTCTTCTGTGCGCGCTGTCCAACCGTTGTTGTCCATTTTCGATTTCCATGTACCAGTATTGATCATGGGTTCGATCGTAATGACCATTCCTTCTTTCAAACGCAAGCCTTTACCTGCTTCACCATAGTGAGGTACAGATGGAGCTTCGTGAAGAGTTGGTCCAATTCCATGTCCGATAAATTCACGTACGACTGAAAAGCCTTCAGGTTCTACATAAGATTGAATTGCATGACCGATGTCACCGATGCGGTTTCCAACTTGTGCTTGCTCGATTCCTTTGTATAAAGCTGTAAGAGTTACTTCCATCAATTTGTCCAACTCAGGAGTAGACTCTCCAACAATGTAACTCCAACAAGAGTCGCTCAAAGCCCCTTTCAAATTGATAACCGTATCCACTTTGATCAGATCTCCATCTTTTAATTTCTCTTTACGCGGAAAACCGTGGCAAATTTCATCATTGACACTGACACAAGTTGCGTATTCATATCCTTCAAAACCAATTTGCTCTGGAATAGCTCCATTATCAACAATAAATTTATGGCAAAATTCTTCAATGTCCCAACTAGTAATCCCAGGTTTAATAAAATCACGCAATGCAATATGCATGTTCGCTAGTAAAGTACCGGACTCATCCATTGCATCAATTTCACGTGCTGACTTTAATGTAATCACTTATATTCCTCATTTCTATTTTTTACACTGTCCATTCCTTACTATTATAACGCATTTTCACAGATTGTGAAGGGTAACTCTGTCTGTTATTTATCCCAAAAGCCTATAAATACGCTTACTATAGTTCTGTATTGAGATTCACGAAAGACATCTCCACCATGTCAAATCGGTGTCGAACTTTAGAATATTCCAAAGGTATGCCACTTGAAGTGAACATCACTTTACTCACTTCTAGGACCGGTTCGTCTTCTGAACAGTTTAAATATTCCTTATCCAATTCATCCGGTTGAGCGGCTCGAATCGTTTGCCGATTTTCGCCAAATACGATCCCTAATTCATTCCGAATGTAGTCATACATAGATTGCTGCAAGACCTCTTGAGTCACTCCTGGAACAAGAGTCAGCGGCAAGATCGAATGTTCCAAAGAATAAGGCTGATTGTTCAAAATACGCAACCTTTCAATTTCATATACCGGATCTTCTTTTTTGAGCAGCAATTGTTCGCACTCTTCTTCTGTCGGAAAACGCACATCGAATTTCAACGTTTTGTTTTCCAATTCCATGCTTTCGTCCACATGAGCAGTTAGACCAACATTTTGTCCAATGCGGATACTGGATTCTGCTAATTGGAGGGCGTTCTGTTTGATGTACGTTCCAGAACCTTGAATCGTATAAATCAAACCGACAACTGTCAGCAGATCTAACGCTTTTTTAATAGTCACGCGACTCGTTTGGAATTCTTTTGCCAATGTCGTTTGGTCAGGCATTCGGTCTTCAATGGGGTATGTCCCGTTTTTGATACGTTTTCGAATTTCATTTGCGACTTCTTTGTATTTTGCCACCACTTTTCACCTACCTCATAAGATAACGGGAATTCTTATTTAGTATAGCACGAAGCTGTCTACTTATACATATCAGTGAACTAAATTGTATAGTCAAATTTAAAGGAATAAAAAAGAGTTGACAGAATCAACTCTTTTTTTTATTTGCGCTATTTAAATTCAGGCTCATCCGGGAGAACCAATTGACGTTGTGCAATCATTTCTTTATACCAAAAAGCCGATTTTTTTAACGAACGGTCGCGATTGTTTTCTAGATCAATCCGTACCAATCCATAACGGTTCTTAAAGGCATTCATAGGCGAAACGCAATCTGTAAAGGCCCACAGCATGTACCCTCTACAATTCGAACCCGCTTCGCGCACATCTAATAAGCGGCTGATATGTTCGCTGACAAATTCAATGCGGTAATCGTCTTGAACAACTCCTTCTTCGTTCATGAAACGTTCTTCATCTTCAATGCCCATTCCGTTTTCAGTCAGGATCCATGGAATATTCCCATATTCCTCTTTTAAACGCATTCCCATATCGTAGACGATTTGTGGATAGATCTCCCAACCGCGTGATTTGTTCATCCGACGACCAGGTAATTCAAACGGATCAAAGTAATAGGCAGGATGGAATGGAGTATTTTCATTCCACTGATGCTTAGGTGCTTGGACACGATGCGGGAAGTACAAATTCACACCTAAGTAATCCACTGTATTTTCTTTGATAATAGTAAGCTCCTCTTGTGTGTAATCAAAAGTAATGTCGTGTAAGGCCATCACTTGGAACAAGTCTTCCGAATATTCACCTTTTACCAATGGATCCATAAAGACTCGGTTATAGAATAAGTCATACATGTCAGCTGCTTTTTTGTCCGCAAGCGAAGAAGAACGTGGATACGTCACTTCTGGATTCAAAACGACACCGATTTCTCCATCGTATTTTTTTCGGTGGTACAATTCGACCACTTTTGCTGTAGCTAAAACTTTGTGGTGATTCCATTGCATCCATTTGCGCGTATCTTGTTCATGGGGGTAACGGATCGCGTCTAAATACACACGTGTTTGGATTACGATCGGTTCGTTGAATGTAAACCAGCTCTTTACTCGATCAGCGTACCGTTCAAAGGCGATTTCGGCGTAACCGACAAATAATTCAACGACTTTTTTCGAACTCCAACCATCGTACTTTTCCTGTAAGGTAGTCGGCAATTCATAATGTTCCAGACACAACATCGGTTCAACACCAGCATCCAGTAAAGTATCAATCAAGTCGCTCACGTGTTGTGCATACTCTTCATCTACTTCAAAAGTTTCATAATTGGTAAAGAAGCGAGACCAATTGATA
Source organism: Desemzia sp. FAM 23988 (assembly GCF_045528365.1). Taxonomy (NCBI): domain Bacteria; kingdom Bacillati; phylum Bacillota; class Bacilli; order Lactobacillales; family Carnobacteriaceae; genus Desemzia; species Desemzia sp. FAM 23988. The sequence continues at coordinate 23,727 of NZ_JBGQQS010000015.1, forward strand.
GAGGTCCGGTAATGAGTCAAGCCGATCTCTTTCATGTAGGCAACGTCTTCTGCGTATCGTTCATAAAAGTTTGTCGCTACCCCTGGTCCGTATCCATCATGCCAAACGTGGCGTTCATTCTTGTACCACGTATCTAAGTAGGAATCTTGTCCTTCTTTTTTGCCTTTCCAGCCTTCTGTTTGCCATGCGGATGATGCTGCTCCAACGATAAAATCTTCTGGTATTGTTTTAATCACGAAATCTCTCCTCTAAGTTTAGTCTGCTACTGCTTTTGTCACATTTGAAGCTTTTACAAATGGCAAGTAAATCAAAGTCGCCACAACGATACAAATCAACTGTGTCGCAACAGCTCCAAGACTACCTGCTGTTGCAAGGTAAGCACTGATGATTGGTGGCGTTGTCCATGGAATCATCACGACTGCTGGTCCTGCAAATCCAATAGCTGTTGCAAAATAGCCAATGACTCCAGTAACTAAAGGCGTAATAATAAATGGAATCGCCATTACCGGGTTTAACATGATGGGTAATCCAAAAATCATTGGTTCGTTAATATTGAACAATCCTGGTGCTAGCGATAATTTAGAAATAGAACGGTAGTCTTCACGCTTACTGACAATGAAAATAGCAATCAGTAATCCAAAAGTCACACCAGATCCACCAATACTCATATAGATATCCCAGAAAGGCATGTTGATAATATTTGGAATAGCTTCTCCAGCTTCAAAAGCAGCTGTATTTTCTGCGATTGCAGCTAATAAAATCGGTTCACGGATTGGTTTGATGATTTGATTCCCATGAATCCCTATCACCCAAAAAACTTGAGAAACAAACATCAGCAATAATATGCCCGGTAGTCCCGAAACCAAGTTGGACAACGGTTCTTGAACAATCGTATAAATAATGTCATATAGTGACATTCCTGTAACAGCCAATACAATAAATCCTAATGTAGCGATAGCTGTGATAGTCAAAATAGTAGGAATCAATGCTGAGAAGCTGGCAGAAACATTAGATGGCACAGAGTCCGGCATATGAATGGTTAATTTGTCTTGTCTCTGCAACCAGCTAAATAATTCAATCGCTAAAATAGCAATAAACATTCCTAAAAATAAACCTGAACTATTCGTGTACTGTTTAGCAATTACGTCTACTACAGCAACCGGCTCTTCATTGACTAAGGCATCAATTGTTTTGGGGATAACGGCTATGTAACTGATAACAGCTAGTAATCCAGGAAAAAAACCTTTTAAGTTGTTTAGCTTCCCTAGCTCCATCCCAATTAAAAACACTGCACTGATTGTCAAAAAATTTAACGTTGCATAGCTGATTGAATCAGTGATCGGTTTTAAATTCTCCAAAAATCCAAAACCGTTAACAGCGGCTAGACCACTCGTAGTTCCAAATACCATATTTGAAACCAAAGTGGCAAATGCACCAGTGATAATGACTGGCAATAACATCGTAAAAGCATTTTTGATCGCAATAATGTATTTGTAACTGTTTACCTTAGCTGCAAAATTCCCTAGCCACATGACCCATTTACTATCTTCCATTCTTTCTTCCTCCTTTGTATCTTTTTTACATTTTTATTGTAACCCCTTTCAAAATAATTGTAAAGAGATGTGTATTAATTTGTAAATACAAATTAATACACATCTTAAAAAAAGAGCCGTTGTGGTCAACTATCCATTGACCACAACGGCTCTTCCCAATTCTTTAATGATTACTTTTCCGCATTCCCATACAGCCATTCCAGTCCTTGTTCAATACTGGTATTCCAATAATCCCAGTTATGGACGCCTGGGGCTTCAATACATTCATGTGCATAATCGTGTTCTCTTAAGAAGCAATGGAAACTTCTTTGTTCGTCAATCAAGCTATCTTCCGTCCCGCAAGATAAATAGAGTCTTGGATTGCCCTCTTTTGATTCAAAAACTTTTACCGCTAATTCTTCGATATCCATATCATCAGGTAAAGCGGCTGTGGTCTCTCCCTTAATCAACGTTTGGTACCGCCGAGAGATTGGCTGGTCAAAAACAATATCTGAAGATGAGCGTTTTGTAAAAATTTTACTTGAGAACGCTAAAATATTGCCGAACGTTTTGGGGTAGTAGAAACCATTTCTCAGCGCCCCATAACCACCCATCGATAATCCGCCAATCGTTGTATCTTCTCTTTTATCCGACAAATGAAATAATTTGCGGGTCTCATGAACAAATTCTTCTCCGATAAATTTTCCAAAATGATCTCCATTCGGCTGGTCCACATAGAAACTATTCTGTCCATCTGGCATAAAGATAGCGATGTGGTATTTTATCGCCAGTTCGGCGATTCGTGTGTTGTGCAGCCAGTCTTCATGATTTCCGTCCCATCCATGCAATAAATACACCGTTTTTAAAGGCTCATCTTTATTGTCAGATTCAGCATTCTCAGGTTCATAAATTGAACGAGTGGTTGTAGGAATAATGGCAGTGAAGCTGACTTTTCTGATTAATTCCTTTGATTGAAAAGATCCGGTTAAAATAGCCATCTTATTTCTCCTCTACTGGTTTGATTGTTTGTTGCTGTGCAGCAAAATAATAGGCTCCTAAGATTCCAGCATCGTTCAAATAGCGGCATGGTTCAATTGGAACATTAAAATCAGTCACCCAACGCTCATCAACGTGTTTCATTTGTGCTTGAATCCTTGGAATTAGTTCAGGGTTGGCACTAACACCGCCGCCAATTAATAGTTTATCAGGATTTAAAGTGCAAGCTAAATTATAGATTCCCACACATATCCACTGTACCCATTCAGTTAAAAGTGCTTCCACTGCTGGGTTTTTTCGAGCAGCTTCAAAAACAGCTTCACCTGTTACGTGTTCCGTACTGCTTATGCCTAGAAGCTGCTTATACCGTTTGACGAGAACGCGAGTAGAAAATATATCGTGCATGGTAGCATGCGGCTGCTGTTGATAGTTGATTCGGGAATGGCCATATTCACCAGCTTTAAAACTGGCTCCCCGAAAGAGACTTCCGTTTAAAAACAAAGCTGTTCCGATTCCGGTGCCAATGGTCATGACGATAAAGTTATCAATCCCTTGAGCACTTCCTGAATACCGCTCAGCTAAAGCTGCACAGTTAGCATCATTTTCGATATAAATCGGCAGCGTGATTTTTTCACTCAGTAACTCGATCAAATTCATGTGATCCAAATAAACTAAAGCCCCCGCTCTTTCAGCGTATCCCGTTTCAGGATTGATGTACCCTGGCATACTGATGGCGACTGCATTCACTTCATAATCGAGAGCAAATTGGTTTACGATCGCTGCTATCTCTTGTTGGAACGCATCTTTTTGATAAGGGGTCTCTACTTTATCTTGCTGCAAGATCTCTCCAATATTTGACACTAAGGCATACTTGATATACGTTCCGCCGATGTCGAAGCAAACTGTATTCATCATTTTATCTCCTTTTTCGTCAAAAAACTATCCGCCTCCATAAATCAGAGGCAGATAGTTTTTCAAATTTTAAGCGTTTGCGCTTGTAGTGTCTTGTGCGTTATCCATTTCTTCCATTTTTACAGCTGCTCTATTTGTTGCCATAACAAACGGCATGTAAGTCAGAACGGAAACTCCTAGACACAAGAGCCCCACGCCTAATGCTCCCCAACTTCCTCCGGTACCCAAGAACGGTATCAATGGTCCTGGCGTCGTCCATGGGACCGAGTAACCAATAGGCGGTATAATTTCACTAACTGTAAAGAAATACCCGATTAAAATATTGATGATTGGTGTGAATACAAAAGGAATGATCATAATTGGATTCAACACAATTGGAAGTCCAAATACAACGGGCTCATTGATGTTAAACAAACCTGGAGCAATGGATAATTTAGCAATATTACGGTAGTCTTTTCGTTTTGACACTAAGAAAATAGCAATCAACAAACCAAGTGTCATCCCGCTACCACCATAATTACCAAAACCATCATTCATAGAACCCCAGTTGATTGGGTAAGGAACACCCCAAGTCGTTCCTTTTTCAGCAATGTAATTTAAATTTTCAATTCCCATTGGTGAGAAGATAGGATCACGGATAGCTGCAATGGTGTTAGGACCATGAATTCCCAATACCCATAACAAGTTGGAAACAAGTGCCAAAATAATAACGGCAAAAACGTTTCCTCCGATATTTGTTAATGGTGCTTGAATCAATGAGTAAATCAATTCATTAATTCCATCTGGGAAAAATAGTGCCACAACGTAATTTACAATAGAGAAGAGCATTAAAATCAAAATAATCGGAATCAACACTGAGAAAGAACGAGCAACAGCCGGCGGAACTTGCTCTGGCATTTTAATTTTCAATCGTTTGTTCAATGAAAGACGACTAAAAATTTCACCAACCAGTAATCCAACAATCATCGCTACAAACAACCCTTGTGCACCGATGAATTGAGTTGTTAAGTAATTTGCGCCTTCCACATTTTGATAAGGCGGATACAAGATAAAGAATGTAGCGATAGCTGTTAATCCACCTAACAATGAATCTTGTTTATATGTTTCAGTTAAGTTCCGAGCAATCATAAAGACGATGAAAATAGACAATACGTCATTGGTTCCTCGAACAACCGGTGCAAAAATATTTTGTGCTTCTGCTAAATTAGGAAAAATACTGTCTAAATTTAGCAGAGATGCGATAAAGCCATCTGGTGATAAGACCGCAAAATTTAATAGTAAAATCAATGAACCTGCCATTGTTAATGGAAAAGCTAAAATAAATGCATCTCGGATCGCTCCGATATGGCGTTGACTGTTTAACTTGATTGATAAAGGCACTAAAGTCTTCTCTAAAACGCTTTCAAATTTATCCATAAACCCCATTTGGTTTCCTCCAATAAATCAAATTGTTTTGAGCATGTTTTAATCTGTTAATCCATTCGCATCAATAACCTCTTTATACCAAAAATAACTATCTTTTTTGTATCGTTTGAGTTCTTTTTCATCGTTTTCTTCACGGTCTACATAAACGAAACCATACCGTTTTTGGTAACCGTTCAGCCAGCTCAACAAATCTGTGTAACTCCATGTACAGTACCCTAATACATCTACTCCATCAGAAATCGTTTCTTGAATGGCTTTGACGTGGGCTTTTAAATAATCAATTCGATATGTATCGTGAATCGAACCGTCTTCTTCTAATGTATCGTATTCACCCAGTCCATTTTCCGTAATTAATATCGGCAAGTCATAACGACTGTCGATACGGCGCATAGCAATGCGTAAACCAGTCGGATCAATGTCCCAATCCCAGTTGGTTTTTTCTACATAAGGATTATCCGTTCCTTTGTACAATCCTGGAATCCCACCTGCTTCAGTAGACCCTTTTTCTCCGGTAGTATTCATTTTTCCTTCGCCAACACCATCTAAAGGATTGAATTCAACTGTGGAGCTGCGGTAATAGTTTAAGCCCATAAAGTCTGGCTTGCCACTTGCCAACATTTCATAGTCCCCAGTTTCGATTGTAGGTGCCCAGTTATTTTCTTCTAACCATTTCAACGCTAGTTTAGGATATTTCCCAAATACATAAATGTCCATCCAGAAATGGGCATTGAACGTTTCGTTATTGTCCGCTGCCAATTGGTTTTCTGGTCTAGAATCTAGTGCATACGTTGGACCATAAGCAAAACTCGGACCAATTTTCCCAGAAATCCCTAATTCACGGAAAGCCTGAATGACAGAAGCATTCGCTAAGTTTGCAATGTGATTGGCTTCATAAAAGCGTTTGGGATCTTTTACATCTGGCGGATGGCTTCCCATCATATAACCATGCGATGTAAACACATTTTGCTCATTTAACGTCACCCAGTAGTTTACTTTTCCATTAAAGCGTTTAAATAAGATCGTTGCATAACGAGTAAAATCTGCAATTACTTGACGAGATTCCCAGCCCTTGTATTTATCTTGTAAAGCTTGTGGGATATCCCAATGGTATAGTGTAACGATTGGTTCAATATTGTGTGCCAACAGTTCATCAATCAAATTTTCATAAAATTGAATCCCCTCTTCATTTATTTCCCCATCTCCATCTGGAATCACACGACTCCAAGCTACCGAAAAACGGTAAGCTTTCAACCCTTGTTCTGCCATCAATCGTACGTCTTCCTTGTAACGATGATAATGATCTACTGCCACCTCCCCAGTGGTTCCTTTAAATGTTTTGCCGGGAATCTTAACAAATTCATCCCAGACAGAAAGTCCTTTTCCGTCTTCTTCCATCGCACCTTCTACTTGATAGGCAGCCGAAGCCGATCCCCACAGAAAGTTTTCCGGAAAAGGCGTCAACTGTTTGTGTTCCATTTCCTCACCTCTTTTTCTTTTCTTACACTTTTTATTGTAACCGTTTTTTTACATAACACAATAACCTTTTCACAAAAAGAATCCGGTTTCAGTTTTTTGAAATATATTTCAATATTGAAACAATACGTTTCATTCTTTTCGTTTACGCTTCGTGTAATTTTTTCGTGCTAAAGTCTCTAGTAGATAAGTAACGGGCACTTGAGAAGTAATATTCACTTCTTTTCCCACCAATTCCGGCGTGAGATGATAAGCTAAATTCACATCCGAATTTTTAGCTAATGTATTTCCCGAAGTATTGGTAATGCTGATAATCTTACTGCCTTGTTCTTTTAAGGCTTCCATTTGTTCAAGAACTTGTTCCGTTTCTCCTGAGACCGATAAAATGATAGCAGCTGATTCTGTAAAATCTTCACTGGCGTTTTTTATGGGGTAAAATGGATCTTTTACGAAAAAGGTTCGTTTCCCTAAATTAATAAATTGTCGAGAACCATATTCTGCTAGAATTCCGGATGTCCCAATACCGAAAAAAATGACCAATCCGGATTTATGTATTAGTTCAACGGCCTTGTCTAACTGCTGATTGTAATCTTTGGTTAGTGTTCGGTTAAAAAATTCATCTACAATTTCTTTTGTATCAAATACTGGTTGTTGCTGATTTTGTTTCGTCTGACGGCGAACTTCTGACTTAAACTCTGCAAAACTTTCATACCCGCTTTTTTTCAGCAAACGAACTACGGATGCTGGAGAAACATGAGCTGCTTCCGCCAAATCGCGAATACGCATGTAATAAATCTCTTCCTTATGCTGCAGGATGTAATCATAAATAACGCGGTCTGTTTCTGTAAATGATTTAATAGCTTCAAAATTGAACACACTCTTTCCCCCTGTTCTCTCTTATCAATCTTTTTTATTTTAACACAAGTCTTTGTCCCTCACTATCATTCATCATGGAGCTTTCAACCTTGATGTTCAAACGCTAATCTTCATCATGGAACTTCCCTCTTTGATGTTCAACGATTTAATCAAAATCTAGTCTGGCGCATAAGAATCATACTCTCTTAATTTTTTGGGAAATGTGTATTAGTAAAGTAATTCACAATAAAAAAAGTCGAAACAAATGCAGTGGAAGCCTTCTCTTTTATGTTAGTTTTTTAAGGTCTTTTCTTCTTATTCAAAGTTATTCTAAAAAAATTCACATTTCAAACATTATCTATAATCAAAGAATTTCTTTTTAATTTAAAATAGTGTATGATAAACATTGTGAATTAAATCATTTGATTAAATTGGAGATGAAAATAAGTGGAAGAAAAGGTAGCTGAAGCATCTGTAGGGCAAAGTAAAAATATAGTAGAAGGTTTTTCAACTGGTATGATGGGCGACATCGAAAAAAGCATCTTAAAAAAAGCAGACTTGTTTGATAAGAGCATCGGTCGTTATATTATGCGAGCCATGTTAGCGTGTTTTTACTTAACGTTGGGTACTGGGATCGCAGTCGGTATGGGAAATTCTATTGAACATTTAACACCAGGATGGGGTAAATTCGGGTATGCTTTTATGTTCACTTGGTCATTAGTCATGATCATTTATTTGAATGGTGAATTGGGTACTTCTAATATGATGTATATGACAACTGCTGTACATCGAAAAGTTCTTCCTTGGAAAAAAGCATTGAGTATTTTGGGTACTTGCATTCTTTTTAATGCTGTTGGAGCTATTATGATTAGCTGGGCCTTATCTTATACAGGTGTCTTCCATGATGTTGCCATAGACCACTACTTAATCACTGCTGTTTCAGGCAAATTGGCTAAAGCACCCTTACAAATATTTGTTGAGGGGATATTTGCAAATATGGTCGTGAATATAGCTTTCTTTGTTACTATGCGAATGAAAGATGATGCAGGAAAAGTATTAGCTATTGTATTTCTGATCTTTATTTTTGCTTTTCTCGGTTTTGAACACGTTATTGCCAACTTTTCTTCTTTCTCTCTGGCATTTTTTGCCAGCGGTGGAAATGTTCCGGGAATGACAATTGCTGCTGTTGTAACAAATATCTTTTTTGCGACATTAGGAAATTATGTTGGTGGTGGTTTAATAATGGGCGTAAACTATTCATGGTTGAACAATGGGAAAACGCGTTATGCCGATTAAACCTCATTTGTCATTGAGTTCCTTGTGTTCTTTCTGATTGGTACTGCTCCTCAAAATTTGGTATACTATTTTGAGAATCTAACCGTAAAGGAATGAAAAAAACGTGACCAGTGCTATGATTGTTTATGCGAGTTTAACGGGGAATACCGCTCAATGTGTCGATATTGTTGAGGAAACATTACAAGAACTAGGTGTAGAGGTTCAGGTAGAAGAAAGTATGCAAGCTGATCCCCAAGATTTTTTGGATGTAGACTTGTGTCTGGTTGCTACTTATACTTACGGAACGGATGCGAATTTGCCCGATGAAATCGTGGACTTTTATGAGGAATTAGCTGATGTAAATTTAACGGGGAAAATTTTTGGGACTTTCGGTTCTGGAGATACCTTTTATGAAAAATTTTGTCAATCAGTCGATGATTTTACAGAACAACTTAAGGCAGCTGGAGCAGTTCAGGGTGCCGAAAGTGTCAAAGTTGATTTAGATCCCGAAGAAGCAGATATCGAAAAGTTAAACGCCTTTGCCAAAGCTCTAGTCGAAAAAGTAAATGCTCAATAAAAAAAACTCAACGTCAAAAACGTTGAGGTTTTTTATTTAGATTACTTTTAAGCAACCTTTAAAGGATTGTTTTAAATAACCGATTAATTCTTCTTCATTAAAAGGAATCAATTCTTGAGCAATTAGAGATGCTAGTCCATGCACACTAGCCCAAAATAAGCTGAAGAATTTTTCTTTTTCGCTTTTGGACAATTCCTTAGTTTTTTCATCATTTTCAAATGAATCTAACACCACGTCATGAGAAATAGCAAAAATTTGCTCAGCATCTAAGCGATTTTCCAAATACAGCGCCTTAAAAAATACAGACTCTTCTTTTGCAAAGTACAGATAATTCAAAGCATCATTAAGAACAGGTTTTTCTATTCTTTCTTGGACATAAATCGTTTCCGTCAAATGAGCTTTTATTCTTACCAATAATTCTTTTTTCAAGTCATCCATATTTTTGAATTCCAAGTAAATCGGTTGCGTAGAACAGTTCATTTCTTTTGCAATATTGCGTGCAGTAAATCCATCAAACCCCTCAGTTCTGACAACTTCATAAGCTGTATCCAGAATGCTGGACTTCATAATGGTCTTTTTTCTTGCCATATCTTTCACCTCTAAATTCTTTAAACTCTTACGAAACAGTTATAGTTCCGGATGCAGTATTACCTTCTGGTTATAATACCTATGAAAAAAAGTTCTTAAACGATAGAGAAAGCAGTCTACAAATCAATAGCTTTTCAACTTAAAAAACTAAAGTCCATTATTCTTTCTAAAGCGATCAAGAAATCTGCCAATAATCTCTTTTAAATTTTCATTTTCAACTACTTATGAATGCCACAAAAGCACAAGGTTTATTGTATCACTTGTACATCTATAAAAACAAGTTGCTTCCCAATATAACGAAAGTTTTTCTTTAGAAAGTCAACCTTTCTCTATTCATATTATAACATAGTGTGTTCCACTAAAATACCGGAAAGACTTTCAAACACGCATTCGTTACAACATTGTAATCTGTTGAAATTTTTTTGTTAGCAAATTGTGTTTTGTTATTTGCGTATGCTATGATATGAAAGTGCAGTATGAATATCAACGAATATGAAATAAAATCAGGAGGAATAAAAATATGGTATTACCAAATTTCGAAGAAAACTTACAAAAATATGCTCGTGCGATTGTAGAATCGGGAGTAAATGTATCAAAGGGGCATACAGTCGTTTTATCTATTGATGTAGACCAAGCTTCACTTGCTCGTATGATTACAAAAGAAGCTTATGCTTTAGGAGCTACAGAAGTCATTGTCAAATGGGCAGATGACGTGGTAAACCGTGAAGTCATGATGAACACACCAGTGGAACGTCTGACAGATATTCCACAATACAAAATCGATGAGTCTTTAGACCACATTGCTAAAGGGGCTAGCCGTATCAGCGTTCGCTCTTCTGACCCAGATGCTCTAGCAGGAATTGATGCAGAAAAAATCGCTGCTTATCAATCTGCAGCTGGTAAAGCCATGATCGAACAACGTAAAGCTACTCAAGCCAACAAAGTGAGCTGGGTCGTTGCTGCAGCTTCAGGCGCTAAATGGGCAGCTAAAGTCTTCCCAGAATTAGACACTACGGAAGAACAAGTAGATGCTTTATGGGATGCTATCTTCAAAGCCGTTCATATTTACGATGAAGATCCTATAGCAACTTGGAACGAAAAAGATGTGACTTTAGAAACAAAAGCTGAAGAATTGAACGCGCAACAATTTACAGCTTTACACTACACCGCTCCAGGAACTGACTTAACGGTTGGATTACCTGCTGGCCACCGTTGGGAAGGTGCTGGAAGCTTAAATGCTCGCGGAGAACGTTTCATGGCAAATATGCCGACTGAAGAAGTATTTACTGCTCCGGACGCTAAACGTGTTGACGGCGTAGTTCGCAGTACAAAACCATTGAGTTATGCAGGAACAACTATTTTAGATATGGAATTCACTTTCAAAGATGGTAAAGTTATGGAAGTAACAGCTGCTCAAGGAGAAGAAACTTTGAAACGCTTGATCGAAACAGATGAAGGAGCTGCTCGTTTAGGTGAAGTAGCCTTAGTACCTGATCAATCTCCAATCTCTCAATCAGGATTGACTTTCTTCAATACTTTATTTGACGAAAATGCTTCAAACCACTTGGCATTGGGATCAGGTTATGCCTTCAACATTGTTGGCGGAACTGAAATGTCCGAAGAAGAATTGGAAGCAGCCGGCTTAAACCGCTCTACTGTTCATGTAGACTTCATGATTGGTTCTAAAGACATGAATATCGATGGTATCAAAGCAGACGGTTCAACTGTTCCTGTTTTCCGTAACGGTGAATGGGCATAATTTTTTAAGTAAATAAGATAAACCAGCCATCCGACATTATCGTTCGGATGGCTGGTTTTTTGTATGGAGAGATAAATTCATGCTCTTTTTTTAACATCTCGGCTACAAAACCTTCAATACAAGCAATTGAAACTTATGGTGTTTCTATCCTTTTACTCCACCTTCTACTAAATTTTTCTTAATGAATCGTTCAGATAAAGCATACATGATGACTACAGGTAATGCAGTCAGTAAGGAAGCAGCCATCATTCTCCCCCAAACATAATCAGGAGTCGCAAACAAGCTGTTTAACCCTACTGTTAAGGTGAAGAATTCTGAACTGGAAACAAATATAGAAGCAAACAAATAATCGTTCCAAGCAACCATAAAGGCATACACGAAAACAGATGCAATTCCTGATATCGCCAGTGGAATAGTAATATAAAAGACGATCTGTACACGCGTCAGCCCATCGATCATTGCTGCTTCTTCAATACTTTTAGGAATCGTATCAAAATAACTTTTCAGCATAAAAATAGATGTTGGCAACGTTTGTACGATCATCACAATAATGATCGATGTTCGTGTGTTGTATAGTCCCAGCGATGAAATGATTTTAAATAAAGGGACCACCAATAGAATTCCTGAAAACATGTACACAGTATAAAAAGCTGAATTCATTGTGGATTTAAATTTGAAATTTAATTTCGACATGGCATATGCTCCAAAAATCCCGATAAATACAGAGATGAATGCTGCTAGGAAAGAAACGATCATACTGTTTTTAAAATACGTTAAAAACGGAAATAAAGACGGGTTAAAAACATCTTGGTAATGTTCCAGCGTTACTACTTCAGGCAGTATAGTTGGATTATAAGAGATCGCTTCATTAGTCGGTTTCAACGATGTCATCAACATGATGAAAAACGGAAACAGAGATATAACTAAGATCAGCACTAGTAAGATATAAAACAACGTTCGGCTCAGCATGTTTTTTCTTTTACGTTTCATTTGTGACATCCACCTTTCTACGTGAGAAGAAAATAACTGTAAACAAAATAACAAAAAGAACTACAGAGATGGCGGCTGCTTGTCCCATGTCATTTTGAGAAAAAGCTTGCTCATATAAGTAAACCCCAATCACATCCACTTGTTTAGTTAACAAATAAACATCATTAAACATATAGAATGTCCAAATCGTTCTCAATGTCACGATGGTGATCAATACAGGTCGAATGGCAGGTAAAGTAATGTTCACAAATTTCTGCCAAGCATTTGCTCCATCGATTTCAGCGGCTTCATATAGCGTTTCATCCATTGTCTGCAATATCGCCAAAAAGGAAATAAATGCATATGGAAAGTAACGCCAAATCGCAAAAATAGTGACCAATGCAAAACTTGATGCAGGATTGTCAAACCATAACGGAGCTTTATCTAAGATACCTGTTACATCGACCAGCCAATGATTGATGATGCCATAAGTATTGTTAAACATGTATTGCCATGCAAATACTAGCGAGATAGACGGCGTAACATAAGATAAAATAATGATCGAACGCGACAATTTCCGAAACTTGAATTCTCGATTAAACAACATCGCTACTCCCAAACCAAGAATAGTACTTCCGACAACTGTTAAGGCTGTATACAATACAGTTACACCAAGTGATCGATAAAAATCTGGATCAGTCAATATCGTTTGATAATTTTCTAGACCTAAAAAAATCTCATCCAAATTTGGATTCAAAGGTACATCAAAGAAACTGATACGGATATTTTCAATCATGGGATACAAAACCAGCCCAGCTAATAAGATGATCGTTGGCAGTAAAAATGCCAATGCGATTTTTGAGTCACCTGTTCTGCGTTTAAATTTTTTATTTTTCATATGTGTTTCTGTTGAATTTTGGGGCGGTTTCATTTCTCTCACTTCCTTAATAAAATACTAATTTTTCCTAGTTTATTGTTATTTCTGGAAAAATGACCAAGTAAGCTCGTCTCCCTTACTTGGCCACGCTACGCTTATTTATGGAGTTAGCCTTATTCTGGCATAACATCTTCGATTGTCGATTGAGCTCGTTCTATTGCTTCATCAATACTTGCGTCTCCGACTGTAATTTGATTGATCAACGTACCGATCGCATTAGATCCAGTGATCGCTCCCATATGAGTGAAGTTTTGTCCCTCAACTAAACCAAAAACTTGAATAGCATCAAATGAACCGGCGATTTCTGTCGACAGCTCTCCAAAGGCTTGAACTACTTCATTATTTTGATATTCTTCACTATTAGTTACTTCATCACTGACAGGCTGTGCGCCTCCTGGAGACATCAGTACCCATTCAGTCATATTTTCTGGTTCAGACATAAATGCAATAAAGGCTTCTGCAGCATCTTTTTCTGCTTGTTCAAGTCCTCCCGAAATCGTCAATGCTGTAACAGACCCATAAACAGCTTCACTTTCTTCGGTTGGAATAATGAAACCAATATCGCTTGGATCACCATTTTCATAGATACCAGGTAAAATATATGTTGAGTACAACGCCATTGCTGCACTTCCATTTGAGAAGGCATCGTTTACTTGTGTGGTATCATTTGAACCAGGCATAGTGTATTCAGCTAATTGTTGGTACATTTCAAGTGCTTCACGCATTTCTGATGTATCTAAGTCCAGATTTCCTTCATTATCTAAAATATTGGCATTATTTGATAAAGCAAATTGCGAGAATCCTTGTTCTGAAAATGGTCCTTCAACTGTTGGCAACGCAATACCATATTGATTATTGGCTGTATCTGTCAGTTGTTCAGCTGCTGATAATAATTCTTCCCAATTAGCAGGCTCCTCGATTCCGGCTTCTTCAAGTTTTGATTGGCTGTACCAAATCCCTTGCACCCATCCGCTTAATGGAACTCCCAAGTAGCCTTCTCCATCTTCACTGCTCAATAAATTCAATGCGCCTTCGTAATAACTTTGTGGACCAATATCTTCCACCAACTGAGTAGTGGCCTCTACATCGATCAGCTGTTCATTTGCCATTGTTTTTGCAAAATCTTGTCCTACTTCAATGACTGCCGGTAATTCTCCTGCTTGAGCCAAAGTAACTACATTCGTATTGTATTGCCCTTCTTCTACCGGAACAGTTTCTACTGTTATGCCGTCATTTTCTTCTTCAAATCGGTCGATCATTCCTTCGATGACCGTTAAACGTTCTTGTTCTACAGAAGAGGTCATAAATTGAATCGTTACATCTTCTGAGCCGTCTCCTCCTTCAGTATTATCTGTATTATTGCCACATGCAGCCAAAACTCCTAACGTTAAACTGCTCATAAGTAAAAATGCTTTCTTTTTTGACATTTGAATCCCTCCAATTTGTGATGTGATTGAAATGATGTGTGGTATTACAAAAAGGTGAGCTTATGCGGAATGATGCAGGTTCAGAAACAAGTAAGAGCTTACATTTATTTTAACAAATGCCTCTTGTTTCTCCTACTAATACGATTTTAGAAAACTCAATACACACGCAAAGAAGCTGAGACAACATTAGTGTCCCAGCCCCTTTCATAATTAGTAGTTCTATTTAGTCAAACTCTTCATATTCATTTGGATGTTGCCCTTCTACTAAGCCATCTAGTCCTTTATCTAGGCTATCGATGCTTTTCATTTCTTCTTCACTCAAAGTGAAATCGAAAATATCAAGATTGGCGCGTTGGTGTTTAGCACTAGAAGCTTTCGGAATGACCAGCACGTTTTCTTGGTAATTCCAACGCAATATGATTTGCGCAACTGATTTTTGATGTTTTTCAGCCAACGCAGCAATGATTTCATTTTCTAGTAAGTCATTAATTTCTCTTCCAAATGGGCTCCATGCTTCTGTTAAAATACCGTGTTCCTTATTGTATTCTATTACACGTTTATTCGTGAAATAAGGATGGCGTTCGACTTGATTGGTAGCCGGAGTGACCCCTGTTTCCTCAATAATACGGTCCAAGTGTTCTGGTAAGAAGTTGGAAACTCCAATAGAACGAATCAGACCAAATTTTTGAGCATCCACCAATGCTTGCCATGCTTCTACATACTGATCTTGTTTTGGCAAAGGCCAATGAATCAAGTATTTATCAAAGTAATCGATCCCCATACGATACAGAGACTCTTGAATCATTTGGATAGCATCTTCGTATTGATGTTTGGCTCCCGGCAATTTTGAACTCAATAGAATCTGGTCACGCGGTACAGAACTTCTGCGAACAGCTTCTCCGACCATGCCTTCGTTATTGTAATTCGTAGAAGTATCGATCAAACGATACCCATTATCCAGGGCATCCATCACTTCCGCTACTCCTTTTGCACCTTTTATCCCAACGGTTCCTAGACCGATCACAGGGATTTCTTGACCATCATTTAATGTATATGTTGGAATTACCTTGCTCATTCTCTTCATCCCTTTCACTGTGTTTTACCGTCTTATCTTATCAATTATTTGAACACAATGTAAAACGATACGAATGATGAAGTTGCTTTAGTAATTTTCCACTATCCGCTTGAACTGACGATCCAAGTCGTCCATTTTCACAAAACGAGCTTCGCGAATCAATTCTTTTCCTTCAGCAAATAACAGCAGCGCCGGCACACTGAAGACAGTAAAATCTCCCGCTACTTCAGGAATATGATCAGCATCCGCTTGAATCGATCGAATGCGTGGGTAGTTTTCAAGTATACTTTGCACTTGAGGTCGTACTGCATGACAAACACTGCAGTCTTCTCGAGAAATATACACAAAGGCTAGTTCATTTTCTTGAATAAATCGGCGTACTTCTTCAATAGAATGGGCTTGTTGAAATGATTCCATAATATCCTCTTCCTTTAACCATTTTTTATCATTGTAACACGCATCTCATGATTCACAAACAGGTGCAAAGTCACATTCACTTCATTTATCTAAATGGAAAAGTCGAAAAGTGCTAGACAAGATTTTCGAATCATGAGAAAATGAATTTAGTTGTATGGTCCTATAGCTCAGTTGGATAGAGCAAACGTTTCCTGTACGCAACGTTTTACTACAAACTAGATTTGAAAAAGTCTATAAAATGTAAGAGCCTATAAGGCTTAACTGTTATTACGATATTGTGCGGAATGAAAAAAGCACACTCAAGTCAACCGCTTGAGAAATACCTTGATCTCCGATTGGCAATCCCTGAAAATAGTTGGGTGTTGTCAAAAGTTCGGTGAAGTCGGCGAACAGCATGCGCTTAGTAGTCGGAGGGCTATAAATTAAATACGGTGAGAATGTGCTTTAGCACTGACGAACTTTCGAATGTACGGATGTTTTTTCATTTTATGGAATGAATTAAAGCGCGGTGGCTTGTTTAGGAAAGCAGATACTGTTGTTGAGGATGTACCTCAATAGTTTTTGGTTAAATGGTTGTGGATCAAAAACGCTGAAACATTTATAGAAAGCACCTAAGTTTAACTGTAAAGCTAGTAATAACGGAACGTTGGAAGCAGCTAAGAACCGCTATCTCCTATTTGAGGGTTCTAAATAGCAGGATAATGGCTATTGAATAGTTGCGGCAGCAGCTGTGTAGTACCGATGAAACTGGGATAACAACCAGCGGAGGAAAGATGGCTAGTCAATCAAATCATTCGTTGGAACATAATGCACTTATTTCCAATATCATAGTTTTTGCATTGCTCAGTCAATGTAAAAATAACTTATTCTATTCGTAAGAGATTTTTCTCTATTCAACGAATATTTGATTGATGGAACGCCTTGTGCGACGAAAGTCGCCTGCAGGGTGTGGACTGGGGGAAAACAAGTAATCTGATCAAGTAAGGTTGCAGATGAACGTTACCTATCAGTATAAACGTTAGGTCGGGAGTTCAAATCTCTCTAGGGCCGCTAAAAATAGAAAGAAGCTTCTACTCTGTTTGAGTTTGAAGCTTCTTTTTATTTTACAATTAACTGGTAAACTGTATATTAATTCTGTAGAGCGGTTGATTGATGTTATGAACTTGAACTTCATCATTCAGGTTCCTTATTTGATGTTAAAATCTCAAGCTTCTTCATCATCCATCTTTTTCACATCATGTTCTCCCGCTATTATTCCATTATTGAACATCTCGTCAGACGGACAAAATTCTTTTGCTTTCCACCTATCATTAAGATGATTTTATGGTAGAATTTTTATACATAGTTATTTGTGAATAATAAGAGGTGAAGAGAAATGCAAATTAGACCTACAAAAAGAAACGAGTTGTCGCTTATTCAGCATATTTATACTGAAGCAAGGAAATATATGCGAGAGAATGGAAATGACCAGCAATGGGTTAATGGCTACCCCAGTGATGAATTACTGATCAACGATATTCAAGAAGGGACAAGTTATGTTTGTTTAGATGGAGCAGAAATCGTTGGAGTATTTACATTTGCGATCGGAGAAGATGCCACCTATCGTGAAATCTACGACGGAAAATGGCTAAATGATGGTTTATACGGAGTTGTGCATCGCTTAGGATCACTGCGATCGCAAAAAGGAGTAGGAGCTTTTTGTTTAGAATGGTGTTTTCAGCAAATACCCAATATCAAGGTTGATACGCACGAAACTAACATCCCGATGCAAAAAATGCTCCTAAAAAATGGGTACCAAAAGTGCGGTACGATTTACGTAAATGACGGAACGCCAAGAGTCGCTTTTCAAAAAACCAGATCTAACTAGGATGAATCTAGAGTTGAAATTCTCCTTTTAAATGAGTAAGATCATAGAGGTAAGAAATATAGAGGAGGATTTATCGTTGAATAAAGTCAAACAGTATACAGCGGGTGTTTTATTAACTGCAGCACTGGCGGTAGCAGCCAATCAAATCAGTGCTTGGATCCCAAATAGCGTTATTAGTGGAAGTGTCTTTGCTTTATTGATCGGGATGTTATTAAACCCGTTAATTTCAAGATACACGATTTTTAAAGAAGGCATACAATTTGTTTCCAAAAGAATATTGAAATTATCGATTATCTTATTAGGCCTGACACTTAGTTTTACGCAAGTATTAAACGTCGGAAAGTATTCCTTGATCGTCATGGTCTTTACCTTGCTGACTGCATTTGGCGGAGGATACCTTATTGGAAAATTATTCAACATGAACTGGAAATTGTCGAGTATGATTTCAGCGGGAACGGGTATTTGCGGAGGATCAGCGATTGCAGCGATCGCTCCAACTATTGAGGCGGAAGATCGTGATGTCGCATACTCGATTTCTGCTACTTTTATTTTTGATATCTTGATGGTGATTTTATTTCCGATAGCTGGGATGTACTTTGGGATGAGTGATTTAGGATTTGGTTTATGGACTGGGACAGCAGTGAATGATACTTCTTCCGTAGTCGCAGCAGGGTATGCTTTTTCAGATGCAGCCGGTGCGTATGCCGTCATTGTCAAGCTAACTCGGACTCTGTCTATCGTCCCTGTCGTCTTGATTTTTTCGATCATCAATGCACGTATGAGACGGAAAGAACAATTGGCCAATGGGGAAACGATCACACGGAAAAAAGTCAGCATCCGAAGCATTTTCCCCTTTTTCATTCTATTTTTCTTAGTGATGGTAGCTATTAAAAGCACCGGCCTCGTTCCAGAATCGGTCAGCAATATCACTTCTATCATCAGCAAATTTTTGATGGTGATGGCACTCGGCTCTATCGGGTTGAAGACTAACTTCTATGAAGTAGCTAAATCGGGTTTTAAACCGATGCTGCATGGATTTATTATTTCTTCACTAGTAGTCGTGGTTTCATTTGTCGTTCAAATGGTGCTGGGGCAAGTGTAGAACAGAAATCAATATAATAGGATTAGCTATTTCGTTAAAATTGTGTTATACTAATTAATACACGAAAGATATTGATATACGAGTTTTATGTTTTACGCGGCAAGTTTATTCACACTGGAGTAGCTATGGGGCTACAAGGATGTATTAGAGGTTAGGGAATACATTGTATAAATTGAAATATTGAAAATGAGTAATAGTTTAGACAACCTAAAAATATTGAATATTGATTAGTTAGATAGCCTTCTCCTAAATAGAGAGGGCTATCGTTCATTTTACGGTAAAAAGGTTCTTCATCTTTTAGTGTTGGTGAAGAAATTTATTCCGGCATTTTGGCTGTTCATGAAAAGACGTAAAATCGGACTTAAACTAGCCGGTGTTGTTTTTATTCGAGTAGAGTCACGATATTCAGCGGCTTCTTCGGAAGGAATGCTCTATTCAATGTGAAAAGAGGCCTTCATTTGTGGAGCAAATGAGGGTTATTCATCAAGTGAGGAATGGAAAATGTCCGACTTGATGAATAAATGGGATTTATTGATCAAGTAGCGTTCACTTAAGCTTTCACTTGACTAATAAACCGTACTTATTCTTCAAGTGAACCTAAAATGAGGCCTCACTTGACTAATAAACTAAAACAATAGCGCTGCCGGCTGACTCAGATTCATTCATGTCCTGCTCCAAGCAACGATTAACGAGTAATGAGTAAACATTGTTTTAGTTACCAACGTTAATACTGGAGAACGGTAAAAAGCTGAAGAGCAGACAATCCGTTCTTCAGCTTTTTCGTGTACTAACAGTCAATTCCCAATACAGTTGATTCTCCTTTTTTAGGCAACATCCGAATTCCATACGAAACAGAATACATAGCTTCGATTTTTTTAGAAAACAGTTCTTCATTAAGATGGCCTACTCCTTCTATCACAAGATAATTCATAGGCGAGATTTCAAGAATCATCGGTTTGCTTTTCTTCGGAACATGCAACTCTTTTTCCTATTTATGCCATTCATGCTTTATTGTCCTGTCTCTTCTCCAAACGTCGCAAATTTTTCTTTGTACACAGGATACAACTCATTAAACACCAATTGCGTATCTGGCATTTCTTCGTTGGCAAGTATAGATTCAATCGCATCCAAACAAATATGCCAACCTGTGATATCTCGAGGAGTATGCTCTGTCACTTCAGAAATGGTCTCTTTGAATACTAAGTGAGTTCCTTTTTCTGAAGGCGTTAAATCAAATCGAACCAAGTCCCTGTCCCAAGTGTACTCTAAAACATTCGGTTCACTCAATGACGTAATGGTCATTTCTTCAAAAGTCCCATCTTGCATATCAAATAAAATCTTGCCATTTTCTTCAAGCGACTTTACACTCAATTCAGGGAACCACTTTTGCAAATACTGATTGTCTGCTAGCATTTTCCAAACTAATTCTATTTCATACGGAAATTCTCGTTCAAATTCTGCAATCACCTTGTCTTCAAACTGTTGGATAGTCGCTGTCATCATAAAACCTCTTTCCTTTTTGTAGTATTAAAAAAGACTCTAAAAATCAGAGTCTTTTTCATTGTATCAATCTTTATTTATCTTTTCTTTCTTTTCAGCTTGGTAATACAAAATAAAACCAGCCACAATACAGATTACGGCTAATGCTAAAACCCAACCACTGTTCTCACCTGGACCTGTAAGGCCTAATATCAGCGCAATAAATCCTAAAGACATGATGAACATTCCGTTTTTAAGCATTGCCTATCTCCCTCATTCCACTGTAGCTTGAAAATACAATATAGAACCGTAATCTGTACCTTTAATAATTTTTTTAGCTAATTGAGCTGCTTCCTCTTCGTTATCCATAGTGGATTCAAAGTACAATTTCATACCTTCTTTTTTTATGAAATTGTAGCTAACCCCATTTTCACTGTAATGAGTTAAAGTGTCAATTATTTTGTCTTGTTGAATCGGTGCATTTAAAAGAATCATGTTTATTTCCTCCTAATTTTTGTTTAAACTGAAAAAGCTACAAAAAGGGATACTCACTTTTCGCAGCTTGTCGTTGGTTTACTCTTCAATCAAAACGCCAGCTATTTTTTTGTAAACATCTACAACTTCAGCTGCTAAATCACGGAAAGTAATGGCATTCATCAAATGATCTTGCCCATGTACCATCAATAAAGATATCGTAACGGCATCCCCAGAGGCTTCTTTCGTTAACATACCTGTTTGAGATTTATGTGCTTCTGATAATGATTTATCAGCATCTTTGATCTTTTGGTCTGCTTCTTCAAAGTTTCCTTTTTTAGCAGCTTGGATAGCTTCCATAGCATCACTTTTAGCATTCCCGCCATTAATAATAAGACCCATGATCGTTTCTAAATTTTGTTCATCTACCACAATAAAACTTCCCTTCCATTACTACGAGATTGACTGTATTAGGTTATCTTTATTTCTTCGTACGTTTAGTTTACTAAATGAGCTGCGAAAAGCAGCCTATGTGGCTATAAACCAATAGGCTGGATGCTTTTCTCCACTCTCTTAAACGGTTTGCTATACTCTCTAGATTAATGTTAATGCGTGATCTAGTACTTTCTCACCGTTCATCATACCGTAGTCTTGCATGTTGATGATGTCTACTGGAATATTTTTATCAGCAACTTTCTTTTCAAATTGAGATTTCATGAAGCGAACTTGTGGTCCTAATAATAGAACGTTTACATCTTTATTCGCTAAGTTAGCATCAGCTTCTGAAGCGGAAACGGCAAAGATATCTGCTTCGATTCCTTTTGCTTCTGCTGATTTTTCCATTTTGCTTACTAATAAACTTGTACTCATACCTGCTGCACATACTAACATAATTGTTTTCATTTTATATTCACTCCATATATGATATTTTTTTACCTTACACTTATATATAAGCAATTTTCGTGCCAACTTTTTAAAAAGTAAACGTTATCAGAAAAGGCTTTCTCACCATTGTAAAAATACACACTAAAAACAAATGGTTACACATTTGTTTTTAGTGTGTATTTCTGTCATTCATGAGTCTTATTTTCTAACAACATGTAAGCCAAGTACGCTATCTCATCTTCTGGAAATTGGATCTCATAACGACGTTCCAATACGATGCACGTTGTTTTAGTCACATCCATCAAGATTCGATTTTGTTTAACAAACATTTCTTTATTAGGAAACGGACGTAAAAAAGCTTCTGTTCTTAAAGAATCAACCAAGAATACCAGGTGAAGGATGACCCCTACTTTTACACCCGCATCAATCTGAAACTGCATGTTAACCAGTAATTTATCTACTACATCTCGCACCAATTCCAGCAATTCTTGGACAGAATCCACCGATTTAATCGTTCCTTCGAGTGAATGCGCCATTTCTTCTACTGGAAAATCCGATTCTAAATGACGCTTTAAATCGGTTAATTTGTTGCCCTCAAAAATATCAAAAGCCGAGTAATAAGGAACTGATGAATAATCAAAGCCTACTGTTCCTACGATAGCTTTTAAGTCATATTTTTCCATTAATTGATCAATCCGTTGACGAAATTGCTCTCGCTGCAGAAATTGGAGCGGAATAATTTTTGTCATGGTCGTATCAATTTCTGTTTCTAATTTTTCTTCGAGCTTTTTCGCTACTCCTTCTCCAGTAAAGCAAGTCACCACAATAACAGGTTTCTTGTCTTTCTTTACTGTGAAATTTTGCTGGATACTGTTGCTCATTCCACGTTGACAGCTTTGATAAATGTCTTCTAATGACCTGCCTAAACTGGCCATTCGAACAGCCTCCAACACAATCGGAGTACTCGTCATCGACAAAGTCTTGATAGGCATATCCAACTCTTCTGCTAAAATATCCCCAAATGAATTCAGCGATCCCATATCAGTCAGCAATAAGATGCCTTGTGCATAATCTTTCATGCGATCCCGAATCGTTATCCTGACCCATTCGTACATTTCCTTGACTTTCATCGTCAACGGCATGTCTAGAGCAATCCCAAATTTAGTATCTAATAATTCTTGGACCGTTTCCAACATACTGCTGGCAGTAGATTTTCCATGCATCATTACAAAGACGCCGACTTTTTCTTGCAGCTCTTCTGACTTCTCTTTTAAATCGATCGTCAGAAACATCGTAATAAAACCGATTTCATCTAATGGCATCTCAATCTCAAACTTCTCTTCAATCAAGGAAGACAATTCGATAGCTACTTGGAACTCTTTGGAATACTGTTTACGGACACCATTTAAGTTAGGATGGATAATAGGTCGATTTTCTCGAATACGGTCTAATGTACTTTGCAAATGCAATGAAAAAGCAAAACGCGTGCTGTTATTGAATGTTCGATTCAAGCGTTTTTCTGCTATATCGTAGACCATTTCGGTAGCTTCCAAAATATCCGTTGAAATCAATTCTTTCTGTACTTCTCTACTCGCCAACTGCTCAATGTAATCATTGAAATAATGTCCCATGCCATTTTGTACAAACTTCTCCAAGTCGATATTTTGAGCACCTGATCTGAGCAACTCATCTACGCGTTCTTCAATCGCATTGTAGACACTCATATCTTCTCCGGAACCTAAAAAATAATCCGAATCTTGGTGATTTGATTCAAAAACAAACCGGTTTTGCTGCGGTTTAATGATTCGATTCAGGCGATCTGGCGCTTCTTTTTTGAGCAATAATCCTTTTTGTACTTGTAATGGCAAATCTTTTTGCGTAATGTTCAAATGGTCTTCATCATTCGTACGGTAATGCAAAAAAGCTTTCGCACAAACCAGTTTTAAATCTCGCTCCACTTGTCCAATATTGGCTTCAGGATGATAAAGCATAAAGGCTAAGATGACGTCCCGTTCAGCAACAATCTCCTGATTCAAACGACGGGCTTCTTGCTGTAAGAAAGCTGCTACTAATTGATACCGTTCATCAATGGTTCTTTCCGACAATGGCGGCAAGGTAATCGACATGGGGATACGTCGTTTGAATGTTGACAACAATACATCAGAACTTTCAGTGGTAGCCCCGATAATCTGAACACTTGCTTCATACTCTTTGCCGCTTTCTCCTAAAGGCTGATAGACACCTTTGTCGATAAACGTAAACAACATTTCTTGCCCCTCAGGAGGCAGCCGATGGATTTCATCTAAAAACAGAATCCCGCCATCAGCTTTTTTCAACAAACCTGGTGTATCTTCAGTCGCACCCGTATACGACCCTTTTTTCACTCCAAAAATGTGCCCAAACAATAGTTGTGGATTTTGAGCGTAATCGGCACAGTTAAATGAAATAAAAGGGGCATCTTGCGGCATTGCTTTAGCTTCTAAAGCAAACTCATACATGCTGCGGGCAAAAACAGATTTCCCAGTCCCAGTTTGACCAAAAATGATCGTATGCAAGCCTCTAGGCGGGTAAAGTATAGCCGCTTTAGCTTGCTGCACCATAATTTTTAAAGACAAATTATACCCGATCATTTTTGAAAAAGCTTTGCTTTCCCCATCTTCTTTTTTAGAACGAGGCGATTTGAATTGAAATAATACCGGACGGCCGACAATTTTGTGGACTTTATGATCCGCATACAGCTCGTTTAAATAGCGGCTCACATTTGTTCGATCAAGTTCAAGCGCTTCTGCAAGCTCCCTTGCAGAAAAGGAATCATCTGGATTTTGCTGTAAATACTTCAATACTAAGTCTTTACGATTGCTCATCTTCAACACATTCTCCTTTTAAGCAAAAAACTATTCTGACTTTTTACGTCTTGCTCCTTTATTCTTCGTTTTTTTCGTACGATTCTTTTTCTTTTTCTTCACAGGTGCCTCAACAGGTTGTGTAGACACAGGTTTCTTAACTTTTTTAGGAACAACTTTTTTGATGGTTTCTTTTTCAGCATGCGGCGCTTCTTCTTGAACTACTTTTTCGGTCACTAACTCCCCACCATATAAGTACAATTGGATCAAAGACAATTCCAACGGAGCGATCAATTGTTTGAAATTACGCAGTTCCCGCTCATTGACTAACGTTAAGACAGTCCCTTTGCGTCTCATACGTCCTGTACGCCCAGAACGGTGAACATAACTTTCTTTAGAGATAGGAATATCGTATTGAATCACGTAATCCAAGGCTTCTATATCTAAACCTCTTGAAGCTAGATCCGTCGTCAATAAATATTGGATTTTTCCATTACGGAAGTCTTGCAGGACTTGTTGACGTTCCGTTTTGTTCCGTTCGCTATGCAATACGCCAGCTGAAACTCCTTCAAAACGCAAACGATCCAATGCAACCGTCAAACTAGCTACATCATTAAAAAAGACTAACGCTCTAAAATCCGGTAAATGACTCAATTGTTTTAATGTCGCATCTCGTTTGCGAATCGGCGTTTCGATATAAGCATGAACGATTTCACCTTTTGAATCATCTATTGCTGTAACATCTTTCCAGATTGGTTCCACGTTGAACCATTTAGACAAATCTTGCATCAATGCGTTGCTGGTAGCTGAGAAGAATCCCATTTGACGATCACTTGGCATTTTTTTGATCACTTCACGTACTGTGCTCAATTGATCTTGTCCCAACAATTGATCTGCTTCATCCAACACGACTGTTTGCACTTGATGCAGCTTTAATTTGCGTTTCTCGGCCAATTCTAAGATACGTCCTGGTGTCCCGACAATAATTTCAGGTTTGCTTTTTAATTTGTCAATCTGGCGTTGGATGTTGGCCCCTCCAATTAACGTTATTGTAGTCAATTGCAACGCTTTAGCCCATTCACTGACAACTTGTCCAACTTGAACGGCCAATTCTTGAGAAGGCTCTAAAATCAATAACTGCATTCCTTCTGTCGGCACAATCTGTTCCAATAACGGAATAGAATAAGCCAATGTTTTTCCACTACCAGTAGGAGAGATTCCTACTACGTCTTTCTTCTCTTTTAATAAATCATATACTTCCGTTTGAATGGCCGTTGGTGCGCCAAAACCGGAATCATTCCAATGTTTCTGGAATGCAGGGATTAATTGTTCATTCATGTGATTGCTCCTCTTATTTACGGTATTTAGGTCTTTTCGATCGCCCTTTTTATGATGCTCTTCGAAAAACAGTTTAAAAGGCTGAGACATTATTCTCAGCCTAAACATTTTTCACTTTTTTTAGTCTGCTGGATAAACGATTTCTGCGTCTTTTCGCAGCTCATAAAGTACTTGATTGACTTGTTGACTCAGGTTTGTCCATTCTTGATAGTCTTTTAAGCGCTCTTCATCTTCTGCGTGATTGATCACATCTGCAAATGCAATAGCTTCTTCGATCATAGGAGATTTTTGAGCAGATTTAGCAATGTTATCTTTTAATCCTGATTTACGGTCAATGATTTCAATAGCTGAAATTCCTGTAACACCATCTAGGGAAATCGTTTTGTTTAACCCATAAATTTCACTCGGCAAATAAGAACTTGCAATTTTTCCTGTCTGCATCGTGACATCAAACGTCGGATAGCGTAAGAACATAGTCCCTTTTCCATCGACCCCTGTAGACACTTTTTGCGCAAAGTAATGAGAAGACTGAGGCATACCGAACCAAGAAACGGCTGCATAAATCAAGTAAACACCTAAGTCTGCTAAAGCTCCCCCAGAGAATTTCAATGAAAAGATATTCGGTTCTTCTCCATTTAACACATTGTCATAACGAGAAGAATATTTCATGTACGTCAAATTAGCCCCTTGGATATTCTCAATGTTTTGAACTTCCACTTTCACTCGCTGGAAATTTTCTTCGTGGATATGGCGAGCTGCATCAAACAAGAATACCTTGTTTTCTTTAGCCGTTTGTGTGGCTTTTTCCCATTCGTTTGGATTAGAGAACATCGGCTTTTCTACAATCACATGTTTGCCATGCTTCATCAACTCAATCGCTTGCTCAAAGTGCAAACTATTCGGAGAAGCTACATAAACCACATCGATTTCCGGGTGTTGCGCAAAAACAGTCAAGTCTGTTTCAAAGACGTCAGCTCCGTATGGTTTACCAAAAGATTCTGCTTTTTCTACAGAACGTGAATAAACCGCTTTTAAAGAATAGAGTTTCGATTCCAACGCAGCATCTACGAAAACATTTGTAATAGAGTTTGTTCCAATAATTCCAAGATTTAAAGTCATACAAAAAAACCTCCAGTAATTTTGAATTTATTATGAATAAGATGGTAATCCTGTTGTATACTATTGCTCCTAAGATCAGAAAGCTTTTCTCCCAAAGCTAAACGAGGCAATTCGCACGCTTCCAATCAAATAAAATACCTCTCCATTTTCTTATTTTACCAAATCTCCTCTAATAGTAAAAGCAAAGCTGAAAATAAAGCTGTTAATCTTAGAATAGATGAGATGAGATGAGGTGAAAACCACTTTACAACTTTTTGTCTCGTTCCTCGAAAATAGAATAAATTCCACTGATCAAGCTTATACGTACGTTTTTTC
Source organism: Desemzia sp. FAM 23988 (assembly GCF_045528365.1). Classification (NCBI taxonomy): domain Bacteria; kingdom Bacillati; phylum Bacillota; class Bacilli; order Lactobacillales; family Carnobacteriaceae; genus Desemzia; species Desemzia sp. FAM 23988. The sequence continues at coordinate 51,366 of NZ_JBGQQS010000015.1, forward strand.
AAATAGAGCTGCAGGGTGAAGGGATTAAAATACTATATTGAACCTTGTATTTCACCTATATGGTACTTGAAACCCACTTCATATACCATATCCTCAAATGATTTCACCACTTATGGTCCGAATCAAACTCTTATCTACCATATCGTATTAAATGTTACTGCAATATGGTACTAGCAACGCATCCCGTCCACCATAACTCCCACCAAACTATTCACACATAATACCGATACTTTCAAGCACTTTAGTGTTGATTGAAAAACTGTAGAAAAACAGCTGATAGTCAAAAAGCTGACAGCTTCTTACAAATTCAGTAAGAAACTGTCAGCTTTTGTGGTCTTTTTGAACAGATATTTGTTTACTCTGAACACAACAACGGTTAGTGTCTCATACGTCCTGTTCCGCTGCCTCGTCCTTTTTGAATATTTTTACGACGATTGGTCCGATCAGTATTTCCTCCTCCATCTCCGGTATCTCGGTCTTTTCTTGGAACGTCTAAATTATTTAGAATTGTCATATCATTATCACTCAAGCTGAAATCAAATATATTGATATTGTCCCGAATATGGTCCTTGTTTCCAGACTGTGGAATAGGAACTACATTTCGGTCAATTGACCAACGTAAAGCAATTTGTTCAGGTGATTTGTCATAATTTTCTGAAATCGACATCAATCGGCGCTCTTTTTGCACTTTCCCTCGTTTTAATGGAGAATAGGCCATAGAAACGATATTTTCATCATCACAATAATCATTAGTACTGCGGTCACTAGCTCCGGGATACATTTGATATTGGTTTACTGCAGGTCTAATTTTAGCTTCTTCCAGCAACATGGCCAGATCTCCACGGCTAAAGTTGGATACTCCAATCGATTGCACTCTACCAGAAGCATAAATGTCTTCCATTGCTCTCCAAGTGTCCAGCGTAGCTTGATCATCTTTTGCTGGCCGATGAATCAATAACAAGTCAATATATTGCGTGTTCAAGCGTTCTAAGCTAGCTTCAAATGCATCAATAGTCTTATCAAATCCCATATCTTCTGGTTCAATTTTAGTAACCACGAAAATTTCATCCCGACTAATGCCGGCATTGATGGCCAAGTTGATTCCACGACCAACTGCTTCTTCGTTATCGTAAGATGGAGCTGTATCAATTAAACGATAACCTTGATTCAACGCATAAAATACGGACTCTTCTGCTTCTGCTCCAGTCAGCCCCGCTGTCCCAAATCCAATACGCGGTATCGTGTAACCATTGTTCAAAGGAATTCTATCATATAAGCTTACTACCATATGCTTCGCCTCCTATTTATGTTACCCCTAGTTTATCTAAGACTACTTAAAACATCAAAAGAAACCACTTACACTTAAGAATTTTCCTCTTTCTCAAAAAAAGCACCTTCCAAAGCCTTGGAAGAATGCCTGTTTGATTACTTCAGTTCAATGACGATCATTTCTGGTCGATTGTTCACTCGGAACGGAAAAGAAGAATTTCCGATTCCACGACTGATGACCATGCGCTTATCTGGCAAATGGTCATCAAAATGAACCCCAGCTGTGTATTTCGGGAAACGCCCCTGCCCAGGCGCAAACAATCCGCCAATGAATGGCAATCGCATTTGGCCACCATGGGCATGTCCTGATAAAATAACATTTGGTACACGGGTCAGATCCATTAAATATTCTTCTAAAAACTCGGGATGATGTGCAAGCAAGATACGTGCTTCATCTTGCCATCCATCAGCCAATTCGACCCCTTTTAAAATAGGTTTAGGTGTCATCTCAAAATCTTCTTTTTCAGACAACCCCATGATGACAAGTCCGCTGCCGTTTATAGGATGCCACACAGCTTCATCGATCAAAACAGTGACACCAGCATCACTTAATACTTGTTCCCACTCTCTCAGGTGACCGCCGCTTAGGTCATGATTTCCTGTTACTGCATAAGTAGGGGCAATATCCGCTAAGCCTTTGGTCAATTGAGCCAGCTTTTTAGCAGGAAAATTTTCGTTCGCTTGGATCAAATCCCCCGTCAACGCGATCACATCAGGTTTTTCATTCGCCACTTTCTTCAATAACGTTTGAATCGAGATTCCTTCTTTAGGCAAATGAAAGTCAGACAAATGAATGACTTTAGTCCCCTTCAATGGTTCCTTTAAAAAAGGAATACCAATAGTATAACGGGTCGTTTCAAGTACTGTATTGTTTACATATAAGTAAATGATTAATAGAACAATCAAAATTCCTAAGATAATCCAAATCATACATTTTCCTCCGATACCATTCATCAAACACTAAATCTTCCCCTTTAGTTTACCATACATCTTTGGGATAAGAGAAGAATTGCGCAGTCTTTTTTAGGATATTCATAACCAAATTAAAAGCGTTTACAACAGAAGTGTGCTATAGTAAAAATAGAAAATATAAAAAGAAATGAGGTGTCTTTATGGTCCAACAACCACCTGGTGATGGTCACAACCCTGTTGTAAATCCTCTATTTGTCAAAGAAGGATTACAGGAAGTTTCAGAACCAACGGATAAAGAAAAGACGGAAGCTGAAAAAGAAAGTGAAACAGCTCCTGAAGATTTCCAATCTTTTGGCGATCCAAGTAAATTGAAAAAAGTTAAAGAAGAAATAACAGATTCAGATAAAGAATAATGGAAATAAAAAGAGAGAAAGCTGAAGACTTTTCTATCAGCTTTCTCTCTTTTTAATCGATTAGATGTCTGAGACTTGATATTTGCCGATAGTATAGAAATGTTCAGAATCGTATAGATACAACTGGTTTCCAACGTTTATTTCAAAAAATACAGATGAGACGCCACTCTCTTGGTTGCTGGCTAGAATTTGTTGAGACAAAGCTTGAGCTGCTGAAAGGACAATACCTTCTTCCCAATTGTTGTCCATCTCGATTTTAATCGTAACTTGTCCAGTCACTAGGTCCAACACATTATCACTTAAATCCCAATTTTGATGTTCAATCAGTTCAGGTTGACTATCTTTATAAACATCGAATTCAATGGTTTCCATTTTATCTTCGGTAATGGTAATTTTATATTCTACATTTTCATTATATTCCGCTGATGTTTCTGGGAATGCAGTATTGGTAGTCGCAAAAACGACTACTGCTTGTTTTTTATCTTTCTTCCATTCTTTAGCAATTTCTACTGTCTCCTCTTTAGAAACCGATTCCCTTTGGACAATAATAGCTAATGGTTCTTCAGTCTTGTCTGTGTTTATTTCAACCAAATCATAACCCAATGACTCAGCAAGCGGAACAGCTCCAGCATTTGCTCGATTAATTAACCCCGCTGCGATGACTGAAACTAGAAAAAAGAGAATAAAAAAAGCCGCACTAATTCTAGCGGGCGAGAAAGCTTTTTTTAAGTTGGATGTGGAGCGCTTATCTGTATTTTTCATTGCATTTCCTCCGTTCAAATGGATGTGAAAGATAACAAACTTATATGGTTGTTACATACTTTAGAACTTGTATATAGGAACGATTTATTTAGTTGTTACTTCTCTTATCGGTCAAAAATAAGGTAAGTTAAGAGTTGGAAACGTTTTTCTGAAATTTAATTTCAGTAGCTGAAGCTTTTCGTGCTTTGACCTGATATCCTGATTGTGCTATACTCCAATCAAATTCATATACGCTAGAACTTATTTGTCGCCGGACAATTAAGTTCCTTAAAGCACTCATTCCTGTTGTCGTAGGCCTTGGACAATAGAAATGGTGCCTTTTTTATTTAGGAGGAAAACAAATGCACTCTACTGATATTTTACGACAATCCGCACATAAATCCTTTATCCATTATGTTTCATTGAGTTTGCTCAGCATGTTAGGGCTGTCTCTGTACATTTTAGCGGATACCTTTTTTGTAGCAAATGGCGTGGGACAAGATGGTCTAACCGCTTTGAATGTGGTGATTCCCGTTTACAATGTCATCAATGGCATTGGCTTAATGCTGGGAATGGGTGGTGCCACACTGTACGCCATTTCTTACGGCGAGAATCGTTCAGAAAAGAGTCACCAAATTTTTACTTCCACCTTAGTGATTGGTTTGATTGCAGGCACGCTTTTTACCGTACTAGGATTTCTTTTTATGGATCCCTTAATGTCTTTATTAGGCGCTAGAGGGGAAATTATCCCTTTGGCAAAAGAATATTTTGGCATCATTCTATTTTTCGCCCTGTTTTTTATCGTAAACAATATTCTTGTTTTTTTTGTCCGTAATGACGGCAATCCCAATTTAGCTATGGCTGGCATGCTGTTTGGAAGTTTAACCAATATTCTGTTGGATTATTTGTTTATTTTCCCTCTGCAGATGGGCATGAGAGGAGCTGCTTTGGCAACGGCCACTTCTCCTATTATCAGTTTGCTTATTTTGACCTGGCATAAACGCTCTCCAAGACGAACGTTAAAATTTACTGCTGTCAAATGGAAACCGAAAAACTTTTTATCCATGTTTTCTATTGGTTTCCCATCTTTCATTACAGAATTTTCATCAGGTCTAGTTATTTTCATGTTCAATAAAATTACTTTGGATTTGGTGGGAAATGTCGGTGTGGCGGCTTATGGAATCATTGCCAATGTTTCTCTCGTCTGTATCGGTATATTTACAGGGATTGGGCAAGGAATCCAACCAATAGTCAGTGTCCATTTCGGAGCTAAACAGCATAAACAAGTTCTTCGTTTGATGTTATACGGGTTTGCTGCAGCTCTCTTTTTCGGGATACTCTTTTATGGGGTAGGTTTATTTTATTCTGACACCATTATTCAATGGTTCAATAAAGATAATGATCCTGTGTTAGCTTCTATTACTAAAGAAGGCATCAAAATTTATTTCATTGCTTTCTTATTCATGGGCCTCAATATCGTCACTATTGCCTTCTTTTCAGCGGTGGCTAAACCAAGACAATCCTTTATCCTTTCTTTATTAAGAGGACTGATTCTCATTGTTCCTACCTTGTTCTTAGCAGCAACATTCTTTGATTTGACAGGGGTTTGGCTGACAATGCCTGTTACAGAAGGCCTAACTCTGGTGCTCACATTAATTTTTTTGATGCACTATTTCAATAAATCGAAATCTTCTTCCTTAATGTAACTATTTAAAGAACTCCTATTTCAAAAGGAGTTCTTTTTTACTAAAAAAATACAATTTCTTCTATATTAAAAGATTACAAGAAATTGTATTTATTTACTAGAATATACTTATTCAGTTTGGTTTGCATATTTTTGGTTGGCCAATAGTGCTGAATCGTTTCAGAGTATTGAAAATCCGAATTTTCCACCCACTCAATAGCAGCTTTGTCTTCATTAGCCGTAATAGCTGTCAATTCCTTCAAACCTAACTTATCAAATGCAATCATTGCTACAGTATCTATGGATTCTTGCATATATCCTTGGTTTTGATAGTCTGGGTGCATGACAAAATCAACAACGGCTGAGGATTTTTCATCATTGATATCGGTCAAACAAATCGTTCCAATCGCTTTTCGATCAGCTCTGCATTCAATGACCCATACAATCCATTTATGTTCTTCTTGACCTTTGTTCATCCGAGCAAGGTATGATTTCGTGACGTCTTTTGTCTCATCAATATGATCCTCGAGGAAGCGAAAGAGTTGAGGATTGTGCCGAATTTCAAATATATCGTCTACGTCACGAATAGTGGCTTTTCGCAAAATCAAATTCTTCGTGTTCATCCGTTCATATGATGCAATGTCTACCGGTAACAATCCTCTCACCTCCTAAAATATCTGGTATGTACTCAGCTATGTGCTCAAACAGATTGTTTGAAAGAGAAAACTATGTATAAAAAAGGGCCAGAATATCTGGCCCCTCAGCGGTTTGGTCTGTAATCAAGGGGGCGCCAATGACTATTTCTAGTATAACAACAGAATATGTATCTTCCGTTAATTCCCCGTAAACAATTTATTTTATTTGTGTTATTCACCCTTTATCTAAAGGAACTGATGGGCCTCATTCTTGAACCGTTATTTTTATGGCTTTTAATTCTGGATCATCTTCAATCAGGAACTCAATTTCAACACCTTGATTAGCCATTATATTACGAATATCCTCTTCCACTTTTGCTACATCAAAATCAATGGGCAATTGAGTGTACTCAATATACAGTTCTTTCTCTCCGTTAGTGACAGCTTGGAGTAATTGTTCTTCATAGCTCATTTCGGTATTAGGGGTTGTCTGTTCTACAGTTAGTTTATTTTGAGAAGCCTGCTTTGATTCTTTAAGCAATGTGAACTGTACAGCAGCCCATTGACCAGGAACATAGTTCATATTGTCAGCACCAATGCCGCTTTCTCTAAGAACAGTAAAATTAAAACCTTCAGTATAAGGAAATTCCTTCAAACTATTACTGCTGAATTTCAAATCAATTTTCATATACTCTCCATCAGGGCTATAAAAAATAGATTGGCTAGTAAACTTGTCTGAGTTAGGTGGAATATATTGCAATTCATCTTTGTATGGATTTTTTACATAGATAGAAATATTTTTCGTAGAAACATAACTTCCATTAGATACTTGTATATCAGAAGTTGTGCTTTCTTTGTAATTTCCTTTACCATCTGACATCCCCCAAATAGTTGACATTCCTTGAGGCCATACGGCTTCACTAGTTGTAGGCAATATTTGAATGTCTCGCTTCACTTCCAATATCTCTCCTGATGTTCCTTCAAGGATTATACTTAAATCCATTTCTGTCTCTTTTGTTGCTGTTTTACTTTTAGGTTTCAAAGTGAAATAGTTGTCGTTTTCTATCTGCGCTTTTTTTATATCAATTAATTTTTTATTTGCTCCACTAATTTCCATTGTTATCTTGGGCTTATTATCAAAAGATGCTTTAGATAAAGGTTGGTTCAAATATCCAGTATTATCTTGCTCAGTTTGAGCTAAATAAATTTCTCTTTCTTCTTCAAATAAATTAATAGGACGCACATTAAAAGTTCTTGCACCTGCCTCATCTGTAGAAAGCAAAATTCTTTTTAAAGTTATAGGTTCATCCTCTTCGGATAGTTCGAAATTATTACCATTATTAAAAGCAATTGAATAATCATATATAGGGACCGATAGTATATTTCGCTTAAATTTAGTTTTATCGATTGAAATAGTGATTTTCAAATGCTGCTTATTGTCATTAACATGTTCCACTTTGATTATCATATCTTCTGGAGAACGAATAGCTAAGTCAGTTAATTCAAGTCCATTTTCATCTTTTATCTCAACATAAAAAATATTATCATTTAAATTTTTGATTTGTTGCGAATCCTTCATCTCGCTAAAATACATAACTGGGCTATATTTCTCTTTATTATATCGAATATTTCCATGATCTATCCAACCTGATGTCGGCCAATAATCATCTAGTTTTTCAGTCTCTTTTTTATCCAAAATTATATCGTATACTTTAGTCAATTCATCATGAAACAGAGGATTTTCAAGAGTCCCATTGGTTTGGAATAATAGAAATTCAATTTGCAACTTAATTTCTTCGCTCTGTTCTGGAGAAGTGGTTGTTTCTATAACTATATGTACATCTATAGATGAACCAGGATTTAACATTATCTGTAAATTAGATTCATCACTTAATAGTTCATAGCTATCTTGTATGTTCGCTGCTTGAGTATTTAATGTTATCTTTATTGAGTTTTTCAGATTCTCATCTAATTCGCCACCGTCACTTTTTGTAAGATTTATCTTATAAGCTAATTTACCAGTTAAGGTTCCTTTATTTTGAATAACTTCTTTTAATTGGATTTTATTTTGCCCGCTTTTTAAAGTTAACACACTATTATTGCTATCTTCTTTAACATCTAAATCTATAGATCCTAAAGTTAACTCTATTCCAACATTCTCTGAGATGACATCATAAAAATAAGCATGCACGGTATGGTTAGGCACAAACAAAGAACATAAAAGTATCAAAAATACTATTCGCAGTGATTTATTTTTGATTTTTTTACTCATTTGAAAGTCCCTCCCTTTTTTTATAAACAGATGAAAACACCCTCTAGTTGAATAAACTAAAGGGTATCTTTATATAGTACAATAAATTATTCTAGTTTTATTATTCAGTAGCTACAGTATAATTAGTTTGTACAGCTTCAACAGTTACTGTTTCTCCTATAAAATCATATTCAGGTATAGTTTCGTTATTTTGTTTTTCTCCAAAAACTCCATCATAACCATTTGTTTTCACACTAATTTTCATTGTTGCAGTAATGGAAGTATTTGGTGTTAAAATTATTGGATTAGTATTGTCATCTGTATCAATAATGTCATTGTCTTTGTCTTTGTATAACCATTCTACATTAAAGATGCTATCATCGTTGTTCAGGTCATTCTTATTAGATTTAAAAGATATTTTTTGTGATAATGATCCTTCATTTGTAAACTTATAGTCTTTTGTAAAAGCATCACCAGGTCTAACATTCATGATTTGTTCTGATTTTTCAAGTGTTGTAGTTTCTGTAATCAGTGTTGCTCCTATTTCATCTTTTAATTGATCGTTATATGCCTCTTCTAAAGGAGCGTATTTCCATACCTGTGAACTATCACTATTAATGTTTACATCCCCAAGAGTCAACTCAATATTAGAGTCTAAGTTTGTTGAATCTGAGAAGTAAGCACGTGTTCCATAAGCAGCCACACTAACTAATAACACCACGCCTACGATAAGTGGATATAATTTTTTGATTTTGTTCATTCTATTCATTCCTCCAATTTTTATTTTAAATTTACGTTTCTTTCTCCGTTTATTAATATAATACGCAAGTTTTTTTATGTCAAAGAATTTACTTTTTATTCTTAAAAATTAATACGAATTCAAACGTTAAAACTTTTGTTCTAAGTTACATTAAAATCCATTTGGTTATAAAACTATTTATTAATCAAATAACGGTGTTAAAACAAAGTTTTTAGTTAATCGATAGCTATTTGACAAAATAAATGTTTTTTTATACAACTTTTGTCCTAAAAAATTATTCATAAAAAGTATATTTATTCTTTATTCGAAACAACTAATTCTGCAACTTAGATGTATTTCTTAGGCATTATTAAATAACACGTTAAAATTTTATACACTTATTTTTAATAAGAGCTATTTTTTTATAAAAAATGGAATCTTTTTATACGATTTTTTCTTTTTTTGTTGAATCTACATCTAATCGCAAAAAGAAACCGTACAATGAATATATGTTTATTCAAAGTATAGTTCCTTTTTTGTATATTGCTGAATCATTCATAGATTTTTATACAGGGACATTTTTATCAAAAAATTAGGCGAAACTGAAATGTTTCTTTCTTTTTTACAAATCGATTAGATTCCTTCCTAACGGAAGAAAAGAAAAGTTCATTTC
>NZ_JBGQQS010000016.1:0-59888 GCF_045528365.1 Desemzia sp. FAM 23988
CCTCATTTCAGTAAAAGTGCAAGGTTTTGTTTAACATCCTATAAAAACCCTTGCATCTATTATATCAATCATTAGTTGTAAAAGGCAGCAGAATAAGCATAGTTTATTATTCAGTAGACATTAATTATATATGATTTTTTTAAAAATAAATCGGTACAAGAATCATGAAAATGACCTTTTAGTAGCATTCTTCTAAATAAGTAATCCAAATAGCTCCGCCACTTTTATTGTGGAGGAGCTATTTGCATTGTTTGAGACTATGCTGACTAATACGTTAAATCACAATTAAAAAACTAATTTTTTTCTTTATTTCTTCCTCTGACTCTAAAAAGTTCAATTAAAGTTAGTGCTATAGCGGTATATAATCCTCCACCGATAAAGCTTTTATTTACGAGATATTCTATTGATATACCAATACAGCTAGAAAATACCATTACTAGTATGACATGAGCATAAGGGTGTTTATTGGAAAATTCTTTATAATGATTAAGCATAAATTCCTCCTAATCTATACAATTAATTAATTTTGTGTTTAGGTATAACCACTTTTCTTGTTGCATCGTATCCTGGTCTTACATAAACTCCTACCCATTCATTTCTACACTGAGTCCAATCGTCCCAGTTATATAAGCATTCGCTTTGTAAAGACCAATGTTAATGGCACCAGTTAGAACACATGTAGCAACAACTATAAGTATACTCCGAAACTCACCATCTATAAAAAATTAGGCGTGCTACTCTTGCTATTTTAATATTTTTTTATAAGCTACTGCATACTGCAACTGAACCATCTTCATCATATTTATAACTGGTTCATCAACTTAGATATCATTCACTATTCCTAGCACCATAAAATCCGGGAGCACTCTCATATCTAATATTAAGCGATTTGTTTCTACTCTAAATTTTCCACAACTATAGTTAACATTTCATAGATTGACAAATGAAATACTAAAGCTAAATTATAAAAAGCGTCAAATAACTACATGCAACTTGAAGACAAATGCAGATTAAGGAGAGAAACCGTAAAAAGTTAAGATAAAAAGGGGATATCCTAGAGCAATTATTCCTGTCAATATAACGATAGCTCCAATGATTATCACATATTTTAAAAAAACTAAATAGATATCTGCGTTCATTATTAATTTTCTAAACAGCAGTATCAAAACTACTCCCAATGGGATAAATAACAAAAAATATAATGTAGCTAAACCGTTATAGTAAATGTTTATTCCTTGATTAGGCAAAGATGTTTTGAAAAATATAGAAAAGCCCAATAGGAATGCGATAAAGATTAAATTGACTACAACAGAGTAAATACGAAACTGCTTTTTGTATTTACTCGATAATTTAATGGCAAAAGAGATTAAAACGTATATTGCAGAGATTACGACTGCAACGACAATATTCAATGGAAACTGCATGTGGATTCTCCTTGTCATATCTAGAAATGGGTAATCCCTCTAAATATGAATTTTTTAAGATATATATAGTTAGTAATTTCTTCAAAAAATTTTTGCTCCTTTGTAAATGAGGCGCCAATTTTTTAAAATGAAGTGATTTTTCACACAATGAACAAACGAATGTTTGAACTGGATTTCTATAGTTTTTTATTATGCTGTTCATTAGCTTTTTTATTGCTTATATTTCCGCCTATAATATCAACAAGTAAAATAGTTATGAATATAACCACAAAGCTAATAAGAAAATTTAACATAGCATTGGAACTTATTGGATTGAAAAATACGTCCTGAATAAATACAACAATAAAAACTGCAATTCCAGTCACAATACTTCTAGTTATCTTCGACAAATAATCAACTCCTTTTAGTTTACGTTATCATACGCGTAATTTTTTATCGAACAAAAATAACCAACCAAACTTTAAAAAAATGATTCAAAGTTTGGTTGGAGACTGCAGGAAAATTTTATCAAGTCAATGTCTCAGTAAAAACCAGCCAATAAACATATTGAGCTCCGAACGTTAGGTTTTTATTCTACACTATCTGTGATGATCGGTTCTTCAGCCGCGGGACTTGTTTGACTTAATGTGTCGTTTAGATTGTTGATTTGACGACCCACATTCTTTGTTCCAGCAAATGAGTTTATTAGATTGTTGATGTCTAAGCCTGTTGCATCTTTAAAAGCTTCTTGAGAAGCGGTTAATGTGTTTAAGGCTGTTTTGGTAATAGCTGATGCTCCATTTCCGTTTCCGCTGTCTACCACTGTGATCTTGTCAATGTTGCTTAATGGTTCAGCTGCAGCCCGAACAATTGCAGGATAAGCTTCAATTAGCAAGGTTGCAATGGCTTCATCACCATATTGTTTCAAGGCTTCGGCCCATGCTGTCTTGCTATCGGCTTCAGCTTTACCGATTAAACGAATACTTTCCGCTTGAGCCATACCGTTTAATTCGATTTCTTTGGCTCTCGCTTCAGATTCAGCGATGGCTCTGTTTTTGTCAGCTTCCGCACGTTGCTCAACAGAGTAACGTTCAGCATCGGCTTTTTTACGGACAGTTGCATCGTATTCGCGTTCTTGTTTAATGGTCTCTTTTTCTTGCAATTCGATTTGCTTTTCACGTTCAATAATTTGAGCGTTACCCTCTTCAATGATAACTTGTTTTCTTAATTCAGCTTTCTTTAAGTCATATGCACTTTCAGCTTCGGCTTTAGCGATATTTTGTTCTCTTCCATACTCAGATATGCGCAGACTTTTCACTTTTTCAGCTTGTGCAATCTCTGTTTGGCGTTGCAATTCAGCTTCTTGAGACAATTGTTCAGCTAATGCGCGTTGAATACGTGTTTCTTTATCCGCATTTGCTGTTTTGATATCTGCATCTCGTTTAACTTCGGCAATACGTCCTTGACCTAATGAGTCTAGGTAACCGTTTTTGTCCGTTACTTCTTTTACCGTAAACGATAAGATAACCAATCCCATTTTAGCTAAATCGCCAGAGGCTTCATCTTGGACATTTTGGTTGAATTTATCCCGGTTTTGATAAATATCTTCCACAGTCATACGTCCTAAAATCGAGCGTAAATGTCCTTCTAGGACTTCTCTTGCTTCGCTTTCCAATTGCTCGGTTGATTTACCCAGATATTGTTCCGCAGCGGTTGCGATATCTTCTGATGTGGATCCGATTTTAATAATAACGGTTCCGTCAACTGCGACTGGAACACCTTCTTCGGTATACACTTCCGGTGTACGAACGTCTAATTTAGACGACAGCAATGATAATTTATGAACGGATTGAATGATTGGCCAAACGAAAGTTCCGCCTCCGCTAACGATTTTCATTTTATTGCCCGTATTTGGGTCAACATACACGTTCTTACTGCCTAATGCTGTACCACTGATAATTAAGGCTTCTGCTGGAGAAGCTGTACGGTAACGACTGACTAATGCTACTAATAAAATGACTGCAATGACAACTGCGCCAATGGTTCCGAATAAGGTTGAATCCATGTGTAAATTCCTACTTTCTCGTATCAGTTTTTGATGGAGCGGTTATTTTTTTTGTTTCTCATTCCATGTTGGTGTTGGTTTACCAATGGTTTTAATGCTGTTTGTATAGGGTATTACATAAAGAATGTTGTCTTTGACGTCCATAATCAATACGTTTTTATTTTTTGGAATGTCGGTTATGCCGTCAGCATTATCATAGATTTTAGCCATTTTATTGACTCTCGTAAAACCAGTAGAGACGATGACTTCCCCTGTTCCATTTAGTGTAATCGGAACGGATACTTTCGCTTCTTTCCCCTCTAATTCATGGATCGAGGTAATGGTTGAATTTTCTGCGCGTCTCTTAAAAGGCAGTATAACGAGAATATTCATAAGCATAATGGCAATCATAACAGCAAAAAAGATACCCGCAAACAGCCAAATAGAAACTGTTGTAAGATTACTCACTAGAACCCCGTATGTAATGAAAAAAGTAATCATGCCTGTGACAAAGAAATCACTGATGTCGTAAAACCCGACACTGATAATATCTTTCAGGGGTAATGTCAAAATAGCTAATGCTATACATCCCGCAAAAGCTAATTGTAAGTACAGTGGGTCTTCTAAGATAGATGTCAGCACTTCATTTTCACCTCCTTTCAATGAGGGTTAATTCTGCGATACCAATTGAAGAAAAAATAACATTCTCTTCTTAATATTTAATATAAACCTTTTTCTGCTAAAGTATATAGTAAACTAATTATTTTTTATACTCGCTATCCTCTTAAAGTCGACAAATCTATTATCTATCTAAACTACTGGTATGAATAGAACGCAACGGTTTACATCATAGCAACCACTAGTTGCTAAAAGGCTATCAAATGGTTCCTTCATCATAAGTGTTGATTTTATACTCTAATAAATTTCGTACCTCATACTCGGTTATTTTATTATCAAGTTTTTGTAACCGATCTCCTAAATATTTTTTTGCGCTTCTTCCACATTTTTTTTCACGAAGCTGAACTAACGTAGAAAATTCAGTCAATGATTCAATAGAAAAATCAGGCTTAAATAAGCTTTTAACTAAGTAAATCCAGTTTAAATCATTTGTAGCGTAATCTCGATAACCACTATTATTACGTTGAACAGGAGGAATCACTCCCACTTTTTATCAGTTTATATGTTTATTATGAACCTTAAAGTTGACTCCAAGGCAATCATTTTGAATATTCTTAGTTCTTTTTGGAATATACGCTATTCTTCGAGAATTTCACGAACTTTATTTTTCATCTTTTCACTTCTAAAGGTAATTTATAAATTCCTTATCTGTAAAATATCTATTACTTAATAGTGAAATCAATTATTTTTAAATAACATTTCATTTATTTTAGGTTATAATAAGACTATTAGGAATTAGGAGGTGCTCTATTATGGGTATCAGAAACTTGAAGAACTCTTTGTAATTCAAAAGAATAACGAGGAGGAAAAATATGCAATCTAATTGGGAAAAGGAATTTTATAAAGAGCAATTTGAAATGATTCATTCAGGCGATAATCAACCAGAGGAGGCCTATTTCAAGGAAGTCGCTTCTCTGATTCATGAACAAGTCGGCAGGCCTTTTGACACGGTGTTGGAATTAGGCGCTGGCCGTGGCGAAGTAGCAAACGAAATGGCTCGTCTCGGGAAAAAAGTGACCACTATTGAATTGGTAGAGGAAATTAGTCAGTATGCGACTCTTCATGCGCATAAAAATGTTGAAGTCATGTGTGCTGATTTTTATAAGGTAAGTTTATGTAAACAGTTTGATGCTGTCTTATATCTTGATGGATTTGGTGTAGGAACAGACACTGAACAACTCCATCTGCTTCAGCGGATCAACGAGTGGATGACTGAAGATGGTTGTGCTTTAATCGACATTTACCAACCTCTGTATTGGGAGAAAATTAGTGGTATCGAGATGTATCCATTAAGCGGTCAAAATATTAAGCGAAAGTATGGCTATGATCATTCGAAGCAGCGAATGACCGACACTTGGTGGTCTACTGCTCATCCAGAGCAATCTTATACGCAATCTCTAGCTTGCTATTCTCCAGATCAAATTCATGCATTATGCGAAAAAGCTGGTTTTCAAATCGTAGCTTACTATCCAGGTGGAGCAATGAATTTCGAAACAGGTATGTATCAAGAGCTAACGACTTTGGATGAGTGCCTTTCTTATCGTATAAAGATAAAAAAGAAGTAAAATAGGATAAAAAATGCCTATAAGTTGGCTATAACAAGCCAACTTACAGGCATTTTTGTATTCTATTGTTTTTAAGAAGAACTAATAAGGTAAATAACTTTCATTTTATCTGACAAATCATCACTCATCACATAATAAAAAAATACTTTACTCTTTTTTTATTCTTGGATCTTAAAACAGCTCGATGTATATCATGACTAAGTAAAATGGCAATGCCGCTATTAACAAATTCCACCCTGTAAAAATATTTATTTTTGTTTTCTCTTGATTGGTAGCGTAGTTAGACCGTACTCGATCCCCACTTGCTAAAGCACCCGATAAAATGATTGCTCCAATAGTTAAGGCTGCGGCGATCCATTTGGTTACTTCATAAAAAGAATAATCCAGCAACAAGCTCCCTAAGTAACTCAATAAAATAAATCCTACTGAACCAACTAACAAATAGCTTTTTTTCATTTTTTCTCCGCCTCTCTCCTATGCTATAAATTTAAATAAATGACAACAACAAACTCACTATTTAATATCGCTTACTATAGAATTCTAGAAATAGGCAAAGCGCAAAATATATGATGCTATGCTTAATTTCAATAGACCTACAATGTTTGACCTAACTAACTGCAGCATATGTAATGACAGTAATTATAATAACAAATGAGATAGTAAACCATGCTTTATTTTTTGTACAATCTCGCCTGTACTTAATTTTTTCTATGATAGAAACGAGATTGAGGCAAAAAACGATTCCCCAAATTGGTATTGTCACTGCTCCAACAACAAGCAAAAAAGATAAAAACACTCCATCCTCTCCTATTCTTTAAAACCCAAATAGAAAAATTATTCAGATTTACTAATTAACATCTTAATTTAAAAGATATTAACGTAATCATAACACAATAATTACTATAAAATGAATCTATTCATAGCCCTCGTGATCAGGATAGAATGTTGGATCCTTAGAGATAGAGATCATATGGTGCATAGTGTCTTCTACACCAGGTTCAGATTGAAAATAGAAACTGTCATCCTCTAGTAAGGTAATATAAACATCTTTTGATTCACTTTTTAATGCATATACGTTATCCATAATTTTATGGCATTCTCCAGTATCAACATACTGATTATTAGTATGTTCATAAAACTTTCCTTCTTGAAAAATTAATTCATAACCTGTCCCAGTAGCGCCTGGTCCTTCACTAGATTGGTAATTTCCCCTCAAAACTAGACCTGGTTCATAAAAAGTGTAAGTAGAAAAGCGGCCTAATGTAAAAAACGCTACAGCGACTAAAAATAGAACGATTACATTTTTTCGTTTCATAGTAATTGGCTCCTGAATTCATAGTAGTAAGACTGTAAAATATTCGTAATTTATTCAATGGGTAAAAATACCAACCCACTCTAAATGGCAATTCTGTTTTTTACAACATGCAACACCATTTCCAAAACCTCCTTAATTTGAAATAAAAGTTATTAAGCATTATTTTATAATAAGTATGTTTCAAACCACGTTTTTAGGTGAATATTTTGCTTTCTCAATTGAAAAAATTTATTTTACTGACATAAAACACTTATATTAAATCCAATATACTCTAATTTTTATCAAATAGCTATATAAAATACGTTCGTTTTTTATTTTATTCACTATATTGGTTTATCTATTCTAGCATTGCTTTTTCCTCCAAAAATGCTCATAATAAGTATCGCTAGTGGGCATAAATGTATTAGTAGAGTTGACATAAGGAAAAAGTTAATACCAGTATTTTAGAGCAGTTCGCTGTCTCAACATTTGGCTATTAACAACGAAAAAGAGCAGTTGAATCATAATGACTTCAGCTACTCTTTCTATTTATTGTTTTGCTTTTTTTCTATTTAAAGATGTCAGAATGACTTCCTGTACGTTCAAATATAATTGTGCTTGAAGACTTATCGTAATAGAAAATTAAAACCCAGTCGCTATTTCTACCACCAATATGGATATCCCAACGTTTTGGACTTTGGTTTCTTGGTTCCAAAGGATGCAACTTATATTCTTCTCCTAACTCTTTTTCTTCGACGAGAAGAGTCATTGCTTTTTCTAGATTATCAATTTTCTTTCCTTGCTTGATTAATTTTTTTGAAATCTTTATCGAATCTCTTAGTTGTTCTATAGTTCAGCATTATTATCTTCCAATATAACTTCTTTTTTCATGCGAGAAAAATAATCTGTTAAAGACTCGTCATTTTTTTCAATATCATTTTTCAATATACTTTCAGTTTCCTGAAAGGCTGTAATAGTTTCATTATTAGGTTCATTTTCAATTGTTTCAATTTCGAAAGGGAATTTACCAGTTTTAACGAAACGTGTCAAAAATATTTTTACCGCAATAGCAGTATTCATACCAACATCATCAAACATTTTATCTGCTTCGTCTTTTAAATGATCATCCACTCGAATGTTAGCCATTTTTATCGCCCCCTTTTATTTATGTATACATTTTAACATATTAGTATACATTTGTAAACGACACATCCTTTTTACTTGATTTAATATGCAGAGTTAGTAGAGATTATCATAATGACAAATAAGGTGATAAACCATACTTTATTTTTGTACGAACCTGTCTATATTATACCAAGAGTGAAATAACCTTTGGTATAAAAATTGGCTCTACTAATCACAGAATATAAGCAAATATTGTATTAGATTTGCCACTCGCCATTTCTCATGATAAGAGTCTCCCCATCGTTTACTAATCCATACACATTCATCGAGCTATCACCAATCATAATGTCCTCATGAATCGCTGACTTGTTCATACCTAACTCCTCAAAATTTTCATCAGTAGCTGTTGAAATATTATTTAGATAGGCTTGCCCCAGTGCAATATGGCAAGCTGCATTTTCATCAAATAAGGAGCTTTTAAAAGTGATGCCTGTTTGAGCAATACTGGAGCTTTCCGGAACAAGTGCAACCTCACCCAACATTCCAGCTCCTTCGTCAGTATCAAGCAAATCCAGCACGACTTGGTCTTTTGGCTCGATACTTGTAACTTTCCCATTCTCAAAGAATAACCTTAAATCTTGAATAGTCTTTCCTGCTAAAATAAGTGGTTTTGTAATAGTTACATACCCATTTGCTTCATATTTATTGGGCATCGTCCAAACTTCTTCAACAGGAATATTCGACATAAATAACTTCCCATCCTTAGTCTGTTCTGAACCACCTAACCACACATGATTCTTAACTAGTGAAACAGTTAAATCGGTTTTATCACTTACATATCGGATGGCTGAAAATCTAAAATTATTCAGCTTTTCAGCTTTATTTTTCAAAGCAGCATCATGTTGTTTCCAAGCAGATACAGGATCCGGTGTATTTGATTTAGTGGCGTCGTAAATGTAATTCCATAGCAGCTCTACCGCTTCATTTGGAGATGTTTCTGGAAACACTTGAAGTGCCCATTCTTTTGTCGGAGCATTCACTACTACCCATTTATTGTGATTCTCCATCCCATAAGTTCGCCGCGGACTCATCGCCATCAATTTGGCTCTATTGATGATTGAAGCTCTTTTTATCTCTTCTGATTCCCCACCAGAAAATCTAGGAGCCACTATTGTGATAGTCGAATAGCCAGCATACGCATAATTCAGCTCATTTTTGACAATGGACTTTGGAAAAGCTTCTAAAAATTCATCCTCTAGATAGCGTGCTTGATTCTTTTCGATTTCCGAATCTCGTAAATCAAGTACGACATATTGTGCTCCACTTTTGTACGCTTCTTTTGTTATTTCACGAACTAAAGGCAAATGCTCAGGAGAAAAGTTAATTTTTACCAATTCCCCTTTTTCAACTGCAATGCCTATATTGACAATGATTTTGGCATAATTATTTAAGTACATAACTTAGACACGCCCTCTTTCTTAAAGTCCCGACTCTTAAAAGTCCTTACTAGACTAATTCAATAAATTCCATAACAAATTAAGTAAATAGGCAAAAGCAGCTCCATAAATAAGCCATTTCCTGTTCTTCAAGTTTTTCTTAATTCTCTTGATTAGTTTGTTAACAAATATAGGTTCCATTATAATTCTCCCGAGTTGATATCTTTTAAATTTAAATATCTAAGTTTTATTTAAAAAATGAGGTTATGAGCGCTTTAAAAAATACTCTATGTTAAAATTTTTGTATACAGGTGGTAAAGACAGCTTTATTTTAGCGTATAGTTTATAAAAGAAAGGATACAGATGCATCATGAAAAAATTCAAAAAAATCTTTCTCAGTATAGGTATACTTGCCCTTATATGTATAGTCTTTATTTTTATTTGGAATATTTTAGACGAAGACATACACAATCCAAATAATAGCTATCGTCAATCTGGTACTTCTATGACAGCGCATCAAATACGAATTGACGACTATTATGCGGTAGAATCTATGTCCTACTATTATTCCATATTGCGTTATGATAATCATGATGGAGATTACATAGATTATACGGATTCACTTCATATGGTAAATTGGGATGAGAATTATATTGTTGCTTCATGTAGAGTTGATCAACTTTCTTCTGACTCTGAATTTTATTATCTAATAGTAGAGAGAGATACGCAAGATGTGTCTCGTTTTGATTCGATTAGTGCATTTGAAGAGGCCATGAACGAAAAAAATATTGATCTGGAGTTAAAAGAACGGCAAGAATTCGACTGGTACCTTTAAAGAGAAAGCAGCTCATAAGTAATATTGAAAGAGTTTCTTTCTTTTTTAGTAGTTGATTTTCTCAGGACTATTCTTCATTAATATATACAATTCTATTGAAAATCCTCAACGATTTCTACAACTGTTATTTCCCCACTGATCAATACTTCGGAAAGGTTACTTTCATCAGACGAGCTCCAATATTCTTTAGCTTGATCGATTTTTTCTAAAAAAGAAAAATTTTCTAAGGTTGGCAATAAAGATGTATTACCTTTAAAAATTGATCCGATAGTTTCTAAACTAACTACTTGAAGAACACTTCTATTATAAGACTCAAATAACTTTTTCCATTCGAGCAATTCTTCCAAAGTGTTAGTACCATATAAACATTCGAAACTTGAGAGAAGCATTGGAAAGTGCTCTAATCTGACCATCTCAGTAATTACTTCTCTTAAAGCTCTGTAAATATGAGAAATAGAAATTTTTAAAAATTCTATCTCTTCATTATTAACTTTTGTATCTAAACGGCTGTTTAGTCATTTCGAAAGGCTTCAATTTCTAATCCAATATATCTTTTCGTATTATCCAAATAAAGTGTATAAGAAAAAGGTTACGATTAATAAAAGAGTATCTTTCCAACTTGTTGAGTTCTCTTCATCAAAAGCATCCTCTTTCAAAAGTCTTCTTGTTCCTTCAACTAGATTAATGTAAGAAATATTTTTCTTTTTTAGCTCTGTCTTGATATTTTTCTCATTCATTCTATTGCCTTCTTTTTTAAAACATTCGTTTTTTTATGTTACACAGTAAATTATAGAATTAACAAGATTAGAAATCAATTAAAATTTTCTTGCGATGTTATTGAAAATACCCCTGTTTTGTAGAGCGCTTTCTGTTATAGAATGTTATACTGTATAAGACATTAGAACGAAGGTTATATAATTAAATAATACTCCTGCTTTCTTTCCTTGCCCGATACTTTAATTGTTTTTTTTTTAAGTAGCACAAATTGACTATTTATTTTAAAGGAACTCACATGAAAAGGATAAAAAATATAGGATTGGTTTCTGTTACATTTACCTTGTTTTTAACAGGTTGTGCCGGACAAATAGAGGCAGACGAAAAAAACAAACTTTGTCTACTATTGAGGAAGCGAGCCAAAACATAAAAAAACTTGAAAATGCTAGATATTTGTATTCAGCATCACAAGATATAGGAAAAAATAACAGTAAGATTAATAGTGAAGGTATTTTTGTTAATATCGGAAATGAAATTATGTGGCATACTCAGACCGTATTAGGCCAAGCTGACAATGAGACTCGAATTCTAACAGAAGATTTCCAAAGATCTGGAGTACTTTATCAACGATTTGGACTAGTAAACGAAAAAAATGAATATCTTGAAGAATTTCTTACGCCAGAATGGGAAATTATAGCTGAATGCGTCAATCGTTCTCTTTTATATTTAGATGAAGTGTATGAACTTACCTACACAGAAGACTACAGAGATTCTGTAATGGAGATGACTATTGAAAAGCTTGAAGCAGCCTTAGAAAATCAGAATTCTGAAACTGGAGATGACTTTTACATATCTTCATTGAAACAATCTATCAACAAGCAACAAAACACAAAATATACGAATAAAAAAGTTCTGATGAAAGTCAACGAAGAAAATACATTTGTTTATGTACTTACATAAGACTCATTCGATTTATCTGTAAACGATGATTGATGATTGCAATGACTCTTCTATTGGAATTGATGTTGATATTTAATATTACGTACAATGGTTCCAGCTATACTCTGAACCAACCTCTATTGACTAGAAAATTTAAACAAGGAATTCATTTTATGAAAAAATATATTTTACTATTTTGCCTCATGTTTCTTTTTCTATTAGCTGGGTGTTCTTCTATCTCTAAAACTGAATCTGAAAAGTTGATTGTTGAAGAATACAGTAATCACTTAGGAACGGCTAAAACCATTTCAACAAAAAAGGAGAACGATGATTATTATATTGAATGGGAAAACAAGGAAGATAAATACAGAGGAACAAGCAAAGTTTCGTCTGATGGAGAAATACCCATTATTTATGCAGAGATTGAATAAACTATATTTTTTATTATCTTATTAAAATACAAACAGTCTTTCCTAGCTTACCGTCGTAAAATGAACTAAACTATTAGATAGTATGTTAATAATGAAGGAGGCACATTATGCAATTTATACAAACAATGATAGAATTTAAATGGCCCATATTGTTAGTAGAAGCCATATTTTTATTGGGTGGATTACTTCTCATAGTTAGTGGAATCAAAATACGAAAACAAAACAAACTTTCTGCTGTAGTCAGTTTGTTTTTAGGCATCATCATTACATTGGTTTCCCTCTATATTCTATTTATCACATTCATACTTGGATATAATTCTTGATTATAGTTTCAATTTATATTTATCTTGAGTTTTCCCCTCTAATTTATTTCTATAAACAGAATAAAAAAAACTAGAGCAGCCAAAAGACTTTATTTTCTTTTGGCTGCTCTTGGTTTATGTACAAGTAAAATGTCATGCCTCTGTCCAAAGTTTACTCAGTCTTTACGTAAATTGTTTTTATATCTGAAGAATTGAAACCTCTTATTTCAATTGTTTCAACTTCTTCTGGATAGTCCTCTAGAATATCAAGATTTACAGGTATGGTTATCGCCTCACGGTTGTTACTTGATAAAGTATAACTTTCATAGACTTGAAGTGATATAATGTTGTCTGCTCCGGTAGTTTCTATCCAATAGCCGCTATACTCTTGAAAACTATCAGGTTTGAAAGTAACAAATATTTGGCTTTCGGAGTTTAATTGTAGTCCATTTTTCTTAACCGTTACGTTTTCTATCTGATTAGGTGTAACCACTAAGCTTGCATTCCACAATTGATACCCTAAAAACAAGGTAATTGGAATAAAGACCAATAACAAGACTATAATCCAACCTTTTCTTTTTTTGCTGTTTTTTGTTTCCTTTACAATGTTTTCTACTATTTGGTTGTCCTCCCTAAGAATAACGTCAAGAGAAATATCGTACAAATCACTTAAAGCGACTAGCATCTCTAAATCGGGATAAGTCCTATTTACTTCCCAACTAGATATAGTTGATCTAGACACATGCAGTATTTCGGCTACATCTTCTTGAGTCATCTCCTTTCTCATTCTTCCTTCTTTTAATTTTTCTCCGATCTTCATATTTTCTATTTTCCTCCTCTTGGTTACATCTAACTATAAAATTTTATAGCTAAATTTCAAGCTATGATTCCTACCACCCCTATTAAATCAAGATGTTACAATACGTCGCATTTTTTTGTAGTCACTTTGTGTTTATTATATCAATAAATAGAACAGAAACTGGCTACTATTTATTGCATCACAGTTATTAAATGTTCATTATTCATCAGCAAGCCTTAGATACTCAAAGTTAGATAAAAGTGTTTTCTGTTAAACATGCTTTTAGTCTTTTTTTTGTTATGCTTTTATATAATAGAATCAATTTATTGTGCTACGCAAGTCTTATAGAAGGAGGAATAAACATGTCAGTATCCATTAAACGTAATACTGGTTGGTTTGGATCAGGATCAGCAATCGTAGTCAAAATAAACGGTGAAAAAGTTACTAAAGTCGCGAATGAACAACAAATAGAAGTTTTCTTCACAGAAGATAGAGCAGAATTGTTAGTCTCACAAACAAGCGGTAAAAGTAATGTAGTAGAAGTTAGTGATGGTGAAACTGTTGAAATAACAAGCACTAGATGGGCAAAGGTAAATCTTTTTTTACCCACCATTTGTATATTTTCTACTAATTTAATTTCTAGTTCAATGTTCCGTACGCTTAGTATAATCACTATAGTTATATTCTTTATAAGTGCAGCATTTTTAATGAAATATTTCCATTTAACAGTTTTAGATAAATGAACCAGAACTAGGTCTGCTTAGATTAATGTTTAGACTCTGGATATTTTTAATGTTTTTAGCATACTTATTTTATTGTAATTATCTTTCCCAAAACACATATAGCTAAGATATAAACTTGACTACCTTTGAATTTTAAAGTAAATAGGTTAATAAAAACAAGGATTCAATTTTTTAGACTTTAACAATATAGTTTAATAAATGCATAATATTTAAAGTATAATGAATATAAATCAGAAGACTTAAAAAAACTTTTTATGAGAGAGGCTGATTAAAATTGAGCCGTAAAAAGAAAAAGGTCTACCCGATTCTTTTATTATTCGGTGTAATTCTATATTTATATTTATTTGCGAATGGATTTGGAATCAATTACACTTACTACGATTTAAGAGTCTTCTACTCTGTCTTTTTTATCAGTATTTCTTTGTACTTAATCTATTTATGGAGGAATGATAAAATATAGTCAAATAGGTTCTTCTCTTACAGTTGGTCTATAAACGATAGAAAATAAAAGCGATCTTGTTCTTATACTTTTTAAATGCATAAGAACAAGATCGCTTTTTTATTTTATCGAAAAGCACCTAAATATGTATTAAATTGTATCAATTTTTGGTCACTGTTGTTAATGCTTAAAGTGGACTATGTTAAAGCTTGGACAATAAAGTCCATCAATATATGAATTGACCAACAAAAAAAGTCGATTCTTTCAATCGACTTTGATCTGTTTCTTATTCAACTAAAGTACCTTTAGTCGAATAAGAATTTTAGGATAATGAATTTACTTTCCGTTTATACAACAAATTCAAAACCAGTTTCCTTTTGAAATGGCGCTTTATATTCTTTAAAGACTAATTTATATTTAGATGTATCATCAGGTAACGCAGGAGATACAAGGAATCTAAAGGTTTGATTCCCCATAGAACCTCCACCTCCTTCGTTTCGACAATCATACTGAACGTCTGCTCCTTTAATTGAAAGTTCAAAATGGCTATCTTCTCGCTGTTGCCATTCGGAGATGTCATTAGTAGAGTTGCCATCAATATTTAAATGGACAATACTTGCATTCTCATACTGACGCATGAAAGTTATTGAGTAAAAATCGTCTTCTCTTTCAAAAGACTTTAAAATCGGGACATTTTTACGAAAACCTTTTGGTTCTACAACTGGTTTATGCACATCTTCGTAAAAGAAATTTGCAAAAACGCTATCTAGAAAGCTTTCATAAAAATGGTACTTTTTTGACCAGTCTGCAATATATTGTTTAGTCGGAAATCCAGGATTATTATTTGATAACTCTTTCCGTTGATTGATTAATTGACAAATTTGTTCATCTATCGTTACAATCCTTTCATCATAATAATCTGTTGGTGATTCAAATGACATTTGCTCCATACTTTTAGTCCTCCTAATTAAATAATAAGTATATCATAACACTAAAAAAGCGATTTCATTTCAAGGGGTACCTTAACTAAACTCAGTTTTTTTAACTGTCTTTGATTTCATATCAAATCTCATCAATATCCTCTAAAGTATAATATATTGTCTGGTAATGAGCTCTTCCCGTGTGATCACTTACATATATATAGAACTTTTTCTTCTTAAATTTAGCATAACATTTTTTCCATACTTTCTTGAATTTAACATTATCAATGATAATTCGCATTTTTTTACCAGAATCAACTCCAATTAAGTAACCTTGAGGATCACCCCCTATGTAGGTACTACTCATAAATGATTCATGAAATCTTTTTATCTTAAAAGGAGTGATACCTTCAGAAATAATTTGAGTAGAAGTATTTCCTACATTCTTAATTTCGATAACATGAACCCATTCTTGATCTTGTTCTTCATCCGTCATTGCACAATCTAGGTATAACCTTGTTTTTCTCGCGTCTCTAGCAAGCCATAATGAAACAACGACCGCTCCTACTGTTCCCATCGCTGACAACATTTCCCAAAGGGTTCCTAAATCTAAATTTATATTGATATTTTCAACTCATTTCTTTGTTTTAATTTATATAATCTTCATGAAAACAATAAATATAATCATTGCAATGTAAAGGTATTTTGTTGTTATAATTTCTACTATATCTACGTCTTTCACTTCGATTTTATTACTTCACGACACAAATTGTGATACTCTCAATAACGAATTATCATCTTTAATATCCAACTCTATGATTTTTTCATAACTATTTTTTGTGTTCTTTTCTCCATTCACTTTAACTGATTAACTGAGAATTTTATCCTCATACCTAATGCAACAATCTTACATTTTATAGTTGTGGTATCTATTAGCTATTTAGATTTGCTGAATATCTTTAAAATAACTTTTGAGCTTAAACTTCCTAAAACTAGTGAGAAAATTAGCAACGCTAGTGAAGGTAGGATTTCATTTAGTCCTTCATTATAAAAATAATCTTGGAAAGCCCATAACCCAAATAATATATATAAAGCAGCGAAAACCCCTGTTAACACATAAAAAAGAAATATTTTAAGAAATGAACTATGTTCCTCTACTCTCTCATCAGAGTTATTCGTGCTGCCTCCAGTATGATTCTGACCTGTATTTACCCGTGCATTCATAGAGCTGCTAATAGTGCTGTTTTTATTTTGTCTGATCTGCTGATCTCTATCACTCATGAGGATTCACTCCTTTTTGTTGATTATATTAGAACTCATATTATTGTATTAATCGGTCCTTTTAAGAATTCTTTCGTGAATATTTTCACTATTTTTTATAATTGTCAGCTTATCTTCCTGAATCAGTTTATCAATACGTAATGCATACCAACTATCTGTTACATTTAAATCATATTCCGTCATTAATTTAGCTATCAGTTCTCCTTGCCTAAATTCAGTATTGGGAAGGTTTTGAAAGATAATAAAATCATAAAAATGCTCCGGTACAGAAATTACCTTTCCGTTTACGATTGCTCGAAGTAGAGCATTTTCTTTTTTCAGTGCTTCCCAACAGTCACTGGCTGCTCTTTTTTCTAAAGCTGAAAGTGATTTTTCAAACGTCATTAAACCATAAATTTTTTCAGGTTCGATTTCACCCCAATTATTATATGACGTTACTGTTTGATCAGTATCATGTATATACTCAGGTAGAATGACTGTGTTTATTGGACAATCTATCTCTTTCAAAAGATTGCAAATATAGTAAAATCCGCACATTGAATAAGGCACATGGCTTTTCCAAATCCGTATAGTTTCTCCAGCTTTTGCAGCTGATAGTAAAATGTCCATATCATTCTTTTGCTCAGCAAAAAAGTACTCTTTATTACTATCAGAGGAATGTCTTCCAAGTGTTTGATCATAAACATCTTGGCGCTCTTTGCCATTAATCGCTCCTGTTATATCACCCATTGCGAGAAAGAAACCAATATTTACTATTTCTTTTGAATCTCCATGAATCGCTTTTGCTTGCAGAATCCCACCTTTTTCACTTTCGCTAAATACTACTTCTAACATAATTTCCGCCTCCTTTTTAAAATAACAAATTTAATTAGTTTAAGTGTATCATAGGTTTTTATGTATAATTTTAGCTTCCTGAAATACTTAAATTATTTACAAATATTTTTTTGAGAGTAGCTGGTTTCTACTTCAACAATTACCGAACAGTACTGAATCAACAGTCAAACTTGTTACATTAACAGATCAGCTTCTGCATAAGTTAACTTCAAATCACTAGAGCTATCAATATTCCGGTATTCCTGGCGCATCGATCTAATTGACAAATAGCTTTTCTTCTATTTGGAGCAGACACCTAATTTTTATCCTATATACTTGCTGCCTTCACGAATGCTCAATGTAGCCATAGATGAACGATTTTCTTGAATAAATTGCCCTACCCAATCAGGGTTAGTCTTGCTATAGTCGCGCAGGCTCCATCCAATCGCTTTATTGATGAAGAACTCGGTATCATTTAAGTTATTTTTAATAATGGCAGCCAATAAGTCTGTATCTGTTTTTTCTTTGAAGAGGAGTTGATGATCAATAGCCACTCTGCGTATCCATATATTGTCTTCCAAGCTCCACTCAGTCATTGTTTCTTTTAATTCTGGATAGCGCAGTACTAGAGACCCTACTACTCCATCAAGTCCATCCACGGTGTCCCACCATGACTTCGTTTGAATGTATTCCTTGATTTTTGGCAAATGCTGAGGTATCAAAATCGATTGAATGATTAATAAGTAATCAACCCCAGCATAATGGAATTCTCTTTCTGCTTTTGAAAAGCAAAATTCTACGAAATCAAAGTCGATTTTCTTTTCTTTTAAAGCTTGTCGAAACTCTTTTTGGTAAACGGCTTTTCGTGGTGCAGCAGCAATCCCTAAAAACGGAAATTGATTCCGCATATAAGCTTCCATTTGAACTGCACGAACCGGATCCCGTAATTCTTCTAACTGATCAACTATTTCTTCATACCACATACTAAACCTCCTATATTCTAAATTTTGTAACGCCTCGTTTTTATCAATATAATTTGGCTGATTATACTGATGATAGCTAGGATAAGCAACAATATACTTACGGCACTTGTTTCTGTAACATCCCATGCTAAACTAAACAAGCTGACAATAATTGAAGCTGTTTAAAAAGTTACTCTCTGTTTTTTTGTAAATATGTACAACATTTTTTGCTGATCATTCCTTTTTATACGAATACTTTCTGGATATGTATATAATCATCCATCTATACTATCAATATTACCATACAAAAAAGCCAAACCTATTAACGAATAGATTTGACGTTTTTATAGTTTAGATACACAGTCCAGCTATTGCTGCGTTCAATAAAAATACCAATGTTCCTGTGATCATAGCACATAAACTTAATCGAGAGATATCTTTTCATCTATTTGGTACCAGTGATCCTAATCCACCGAAGACTTCATTTCGCTTTAGAAAGACTGACGGGTAGTCTTACGATTAATTACCTTTAAACGATAACAATTAAACG
This sequence comes from Desemzia sp. FAM 23988, assembly GCF_045528365.1. Lineage (NCBI taxonomy): Bacteria > Bacillati > Bacillota > Bacilli > Lactobacillales > Carnobacteriaceae > Desemzia > Desemzia sp. FAM 23988. Next base: position 19,274 of record NZ_JBGQQS010000016.1, read on the forward strand.
TAAATAAGATGACTAACATCAATAACACCATCAGTACAAAAGTATTTGTTGCATAATAGACATTTTCTATAATATTGCTGACAATAATAAAAATAAAAGGGATAAGAAATGCCAGATAAGCCAATCGGGTTGTGGTGACTTCCACTACGTCCCCATCTTTCACTTGGATTTGATTGCTGTGCGACCCAAATTGAGACACTCTTAATGACGCATTCTCGTCTTTAATATCCAGTTCTATGGCTTCTTCATGAGCAATTGTTGTGACCTTTTCTCCATTCACTTTCACTGAGAATTTCGCCCCCATACCTAAAGTACCCGTCTTGCGTTTAATAGTCACTGACATGTTCCCACTCCTCTTATCAAATTTAATTAACTAACCTTTTCAGCTTTATAAACAACTTTAAATTCTTCACATACTACCAAAGCTTCGTCATCAAATACCAGATTATTGTTGCCGTATTCTTCTAAAAAGAAATCTGTGTGGATTCTTCTCCAATAAGTTAAAGTGCGATCGCCTTCACCTTCTTTGAAAGCATGTTGCTCTGAAACTTCATTAAAAGGCGTCACGTAAACTTTCGTTGTTTTAGTAATGCAAATCGCATGATCACTGCCATCTAAAATGACGTTAAACTCATTTTCCGTTGGCAATGCTTCATTATCTATTTCATATAATTCATGCCCTGATGTAGTAGCCGTTTTAAAGCCTTGTAAAGTCAGTTCTGCCAAGTCAGCTGGATCAACTCCAAAACTCCATGCCTCATAACGTGCATTCTCGTGTTCAGGATGAGCCGCAACAAAATGGCTCCATAGTTCTTTTGCTTGCATAAATTAATCCCTCATTCTCTCTATCATAAAATAGTTAACTAGTGCTTGTTTGATATTTTTCGCTGTATTCTTCTACATCTAATACTTCAATAACATTCGACCAATGCAACACAGATCCTACGAAATCTCTTACATCCAAGCCGTTCATCTCATAGGTAACTTCGTCATTCACTGTCCCTGTTGCATCTTCAATAAAGGTGACCTTATAACCCCTGTCATAGGCTGCTATTGCAGTAAACTGACAACAAAACTCCGTATTGAATCCCGTGATAAAAAGATGATCAACTCCTAGTTGTTCTAATCGATCACTGAGTTCAGTTTGGAAAAAAGCACTAGGTGTCTTCTTTTCAATAATTATGTCTACATACTTTTTTAAGGAATGATGCAATTCTGAGCTTGGAGCCTCTTTATAGAAAGAACTAGTTTCATCATCTTCTATGTTTCGTATAAAAATTACAGGAGCACCTTCTGTTTTAAAATCCTGAATAATTCCCTCTATGTTATTCAATTCTTCCTGAAAATCCTTAAATTCCACAATTACATTTTGAACATCAATGACTAATAATGCTTTCATACTCCAACCGCCTCAATATTTTTTGTATATACTTTTGACAATAATCATAGAATTTCGAATGCTTATAGTTTAACTGCATTGTCCTTTAGTTCGTAATGCAAAACATATTCGTTATCTTCTTTATTGAAAGAATGGTCTTTAAACCCTTCTGAACGCAATAATTCTCCCATTACCTCGTTCCCTTTAATGTAATCTGCAATTAAAATAGTGTATTTATTTTGCTCTTTGCTCATTTGAACGACTTTTTTTATCGTTTCTCGTCCGTAGCCTTTACCTTGATATTGTTTTCCAATCATCATTCGCCAAATCATGATTTCGTTTTCATTTTCGTCGGTATCCAACAATAGAAAACCTACGACTTTTTCTCTATCTTGTATGGCATAAGGAAAAACATCATTGTTATTGCGGTACAAATAACACTCCGCCAATGAACGAACATTAGGAGCAACAAAACGACTTTGACTCTCTGCAACTTCTAGATTGATCACATCTTTAAAATTCTCCTCGTTGATAGGCACGAATTCAATCATCTGACACTTCCCCTTTTTAGTTCACTGTATCTGACTTAAAATTATTTCTAAGACATCTTCTTGCGTCATCTCACTAGTCAATATGATTTCGTTGTCTTCTTCAAGAAAATCCCGCGGCATCCACCATGCACGTAAGGAATCCTCTCCAAACTCTAAATTTTTGGGACGATTGAGATGCCGTTTGACCGTTTCTTCAAATGGCAGATCAAAATAAAAGATAGCTGCCTGTTGATCATAAAACCGGATCAGTCCGCGCAACATATCTCCGTAGCGGCCTTTATCCAGAATTCCTTCTACAATCACAAATTCACACTTGCTTTTGCCGAATTCTGCTATTTGACGAATCAAATCGATTGAGAGATTTCCTTCTCGATCTGCAACCTTTAACATATCTCGACGGATAACGTCTTGAGAAATTACCAGCGTTCCTGGTCCTAAATGAGTTTGCAGATTCTTCGCGATAGTTGTTTTCCCACTTCCGGAATTTCCGCGTATGATAATTAATTTAGAATGCATATTCTTTGCTCCTTAACAGCTACTGATAGTCGTATTTTTCTATCGTACAGGCATCATTAGAATTTTTTACCACAATGTCAAATTGTTCATGATATGGATGCATAAACAACTCATATTGAATCCTTCGCTGTTTGTGCGAATCATTCAAGCGATTCATAGTAGCGCCTCTTTCAGAAACATCCCGAACCCCTCTTCTTATAAGCTCCGTTTCAGCATCTGTGTAGAGATAGACGGATAAATCAAATAAATATGGCTTTAAAAATGCTGCACTCATTCCTTCTACAATGGTAACTTGGTTCTTCGCAGACACTAAAGTACTTTCTATGTAATGAGTTCCAATCGTATAAAAATCTAATCCTTGTTGAATCATATTGATGTCTCTTTCCAACGCTAATACATTATGAGCAGTTGGATGGCAAGCCGTCATTTTATACGTATATTGCTGGTGATGATATGCATAATTTATCGTAGTATATTTTCTGACTTCAGTAATGATGTAAGGGTCAGTATTGATGTAGTTCACTTTAGCATCTACCAAACTGATTAATTTATTTGCAAAGGTTGTCTTTCCGGAAGCCCCATGTCCTGATATACGAATAAGGGTCTTTTTATCTGTATGGTTAATCTGATGAGCTAACCGCTGTAATAATTCTTCCATTTGCATTCTCCTGACTGTACTAAGGTCGTTTTACTAAAATGGGTTTGTCTTTTTGATAAACGGTTAACTGTTCAATACCATGCTGCTTCAATACTTCAAATATTTCTTTAAAATGGTACTCATAATATTGTGCTACATGCGCATCTGATTCAACTGTAAAGTATTTTCCGCCTAATGACTTGTACAAATCAATCCCATATTCATACAAATGAGTATTGTTGTATTTGAACATACTCTTTCCATTCAGTTCAAAAGCTAGATTATTTTCAATAGCTTTCTTGAATATTTTCTTCAACAATGGTTCGACTTTTCTTAAATCGTCTACAGTTACATCATACCGTCTTAAACCATATTCAAAATGAGCCAACACATTGGCCTGAGAGAAATCTTCGACAGCTGTTAACATCAATTGAAAATATTCTTCCATCGTGTCCTCTAAGGAATAGTCTAAGACAGCGTCTTCCATAAAATCATACTTCCCGTTTTGATGCACACTCAGCAATACAAGGTCATATTCTTGAGAAGATAAGTGTTCTTTAATGGATTCACTATCTGCTTGGGTATAGCCAACTTCAATTCCTTTTAAGAGCCGATCGTTATAGCGCAGGTTCAATTCTTCGATTTTTTTACTATAAGCAGAATAATTTGGGTAATTATGTTGAAAAATAGTTATTGGATTATGAAAATCTAAATGTTCCGTCGTTACTACAAACTTGTTAGATAATTCAAGGTAATTTTCGAACTTTTCTTTTGAATCAAATGAAAAATGAGTGTGCATATGTTGATCGTAATAGTCCATATTTTAACTGCTTTCTCATTATGTATTTCTGTACAACCTTTACGCTGTATCGGTTTTTCGCTTTCGAATACTAGTAACTATTTTCCAAATTGCAATAACAGTAGCTATCCAAACTCCTATATCATTCAGACCTAGACCTGAAGTAGAAGTGCCTCCTAAAAGCGTGAGTACCACGATTAGGCTAAGAAAGTAAAGCAATACAAAAATTTGTTCGGCTGTTGACTCTTTTTTATCTGGATCATGTAAATATTTAAAAATTAACGAAAGTATAATTAAACCTATTATGAGCCAAAAGATCCATTTTCCAGGAACTATATTTGGCAAAATAGCATCCGGAAAGAAATCATAGACGACTAGACTAGTCAGAGCAATATAAAAAATGAGATCACTAAATTTCAAAAGTTTCATCTTAAATCCTCCTCGATGAATATTTACTCTGTATTAAGATTTTATGTAGGATGTGGGTATCATTTTTGGTTCTTTTTAGATTCCATTCTAACTAATGACAAAGTAAATCGAGTCTTAGTGTATCGTTCCTTTTATATGATAAAGGATTCTCGAGAGATTATTTTTATGAACTGCAGCAACTATAGGTGACATACAATTGATTTCAGTTTCAAAAATGTATTGTCTATTGTATTTGTAATATTATAAAATGCCGCATATTTAGGTACGCTTTTGAAATTCTCTATAAAGTTCCTTTTTACATTAGCTTTAAAAACTACTATTCTTTTATTCAGCTTCACTCTTTGCCACTCGAAACACAAAGTAGGTAAATAAATTAGCTAATACGATTTCCACTATAAAAATTACAAAGTAAATTAAAATCGCGCCTCTCATTTCTTCAGGAGTTGGTATCATAGAATCAAAGTAAAAGCTTACCACCTGATTAATATGGTAGAAAAACATGATGGTTAAAATAAATCTAGTAACTGAGTTGATTATTTTTTTCATGAGTCAACCACCTATTCGTTTATGTAAAATTCATTTTTATTCTTGCGCTAAAAATGATTTCTTTTTTTCACTTGTTATTTTATTTTAACATAACTGTAAAACCCTTACACTCTAATTTTTACCATGATACTATGGTTCATCCTAATTTTGAATGTCTATAACAAAATTAACTTTACGTATCGTTATCTAATAAAAAGTGCATAAAATTATGTGTTTCAACTAAATAAGACCTCTAACACTTTTTATTATTGTGTTAGAGGTCTTATTTTAATTGGTTTATACGACTTTCAGCAGTTTTATAGACGGATTTTTATCTCTTCTTCCAATGACAACTACTTGAACTACTTCCATTTTACCTTGAAACTCTATAAAAATAACTCTAACTCCCATTTTTTTATTTCCAATTTATTACATTTAGCTAGAGCGCCGTGTAACGGTTGTCCAGCATCCATACCATACATTTTAATGCGATTAAGAGCTTTTTATCAACAAAAATCTTTTGGCTTCCATCAAGCTTATCATAATCATCTCTTGAGTATTCTGTCCATTCTATCTGATACAAATGTTACTCCCACCCATCTTCTTCATCGATAGCAGGTATTTCAGCTGCGATTGCTCCACGAACTTCACTATCAGAATAGAGAGCTACTTTCTCATTCAGCAATCTTTTTTCAGCGATTAAATCAGCAATTTGATCGTATAACTCATCAACCTCTTTATTTAGTGTTTCATATTGTTTTTGTGTCAGCATAACTCCTGCTACTTTTTCTCGATTAAAGATATAAACACCTGCAGCTTCTTTATCAGCTTTTTGAAAGATGTCCATAGGTGCCCGTTTCACTTCAGAAATAGAAGATGTTGGGATATCTAGTATTCTCATGCCCATTTAAACCCTCTCCTTTATATAATTAATTATACATCTTTTAAAAGTTTTTTAAAAGTCTTTTCTTGTTTTAGATTTAATCTATCTTCCTGAAAATCTTTAAAATCTACAATAGCATTTTGAACGTCAATAACTAATATTGCTTCCATATTTTCACTCTCCTATATACTTTTTTGTTTGTTAGTTAAACTTTACTATTCAAAAATTTTTCTAAAAAATGATATATGCATATTCTCGTTCATTCTTTCTACTTTTTTCAAATCTACATAGCCTAAATTCAAATAAAACCTAATCAACTTGATTTCTTCTTTTATAGTATCTAAATTCCACTCCTTTATACCGGGAAACAAGTTTTCAATTTCAGTCATTGCCTGTTTACCATAACCTTTATTTTCAAATTCAGGTAAAATAGCAAGTGGTGAGATTCTTGCTTTTGTTTCATTGGGATTAGTTACAATTCTAATAAAGCCAATTATAGTAGAGCCTACTTCAATAAAATAATAGAGACTACCATCCATAGCAAATCTTTTTTCAATATCCTCAATAGATTCTTTATAAGGGGATATTTCTATGTCTCTATACTTCAAATATAGCTCTTTAAATGCCTTTTTTTGAATATCAAGAATCTTTGATAATTCCTTTTGATCTTGAACTAAATATAGTGATATCTTTTCCAGAAAAAAAAACTCCTTTTAACAGACATATTTTACTTTAACTGTTTATAAGAATTCTTTACAGAGAATCCCATTTCTACTATAAATAACATGGATTCAGCAAATTATTTGATTAGCATGATACTGACTGATCAGTATGCAATATGAAGCGTAGCTGAGCTCTTCAGAAAAGTCTACTCAGTTTGAGAACAACTAAAGGTGCTAAAAATAATGTAGGGTGTTTTACAGAAAAAGATAGACATGACTGAAATACATTTACCGATAATTTTTATGCTATAATTATTCTAATGTATTCTTTAAATCACAAAATATTCAATATTAATCTTGTTAGGAGGTAGTTTCGTGAAAAAACTAAACAAACTTTATGGTTCTATTATGATAAGTATTGGTTCTTTTGTCATTGGGACAATGTTGATCTTTAACCATTATGCATTAAATATTCCGGACTTTTTGTACGGATTATGTTATGGGATTGGATTTGCTATCGAATTAATGGGTATTTATACTTTGTCTCACGATGTTTCTAAATTAAAAAAACTCAAAATTAATTTTTTCAAAAAAACATTTTAATAAATATTACTACTTTGATTCCACCTTTAAAAGCAGTGGAATATACAGACCTCCAAAAGTTAGAATATCACTTTAACTTTTGATAATTGGTACTATAGCGGCTATTTTACTGTATCTCTTTTAGAAAATAAGAAAGAAGGACAACCATGAACCATCATAATATTACTTATCGACTAGACAAGAACACCCGCAAAGAGTTAGCTAAGCTTGTCCGACCAAGTAAACCTTGGCTACATATTAAAACATGGATGGCTGGAGCATTTTCTTTGCTGATGGCTTATTTGTCGTATCGACTGTTTTTACTATTGATCGTTGCAATGGACACCATCAAAACCTATGAATCTATTTATGAAACTGTCCGGCCTTTTTTTCATTTAACCTCTGAAACCTTGTCCTCGTTCACTTCTTCTTTGCTGACTATTTTTACTGCTCTCCTACTTATCTACTTCATCTTCCGTTTTATCTTTTTTTACGTGGTCTGGGTGATGAATGAACGTGCACTAAAGTATCCTTCTAAAGAAATTATCAATCTGGAAACCATTATGGCAGTTGACGTAGACCCGGAAAATCACCACTTTAATCTAACTGTTCAGCATCCAGGTAAAAGAACCTCAATTCAAGTAACTTATGCTGAACAAGACATTGTCTATACTGTTCCTTTTAAGGATGGTTATATTCTTATTCTTTCATTTGCTCCTTTTGTTAAAGAAATCCTCTTGAAAACTCGTAAACCATTGACGAAAAACAAAAAGGTCTTTACTGCTGCCATTCGTTTTAATTTATTTCTTCAGCACCGTATTTTGAACCATACCGGGCTGTTTGTTTATTTTCCTTTAAATGAGTCCTTCAATGATCAAGAACGGGATTTTCTCAAGAAAAGATTGAACCAGTATTTAAAAGAAAGACGGCAACTGGTATAACGTACACAGTTCCCCTCCTCTAAAAATAAAGATGTTACATACAGACTCTTACTAATTTAACTCGCTCTTTAAGAGCAAACAATAGAATTTCAGAAGAATACTTGTTGTCTCATTCAAGTATCTTTCTGGGATTCTATTTAGTTGACCTTACTAAGCTTTTTTCATTCTCTGATTCAACTGCAGGAACAAATCTTCAACAAGACACTTACCATCATATTAATGTACTTGCTATTCTAATTGATGCTTCAGTGCAATTAGCTCTTCTTTTTCAACAGATTCTATATGCGGATACTTTTCCAAAGCCATATTAATGAGATTTCTTTTTTCACGAGTCGTAATTGTAGAGTTTCTCATATACTCACCTTGTAAAATAGCCAGGTATCCTTTATAGGGATTGCTGTACTCTATACTTTCTTGTAGGAATAACAATTCATTGAGCACTTGTTGATTAAATTCCTCTGAATAACCATCTTCTGCGTAAGCCACACTTCTTTCTGCCGCTTCAACTGCACCATCTATATCGGTATAAAGCAGACTGTGCGCTAAATAAATATAACTAGCAGAAGAAGGAATGCCTGTAGAAGCCTCCTGATATTGAATATTCTTTTCCCGGTATTCGACTGCCAATTCGTAATTCCCTAGTAACATATAATATTGGGCCAGCCTGTGAGCGTCTAACTCCATATTAGGCACAATTTCCATTACAGTTAGCAAAGTTTCTGCTGCTTTTTCTGAATTCCTCTCTTGAATATCTTGTGCATCGGCTTTTTTCATCAACGTCGGAAGGAGTTTAAAATCGTTGAAAAAAGCTTCTTCATATTCTTCTAAGTTTTTCCCGGTTTCCTGTTGCAAGGCTTCATCGAATGAGGAAGATGTACTGATATTCCGAAACATCCGCTGAATGATATTCTCTCCTTCTTTTTGCACCAAATACTGAACAAAACCTCTGCTTTGGAAGTAGGGATCATAAGCGTCTCTCTGGTAACTTTCCCACCCACCTTGACTTTCGAGTTCTCGGAAACTGATGTATTCTGTTTGAGAAATGAATTCGCTCAGTATTTCATGGTTCTTTTCAGCCAAGTAAGAAGCAGTACCTTCCTCCAGCCAAACGGGTATGGCTAGAGGAAATATCTGTTGTTCCTCTTTCACTGTTTGAATCAAATGATGTGTGTACTCATGGATTAAAACAGTTTTATCTAAAGGAAGAGGCAGATGAATGAGATGAGTATCAGTTGAGTAAAAGCCATCTTTGCCCCAACCAGTATCCTCGGTTTGGAATGCTTGATCTGTTGCTGAATAAAAGACTACACCAACTGGCTTTTGCGCTTCACCCCCTACAAAATTTTGTAGTTCTGTCTGGTTTTGTTGGATAACTTCTACTGCTTGATCAATAGTTTCTTGTATTTCTTCGCCTTCTTCATAGTAAAATGTCAGAGTTCCTATTTCTTGTCTAGAGAGTTCTTCCAAATTTACGGTCTCTTCGGCTTCTGTACCAGTAAATTGCTTATAGTAGGTAAGTTTTTGTTGTACACTCAATGTCTTGCCTTCTGTGATGTACTCTTCCACTTGGTATAATCCCATATTTAACCCTGCTAGTATGAGTGTTGTTACAGAAAAGACTAAAGTGGCGATAATTGCTAAGCTATTAGAAGTGCGACTTTTAACTGGATACCAGCGTGGTTGAAAAATTCCTACTACAGAAAAAAAGATAACAGCACCTGCTAGTAAAAGCGCTACTCCAACTGCTGCAAGTCCTTGCTCCGAATCAAGAAACAATAGTATGCCAAAAAAGGCAGCTATCATTAGGCATAGAACAACGAGTGCAAATAAGCTTTTTTTGATTAGTTTCATGCTTTTCTCCAATCAATTTTTAGAGTGTTAATTTCTTTATTCGGTTTAATAATTCATATCTTTAGCAACATTTCTTCTACCTTCTTAAATATGATTTGGAAACAAGCTGTCAGCTTTTTGTACCGATACAGTTTTCAATGATAGATAAAATACATTTTCACTACTAGACTGGTAGTTTATAATTTTGATAGTCCTTTTGTAGAACTAAAAAGCCCTTAGTAATTCCATTTCCATACACTATTGCTTGGGGATACTACGTTTTGAATGAATATACTCAATAGCTTCACTAATAAATTCATCTTCCCCCTTTTTAACGCCTTCTCGAGTTCTGTTAACGTAAATATCCGGCTCTACTCCAACTAAATGGGTTTGTGACTCGTCAAGATTGAGGACTTCGACCATCGTAATTCCGCCGAATAATCTTCCAGGAATAGAGTACGTATACATATTGCCGTCCGATCCAGCTGTTGGCTCACCTATGATAGTTCCTAATTGATTATTTTTGACGTATTTCAAGAAATATTCCGGCATACTCATTGACCCAGAATAACTTAAGAAGACGATTTCGCTGTCCAACTTTCTTTCACTGGCTTCAAATCCAGTTGGCTCATCAATTAAAATAGGTGATTCTCTATCTGGATAAATTGCTGCATGAAAGCGGAATATTGGGCCTATTAATGGTTCATCCGTCAATAACTGGATTACTTCTTGTGCTTCAGCAAAGGAATACGGATAACCGCGTAAATCAAAGATAATCCCTTCTGCAGCTTGTAAGGTTGTTAAGTTTTCATTTAATTCATCTAAAACTGGTTGATTAAGATTTACATACCAAATGTTTTCTTCCAATTCTTTTATGGGTTCTTCACGGTAAAATTCATCTATTGATGTTCTACTCTTTTCAACGTCTGTATAAGTGTGTTCGGTTCCGTCCCGTTCAATTGTCACTTTTTCTCCAGGTAACTCACGAATGTATTGAAGAGCGCGATATTCTTTTAATTGGGATGACCCTGGAATGGTTTCTTGGATCTCTTCTATCCAACTGTTTACATCTGTACTCCCAATGGTAAGTAACTGATCTCCTTCTTCAAGTTGCGACTCAGCATCCGTTGCAGTCACAATAACTTCCCCATTTACCACATCTGCTTGAAATGGCCATATCTCTCCTGGCTCTAAAACAAATGAATTCGTATGTGGAAAACGAGTATCACTAATGTTGGCATGACCGTCTCCCGTTTTTTCCAGCAAACTCATTAAGACATTCATATACCCTTCTTTTGAATCAGCTTCATAAGTTTCATCGAGTGTTGGCATGAGTAGTTCTTCCCATTTTGTATCAACTACATGGGAGTTTGGAGAGAAATGCTGTAAATTATTCCACGTGATAGTTGTTGCAGCAAATTGAACGTGTTTATCCTCTAGGTTTTCTGAGAGAAGAGACAGCTCACTTTCCAGACGAGAAAAAGCTTTCCGGCTTTCTTCGGTAGATCCAATCGTCCGCATGTCTTCAAGCGCAATGTTGTTTATCGCTTCTCCTTCTATTCTTTCGATTCCCAGTGTCAAAGGAACAACAACAGCCAGTTCATCTGTTAACTGAACATTCATTACATCATTTTCTGCGGGATATTCCTCAAATAAGGCATTATCGCTTAATATTTGTTCGTCATTATCTACTTTCGCATGCACTCGTTCACTGTTGTAAATGGAGGGCATCAAATCTTCTATTCCTAACCCTTTGTGTTGCCATGCAATACGTTCGCTTACGGGAGAATCGATTGATGGGATGTCCTCTGAAGAAGGATTATAAAAAACTGCAGTTGGAGCAATTGGTAGATACAATTGTTCTAGTGTTTCTCTTAATTCTTCATTATTTGTTGCACCAAGGACTTCATCTGCTCCATAAACAGCAAAATCATTCCAATTCACTTGGCTTGCTTCATCACTTGGGTGAAAAAAACGTATGTATCCAAAAAGTTTGCTAAAAGCATATTCATTTTCAATAACTTGGCTTTTTTCTGGCACTTCTTCGGCTACTTCCATTTGGGAGGAAGCTTCTTTCTGTTGACAAGCCGTTAAAAATAAAAGAATAGAAAAGATAAAAATAAGCCATTTTCCCTTTACATAATTTGTTGGTCGGTACTTCAAGTTATTCATCTATCTCTTCCTTTCATTTAAATTTTTTATCGATTGTTTGACTATAATGTTCCTTCCTTTTTCATAAGGTTACTATGAATAGGAAACTATTTTATCTACAGCATCTAAACAATCCTCTGCAATATGAGTCGGTTTCGCTTTGCTCCATAAGTGTCTCTTTTTGCTCAAGCTTTCGATTCCCACACCAGTCAAGACTAATACACTTTTCATATCGGCATTTTTTGCCAGCATCATATCATTTTTACCAGAATCTCCAACTATATAGCATTCTCATCGGTCTAAATCATGTTTTTTAACAGCTTCATTTACAAATAAAGGCTGAGGTTTCTTGCAGTTGCAGTTGTCTATTTTGGCATGTGGACAGGTATACACTTCAGTTATCTTAATGTTGTGATCTTCTAATTCGTTTACTAGCTTCTTTAAGGAACCATTATATTCTTCAAGCGTCATTCGTCCATGAGAAATATGACTTTGATTCGTAATGATGATATTTAAAAAATCTTTTTGAGCAGCTTTTTGTAATGCGGGTATAGCTTGATCAAAGAACTTGAAGTCAATATTTAGTAAAGAATGACTATTTCCGCCTAAAGTACCTAATAGGTCCCAAAATATTGCCTTATTCATAAATGGACTTTGCTCCTTATATTTTTTTACGTCATAGAACTTTATCAGAATTAATTTGGCACTCCGAATATTAAAATATGTATGGGGTAGAACTAGTTAATCATTGTCCAAATTTATCCAATACCTTTGTTTGATTTTCTTTCCTTCAAGTAATTCATTTTCTAAAATTCCGCCATTATTCAGAATAGTCTTTGCTGAGGCTAGATTGTCTTTGTCACATGTGATCAGTACTCTATTGATTTTCAGCTTTTTACATTCAATTAAAGCCAATGCTAACATTTCAGTAGCAAAACCTTTTTGTCTTTCTGATTTTCTAACACTATAACCAATATGACCACCAAAATGAAATAAATAGTCATTTAACTGATGTCTAATACTCATCATACCGATGAGACTGCCTTCTTGAGAAACGGCTATAAATGTAGTCGCAGATACTGAACCTTTCCTTACAGTGTCTTTTTGAAAAATATTATTGACCGAACTAAGCCATTCTTCAAAGTTTGCATGATTGATTAAATAGCTTGTTCCATCAAGATTGTCCTGATTCTCAATAAATTCTTTCCGATAGTTCATAATTTCATCTTTATACCCTATACTTGGTAATAATAATTTTACTCTGTTCAAATTGCTTACCTCCAGTCTAATGTAGGGATCATTTCATAATCGGCAGCTCATCAAAGCTTATATTAATATTCTTGTCTCTTTTCATCCATAAAGAACTACCTTAAATTTTCCTCAAATATTTCTAACTCATCTTTATCTATATTGACTTCTCCAAGCGCCTTATAGAATAATTGAGAATGCTTTCCTTCAAATACTACAACCGTCATAGAGTGAATATCATTTTCTAATAGATCCATGAAGCCAGATTTAAACAATTCTCGTCCTAATCATTTTTTCCTAATATGCTTATAAAATGTATAATATTCCGAATAATTCTACGAGGTATCATGGGTATTTGCCTGTTCTTTCAATTCCCCCATTTGAATAACCAATACTTTGTTCATCATTAGTTTCAGCAATCTACACAATTTCAGTAGATAGGATATTTCTCCATATCTGTATTCTGCTCATATACGTAATCTAATTTAAAAACTCATCAAGAATCAAATTTTTATAGGTCATTTTCCAAGCATCCACCTATACAACCGCAATTTACTTAGCGTCTTCAATCACGGCTGTTCTTATTTTCATTTCATTCCTCATATTCTTATTTAAGTGCTATATTTCCTTGATATACTGAGTTTTCTAATTTATATTTTTTGTGAAAAATTATAAAAGCTTCTTTTCCCAATTGTTGTTATAGAATTCGTAATAAAATTCTGATAGATTTGGATTTATAAAAATTTCATACATTTCAAAAAAATCTGTAGCTGTTTGAGAACTCAACAATTCATTTTCATCTATCCAAAAAACTTCCCCTTCATCTGAACTGGTTAGTTCACCTATAAAAGTATCTGTTCTATAGAATAGTACGACATATCTTTCATCTGAATACGTTTGAAACTGCTTAATACCGCATATTATAGGATTTTTTATAATGAGACCAGTTTCTTCTTGTACTTCTCTGATAACAGAATCGTGAAAAGATTCATTTTTTTCAACATGTCCTCCAGGAAAAGTCAAACCAGGCCAATCCAAGCTTTTTCTATCTTGAACCAATATTTGTCCTTTATCATTCTGAATCATACACATATTCGTAAAAACAGCTTTTTCTGATCGGTCCAAATAGCTCATTCCTTTTCTAAATTTAATTATTTATGTATCCTTTATTTTTAATAGAAACTATATTAAAAACGTGTTGTTCTGTTAGTCTGTTATATGTGGTAGGATAATGAATCGTTACTTCATCATTGTCACACCACCGCTTAGTTACAAAATATAAGCATCCAATGACAAACTAGCATCATACTGAAAATTATTCAATGCAGCAAAAGCATAGGGATCCACATCATCAGCTTCAATGCTCATTATCTCGTATTGAGCAATCATCTGCTCTATTGTCCATTTGTAAAAAGGCAGATAGCTTTCAATCTGCTGGATGTCTTTCCCACCAATGTACCCCACTTCTATTTCATTACTATTTTCTGTGTTGTAGAAAAAGATATAAGCCATTACTTCTCCATCTACTATCAATAATTTAGAATGAGTGAAACTTAAGTCTTCCAATATGATTTCTTTCCACTTGGTCATTGTCATTTCTTCACTCAAAGGATTAATCATTTGGTGGAAATCGATATAGTTTTTCAACTGCATTTCTAAGGTATCCTTTTGATTATCTTCAGATGCCATGCCAAACGAGGCGATTTCTCCATGAATAAACATATTATTTTCTGAATGAGTAGGTTTAGCCTCTTTTAGTACTGGTGTATAGCACTTACGAGCTAATTTAAAGCCACACTTATTTAAAAAATCTAAAGCTTGTTGGTCGGTAGATTGAATGGTTATTTGCAACTTTTTAGTATTTGAAGCAAGAAATAACTGGTCAAAAAGTTCTTTCCCGATTCCTTTTTTTCGATAATCTGGATGGATATAAATACTTATGTAATCCCTATATGGATGAATTGAATTGTTCCATAGACTGCCCACCCCCACAATCCTATCTTCTTCTAGAGCTAGCAATGTAAAGGAAGCTTTTTCTCCCCAAATCAAATAATAAGGAGCCTGTTTTAATAAGTTATCTATCTCTTCACCAAATTTTGGTTCATACGGAATAAACATAAACTATTCTCCTCTAAAATAATGGATACTTGACGTTTCTTCTAACCCATCCTTATCATCACTTTATTTTCTGATTAACCATTCATTTTTCTAAAATGAGTACTTTTGTAGCAGCTTCTTCAACAAACTTTTCATTATGGTCTACAGCCAACATAGTCGGCTCATTTAACTGAATAGCATCAATCAACTGAGAAACAATATCTATATCTAAATAATTAGTCCCTTCATCCCAGACGTACACTTCTGAAGGGATCAATAAACTTTTAGCGATATTAATTTTCTTTAGTTCACCTTCGCTCCACTCTTTACTGGAAGAATCGTTAAATTTGGATTTCGACAATCCCAATTCACTTAAAATTCTCCACAATACTTCTTGTTGAGTCCCGTCTAATGCATCAAAAAAGCCAAAGTAATCCTCTTTTCTTAACAGTCGCTGTTCTAAAATAGAGACTTTTGGAGGCAACTGAATCTTATATGTCCCAACGGTTGCCATATCTGAAGGGTTCAATATAAAGTCTAATAACGTCGATTTTCCAACACCATTGTTCCCTTTTATGAATAATCGGTCTCCTGGAAGAAGTTCAAAACTAATCGGCTGGAATAAAGGTTCACCATTCCGAAGAATTGAGAAATCTTTCATGGTAATCAATCTCTTTTTAGGAACCAAGACATGCATTTCCAGTTCCCTGATATTCTGAACATTGTCTATGAGTTGAGATTTTTCGTCTATTTTATTGTCTCGTCGTTTTTGGACCGCTTTTGATTTTTTCATTTGCTTAGCAGCTAATCTACGTGAAGAAGCATCTTTAGACGCATTTTCTTTCTGGCTACCCCAATCAGCCATCCGTTTAGAAGTGTCTTTTAAGCGAGTGATTTCTTTTTTCAGCTGGCCATTTCTTTCCAAAGCTAAATTATTTGCGTTTGTTAACTCTGTTCGCCATGTTTCTACATCTCCGGCAATCAACTCGATCGTTTGTTTATTGATAGACAAAACATGGTCTACAAATTGATTCAGAAAGGCTTCATCATGACTCACGACGATATACCCTTTCTGTTTATTTAGGTATTGAGCAACTAGATTTCGCCCATGCAAATCTAAGTTATTGGTCGGCTCATCAATCAAAGGAAATTTATGCTCATCTAAAAATAATTCCAGTAACATCATTTTCGCCTGTTCTCCACCACTTAAAGTAGCAAATGGTTGATACAACAGGTCATAGGATAATTCTAAAGCATGCAGCTCTTTTTCTATCTCCCACTGCTCCACAGTTGGGTTCCTGCTCAACAATAGATCAATCGTGAATTCACTTCCTGCATTTTCTGGGTAATTTGGGAAGTAAGTAAATTCCAAAGGTGTTTCAATAATTCCTCGGTAATCCAAATTTCCTAGTAAAAGGTCCAGCAGAGTTGTTTTTCCGCTTCCATTTTTCCCGAGAAGCCCTAACTTCCACTCCTCATTGATACTGATATTCATTCCATCAAAAATGGGCTCTGTCATTTTGTCGTGCTGAAAAGTGACATCTTTTAACAATATATTTTTTGACAATTAATTTCCCTCCTAACTCCAAGGCACAATAAAAACAGCCCAAATCCAAAAAATATATACCAGTATTAAAATAGTGAATATGTAACCTGTCAAAATCAATAAGCTTACTAATCTAATGGTGTTTAATTTGATGAAGATATTTTTCTTTGCAAATAAGATTAGAGTTATTGAACAAAATATCAACAAACACAAGACTCCTATTCCCATAAAATAAATTCCTAGATTAAATGGACTCTCTAGATAAACAGCGAATATGCCTACAAACAGTAATACTGTAATCAGTAGAGAATAGGACGCTCTTTTAACACTCACAAAAATTCCTCCTCACAGAAAATTTCAACTCTTTACTTCTCTTAAGACTTTTGTTTTCAGAATATTTGGTTTATTAAAATTAAGCACTTTATCTTTTTTGCATCCTAACATTTATCTGTATTCTTACCATGCTGTGCCATGTAAGTTAATATTCCCTGTCGGAAATGCACTCGTATCTTTTGTAATCGAGCAGATAAGAATAGGAAAACCGCTTCTCGTCATATCCTCATTGGAAAAGTTTTTCTTCACCGTTTCAATCCGTTCAATTCTTTCAAATCCGCATGAACTATAGAACTGGACAACTTCTTCCCTACAACCTAAGTACCCAAAATGAGCATACTCATTCTTTTGCATATCCGCTATTATTCTGTGCATTAGTTGCGTTGCTATTCCAAAACTACGATACTCTTTATCCACTAATACCCCGCCGATACCAGCAATTTTCACTTTACCTTCTCCAACAGATACCCATCTTTTTTCTGCACCAATATGCCCAACAAGTTTGCTATTTTCATAAGCCATAATCCGCATATCTGCTGGAGAGAAACCATATGGGGACTCTCTTTCCCAAATGTCGTCCTTATCGGTATATTCATTGTTAAACAACATCTCAATATCTTGTAACTCTTCGTCCGTTATAGTTGAATCGTCTTTAACTCTGATTTTGATATCCATCAGTACAGCAGCTCCTAGTAAATATGGTTTTGAGACACTAATCGCTCTACTTCACAAATAAAACAATGAAGTGTCTGTGAATAGATCAATGGTTGGTCTTCGGAAACTAAATGCCCCGCAAAAGGAATGATCGACATGTGAATTTCAGGATTGAGTTCCTTGAAATTTAGAGCGTTAGCTATTTCTTTTTCAGAAGAACCACCAGAAATGCACAACATTGGGACGCTTATAATTGAAACATCTCTTATTTGATCAAATGGATAAGCCTCTTCATTATCAATCACAGATTGAAATAGTCTTCTCCAATCGCCAGTGCCATGCATCTCATCTAATACGAAAGCAACTTCTTTATTGGCTCGGATACTTTTTAGCCCGTCAGCTTCTTCTTGTTCACTTTCGTCCCAATCTTCTGGTTTGATTGGAAAAACACCTGATACCGTTAGTGACTTCACGTATTCAGGATACTTTTGCGCAAACAACAGTACTTCAATCCCACCATAAGAAACACCTGCAATGTGACATTTTTCAATGCCAAAAGAATCTAGAGTATCTTTCACATCGTCTGCAGCATAACTAAAGTAATGCTGTATTTCTCCTTCTGATCCCCCATGACCTCTTAAATCTGGGCGTATGACTTGATAGTTTTTATCGACAAAAAACTGTGTCACCTCTTCGTACATGGAAGAACCAGTATTGCCAAATGAATGGAAAAGCACTAAGGGTTCTCCTTTTCCCTTTACATCTGTATGTAAAATCATAAAATCCTCCTCACAGCTGTTTCCGGCACCATTATTTTGTATCGAGCAAGTCTTCCCACTCTTCTCTTAACATTCCCATGCGAATGGAGTCGTAATATTTTCCATCGTAATAACGGACTTTACGTATTCGGGCTTCCATTTGCATGCCTAATTTTTCACCTACTCGAATCATGCGTTTATTGCCAGACCAAGTAGTGTATCCGACACGTACTAGCGGCATGGTCGCGAACAAACGATCTATCCAACGACGCATCACTTCTGTGCCGATGCCTTTTTCCCACTGATTGCCAGAATACAATATGATCCCCATTTCCAACCAAAGAGAAGGTTTGTGTTCCCAATAGTAAATCACGATTCCTATCAAGTTTCCTTCCAGTACTACAACCCACATATCATCTTGGCCCATCCACTTTTCACCCATCGGTAAGAATTCTTCGTATTCCATCGCACGGTGAGGGTAATAAGGCGCGTCCCATTTCTTCCATTCAGGCGCTTCTTCTTTAAAACTCAGCTCCCAAAGGCGAGGTAAATCTTTTTGTTCAATTGGCCGAATCACTAAATTATCAATCATCAATTTTCATCTACTTCCTTATTTTTGTTCTTAATCAACTCAAGTACATAAGCCAAGTCTTTATCTTCTGTCAAATGTTCCGGTGTCCATGGAATGTAAATATCAGGTGCAATTCCTCTCCCATTTGTGGCATATTTTTGATTCATTTTGGAGATACTATAAACAAATTCAAAGTCCCCGTAATCTACAGTGACCACATTCATATAGTCTATGATTCCCATAGTCGCTCGCCCTACAACAGTAACCTTTGGAGATTTCTTAGCATTTGATACAAAAGTATCTCCTGAACTGGCACAAGAATAATCGGATAAGACATACACGTTTGCTGGAGTCGAACGCCCTTCAATTATGACATCAGAATCTTCAGGAACATCCACTAACCCTTTATGTCTGTTTTGTTCAAACAATTCTATTTCATCTTCTACCCTATCTCTTGTATCATCATCCAATTCTTGCATTAAATAGGCTTTTAGCTCTGGAACCCATAGCTGATAATTTCGTTCTGTATAATTCGTCAGCATGTTTTCATCCTCTGCAAACAAGTCTGTAAAGGTTACTTTTTTATCAAACATATAAGCCAATAAAGAAAAATAAAAAAAGTCATTTCCACCATGATTCACACGGACATCAATTACCAAGTTTTCGCTCGTCTTCAAAGCTGCCTTATTGTCTTGAATAATTTTTTGGATTGGAGCTTCTTGTGCAAAATCCGTGAGTTTTATGTAGGCAGTATTTGGTTCTACTTGTTTAAAAGAATATTCATGTACTCTAGGTGGTCTATCATAACTAGCAAGAGTTACAACAAATGATGTATGATTTCTTTCAACTTGTATCGTTGTAGCTTTGGTCAGAACAGCATTCCATCTTTGTCGTTCAGGTACATTGTCCTCTAAACGTTTTGCATAAGTAATGGCTAGTTCTGGGATACTAATTCCATCAATCAGCGTTATTTTATCCCTCTCCATAAGACGCTTTTCTTCAGGTGAACTTGTCACGTACAAAGCATCCTTATAGCGTCTTACAGAAAAACCGATATAAGGCCTTTCTGTATTTCTAGCCCCAAACCATAAATGACCATCATTAAAATCCAATAAATAATCTTCAATGGTTTCTTCAAATTCTTGATCACTCATATCATTAGTTATGGTGTATCGGTCAGGATGATTTAGGTGCTTGCTGTCTATGTACCCCGCATAATCTTCCTTCATAATTTTTTGGATGTCTTTATAGATTTCTTCTTTTGTAAACATGTTTAAGTTCCTTTCTGCAATTGCGATTTAAGTCTGACATATACCGCATCTCTATATCATTCAAAATTCATCTTATTTTAATCATTGTATCATATAAAATAGAGCACTTTGTATAATTCATGTTATTATTTCTAAAAAAATAGCATTCCCTTACTGAGATACAAACTCACTAAGGGAATGCTATAAGCAATTTATTTCATTCATTTTCTTTCAAAAAACACAGAACTATTTCGCTAAAGAATTTTTTACAATCATTTCACATAAATCTATATAGCTGATGCCCACGGCTGCAGATTCTTGAGGAATCAAGCTGGTAGGTGTCATGCCTGGAAGTGAATTGGCTTCTATGAAATAGATATTTTCATTATCATCCATCATAAAATCAATTCTCGAATAGATCGTTAGTCCTAAAAGATGATGAACTTGAAGAGCTAATTTTTGCATCGTTTTTGTTGATTCTTCATTTAAATGTGCTGGCGTAATTTCTTCTGTAAAACCGGCTTGGTATTTATTTTTGTAATCATAAAATCCAGCTTTAGGTATCACTTCTATAACGGGCAACGCTTTTTCCCCTACGATTCCCACCGAAAACTCCCGACCAATAATTCTTTCTTCTACTAATACAGTTTGAGAATAGTTAAAAGCTGATTTTAATGCCGTGCTTAATTCTTTTTTATCAGACACAATCTCTACTCCAATACTCGATCCACTATCGTTTGGCTTCACAACTGCTGGTAATGTCACCGTGCTCGCATCCTTTATTTTTTTTATAACTGTCCATTTTGGTGTTGGAATATGATGAAAAGCCATCAGTTCTTTCGAGATGACTTTATCCATCGCGAGAAGACTACTCTTGTATCCTGATCCAGTATATCGTATACCATGAATATCAAATAAGGCTTGAATTTGACCGTTCTCACCAATCCCACCATGAAGAGCTATAAAAACTATATCAGCTGTTTTGCAGATGTTGAGAACATTTTTCCCCACTGTATCTTTTTGAGTATTTTTCATAAAAACACTAGGCGTTTCTTCAGATACCTGAAATAAATATTCATCCTGATGATTTAAAGAATAAGCACTATCAAAGTCACTAGTTTCCTCATTATCTTGAGCTAGGTCTATCAACAATACTTCATGCTCTTTTTTCATTAAAGCATTCGCTATTTGGCTGCCAGAAGACAGTGAGACATTTCTTTCTTCGCTTATACCCCCTGCAAGTACTACTATTTTCATTAAGTCTCCTCATTTCTTTATATATATTTTTTTTGTTCCAAGAACATTGAACTTTTCTCCTATTATTTTAGCTCATTCACATAACTATATATAGCAAAACTCCTAGAATACCAAAAATAGTAGTCTAGGAGTTTTTTATTATGTTAATAGTGAAATCAAGAACTCTTATTCTTCATGATTTTAATAACATTTAAGAGCAAAAATGTCTACTAGTTTACTTTTGAAATTTTATGCATTACCTTTATCGACAATTTTAACTTCAACTTTCTTATCCAAAGAACGAGCTATATCTTCAATAGTAGAAAGTGACGTTTCCACTCTAGCACTTTCAATTCTAGCAATCGTAGAACGTGATTTTTTACCTTCTTTGCAAAGTTTGTCTGATTTAAACCCGTTTGCGTTCTCAACTCAAACATAAGATCTGCTAAATCTAGTTTTATCTGTTCTTCTTCAAAAAACTTGTTTAAATTCTACATTTTCGGACAAACGTTTTTTGATGGTTTCACTATTCTTATTCATTTTCATTCCCCGTATTTTGAGAAAGAAAGCTTTTCTAATTTGCTTTGTTTATCTCTTATTCAGGAGGACTTGTTCATTTTCTTATTAAACCAACGCGAGGTGTTATAGTTGATACCTTGAACTGAACATAACAGCCCCTTTGGTAAGACGCATACGTTCATAAACAGTATAACTTATTCATGACTGATAGTATAATGACACTTCTTTGAAAACAGAATCCCATAGAGACTCATCCTTAGAAATTCCTGAAGGAAGCGGGGTTGCTGGTAGCCATGTCTAAGATGCAATGTGAAAGCGCTGTGGGCATACGCCCAAGTGTATCATGTCTGTAAAGCTGCTGAAGCAGCAACAGCCATGACAAAGCTTGCAAGCTTGGAGACCGCGGCTCCAAGCGCTCCCATGACTCTCACCAAGCAACCCCGATTCCGGAAGGAATTTCTCTACCAACAACGTAAAAAAAGACACTCCCCAAATGGCAAGTGTCTGTAAGTTTAATTCTTTTATTCCAAGAAATCTTTCAATTGTTTCGATCTGCTTGGGTGGCGAAGTTTGCGTAGAGCTTTCGCTTCGATTTGACGGATCCGTTCACGGGTCACACCAAATACTTTACCAACTTCTTCCAATGTTCTTGTACGTCCATCATCTAAACCAAAACGCAGACGCAAGACATTTTCTTCACGGTCCGTTAAAGTATCTAATACGTCTTCCAATTGTTCTTTCAATAACTCATAAGAAGCATTGTCTTCTGGACTTGTAGCATCGTGGTCTTCGATGAAATCGCCTAAGTGAGAATCGTCTTCTTCTCCAATTGGTGTTTCAAGCGAAACAGGCTCTTGAGAAATTTTCAAGATTTCACGTACTTTTTCAGTCGGCAAGTCCATTTCAGCACCGATCTCTTCGGGTGTAGGATCTCTTCCTAAGTCTTGCAATAATTGTCGTTGGATACGCACTAATTTGTTGATGGTTTCAACCATATGAACCGGGATACGGATCGTTCTGGCTTGGTCAGCAATCGCGCGAGTAATCGCTTGTCTGATCCACCAAGTTGCATACGTAGAGAATTTAAACCCTTTAGTATAGTCGAACTTCTCAACAGCTTTCATCAAGCCCATGTTACCTTCTTGAATCAAGTCCAAGAATTGCATTCCACGACCTACATAACGTTTTGCAATACTAACTACCAAACGCAAGTTGGCTTCAGCCAAACTTTGTTTAGCCTCTGGGTCTCCTTCTTCAATACGCTTAGCCAAGGATACTTCTTCATCAGCCGATAATAGATCCACACGTCCGATTTCTTTCAAATACATACGTACAGGATCATTGATTTTCACACCGGGAGGAGCAGTTAAATCTTCTGGTTTTTCTTCTTCTTCCTCTTTGATCAATTGACGTTCAGTAGGATTTCCATCTTCTCCGACAACACCGATTCCTGCATCTTCAATACGTTGAATCAATTTATCCATGTCTTTTGCTTCCAACGTATAAGGTGTTGCAATTTTATCGGATAATTCGTCGTATTTGATCGTACCTTTTATCTTGTACTCTTTGATCAAGGCTTTTACAGCTTGTTCATACGTTTGTTTGCTTGTAGTTTGTTTATCTGCCATCAAAAAATGCCTCCCCTTTTCCAACTGAATGGTTTAAATCCTCTAACCTTACTCAATCAACCTACTTGCTCTTCAACAATCGAGACAAATCGACCACTTCCTTCATCAATATGCGCATTTGGTCTTGATTTCCTTGTCGGGAAGCTTCTTTTATTTGTTGCTGTTTTTCTTTCAATTGATCGTGTAATTCAGATTTTCGTGTAATAACGTCTACACAATCAATGATTTCCTGATTACTCATTTCATCACTGACAGACATTAATTCCAGTTCTACTAACTGATTTTTTAATTCAGGTTCTTTGACGAAGTCCATAAAAGCTTCTACAGTTCCCTGGTTTTCTGTGTGTTCCTTAAAACTTTCATACAACACATATAACATTTGATACTCATCGTGCACGAAATGAAAGTCCTCAGCTGCGCTTTTTAATTGGACCCAGGCAGCTTCAAAATGAAGGAGCCGGTTCAACAATAATCGTTCTGCGCGCTCCACAGGCCCAATAATGCGTCTCTGCTTTTGGAATTGCGAAGGGATATTAGGCTGCCTTCTTGGCGGTGGGTCCTGTTGCTCCGATTGGGCGTGCTGCGATTTTTTGCTTTGATAAGTGTAGAAAGTTTGTTGAAACTGTTCTTTAAGTGTCTCCAGAGTGATATCGAATTCTTCAGCTAATTGTTTTAAATAGACTTCTCGCTCAATAGCTGAAGGAATCGTCAATAGTTCCTTTAACAACTTGTCTATATACCCTAAACGTTCGGTCTCATTATTCAAATTAAGAGAACGACGATAATACCGCATTTTAAAATTGAACAACGTGTCTCGCCCATGACGTATAAATTCCACAAAGGCTTCAGAACTTTTTTGCTTGATGTAATCATCCGGATCCAATCCCTCTGGAAAACTAATGATTTCCACATCAAAATGAGTTTCTTCACTCAAGAGAACTGCCGCTCGTTTAGTAGCTTCTATTCCAGCGTTATCTCCATCATAAGCGATGATGATTTTATCCGTGATCCGATCCAACATATGGATCTGTTCATTGGTTAAACTGGTCCCCATTGTAGCGATGGCATTGGTGACTCCTGCTTGATAAGCAGAAATAACATCCATAAAACCTTCAAACAAAATCGCTTCTTTTTCTTTCCGAATCGTAGAACGGGCTCGCTTGTAATTGAACAATACTCTGCGCTTGTTGAATAAAGCTGTTTCAGGACTGTTTAAATATTTAGGTTCCGTAAAATGAGGATTTTCCGTAGCTTTAAAAAGCCTTCCTGAGAAAGCCACCACTTTCCCTTGCTGGTTTTCAACGGGAAATAAAATCCGATTGGAAAAACGGTCCATTTTGTCGCCATTCTCACGGGTGATAAATAATCCGGATTCTTCCAACTGTTGATCTGTATAATTTTTCCCTTTTAAATACTGCAATAATACCGTTCGTTCCTTTGGCAAAAAACCGATCTTAAAGGTTTCTATAGTCTCAGTGGTTAGACCACGTTCCAATAAATAGTTTAACGCTTCTTCACCTGCTGTAGTATTTAATAAAATATGATGAAATAATTCTGTACTCTCTTCATGCATTTGAATGAGTTGATCATTTTTTGAATCTCCAGCCGAATGATACTGACTTTGTTGTTGAAGCAATTCATCGTCTAGAGGAATATTGCTCAACTCAGCCGTTTTGACAACTGCTTCCGGGAAAGATAAGCCATCTACTTCCATTAAGAAAGAATAGACATTTCCTCCTCGCCCACAGCTAAAACAATGGAAAATCTGCTTTTCTTCTGTCACTGAAAATGAAGGTGTTCGTTCCTCATGAAATGGACAAAAGCCAAATAAGTTTTTTCCTTGCTTTTTTAATTGGACGTATTGACTGACCACATCAGTAATATTGGTTTTTTGCCGAATCTCATTGATCGTCTCTTCAGGAATTCTTACTGCCACATCATTCACCTCGATCCATTCAAGACATCTATTTGTCAAACAAACAGTAAAAGTATCTAAGAGTCGCACCCATAATTAAGTGCGACTCAATTTTTCATAGCTATTATTATACACAACAATACATTATGTATTGTAGCATGAAACCTGATAAAACTCAAATTGAACTACCAAAGTGTCTACAGAAAAAACACTTCGGGTAGTCCTTATGAGACAACTGTTTTGATTTGTGTTTATTTAGCCTAACTGATTCTACTGAATGTGAGAGATTTTTTTAGAAACGTTGGTTCTTTTTTCCAATCCGAGCCAAATTACTTGAGCAATGGAAAAGTCGATCATACTATGCACGACAGTCCCTACCCCTACCAGCAGCAATACTGAAGTCATAAACCCTTGAGCATAGTAACCGCCTGTCATTCCCCCTGAAAAGTAAAACAAGGATACGACAGCGATTTCGCTTACGGCATGGATGATTCCAATCAAGAAAGAAAATAAGAAAGATTGCCCCTTTTCCTGAATCAATGAGAGCCTTTTTTTCAGCATTTGCGATCCAATAGCCACGAATATCACATGTGTCAGGGCTCTTAAAGTAACCACAATCGGAAACCCTCCTAAAAAGAATCCTGCTGTGGTCCCAAGCGCCACTGCAACAGCTACACTAGGTGAAATAAACATCGCAATAAAAATCGGGACGTGACTAGCTAATGTGAATGAAGCTGGTTCTAAAATCAGTTTTAAAGGACTGATCATGGGAATAAGAATCCCGATAGCAATTAAAATAGCAGATAATGTCAATTGATAAATATTTTTTCTTGTTTTCATGTGTATACTCCTCATACAACTTTTTTACATGTGTCTTGACACCTGTAAGGTAATTATATAAGTTATGATTGAAATGTCAATACTAAATCACCCGCGGTATACAATATTCAATTCTTGTAACAAGCGCTTGATGCTCTCAAAGGTTTCTCGGTCTTCACAAGCGATGGTATGCAAATGAATGCCATTCGTTAGATCAGAAAGCAATCCTGTTTCGGTTTCCGACATGCGTCTCATAAAACGGTCTGCATCTTTCCGTGAAGCGATATTTAATCTCCCAGCCAATTCGCCATAAATCGGATGCTCAACGATCACATCCAATAATTCTCCCCCATTGTCCACTACTGTATACAATTCATCTTGTGTCTGGTCCACTGTATGTTGGCAGGCTATTTTCCCTATAAATTGTTTATGGGGATTCTGTGACCTGGCTGCCGAGTCGAGCAAATATCCTCTCGGTGTTGCAATAATGTCCACACCCGCAGCACGTAATAAAGATACATCACCTACAACCACTTGTCTGCTGACACCAAATTGTTTAGCCAACTTGGAAGCACTAAAAGGAGTATGCTCTTTTTTTAATGTTGCAATGATTGATTCTCTTCGTTGACTAGCATCCATATTATCCGCCCTTTGTTCATTTTAAATTGATACTTCCATTATACAAAAAGAACTCCCTAAATCACAATGGGAGTTCTAATCTTTTATTTTCTAAACACCAATCTATGAAGAAAATTGAGCGTCATACAATTTCTTGTAGGCGCCATTTAATTTTATCAATTCGTCATGGTCTCCTTGTTCTGCAATGCCCTCTTCATTCACTACCACAATGCGAGTAGCATTTTTAATAGTTGCCAGTCGGTGTGCAATAATCAAAGTTGTACGTCCTTTAGCTAATGACTCCAGTGAATCTTGAATCACTTGCTCTGTTTCCGTATCTAATGCAGAAGTCGCTTCATCAAGGATCAAAATAGGCGGATTTTTTAAAAACATTCGCGCTATCGACAACCGTTGCTTTTGTCCTCCTGAAAGTTTGACTCCGCGCTCTCCCACTATACTGTCTAAGCCTTCTGGCATACTATCTACGACTTTTTCCAAATGAGCTAATTGAACAGCCTGTTGTATTTCTTCTTCTGTCGCATCTAGTTTCCCATAACGGATATTTTCACGAATCGTTCCTGGAAATAAGAATACGTCTTGCTGAACGACACCGATTTGATCGCGTAAGGATTGGAGTTTCACTTCTTGGATATCGTAACCATCGATGGTGATTTTACCGGAATCAATTTCGTAAAAACGAGGCAGGAGATTACAGATCGTTGTCTTTCCTGCTCCACTTGGACCAACAAAAGCTACTGTCTCACCCGCTTGGATCGACAAGTCGATTGCCTCTAAAACAGGTGCATTCCCTTCATAACTAAAAGTCACATCTTTATATTCAACATTACCCGTTAAGCCAGACGTTTCAACAGCAGTAGGCTTGTCGTGGATCTCTGGTTCCAGATCCAGTTCTTCAGCAAAACGCTTGAATCCAGCGATACCTTTAGGGTAGCTTTCTATCATCGTATTGACTTTTTCAATGGGACGCACAAATACATTAGCCAATAAAATAAATCCGATAAAATCTCCGTAACTGATTTCTCCTTGGATTGTATAATAAGCTCCAAAAAACAAAGCAAACAAACTGATCAATCGAATCAATAAATAATTGTAGGAGTGGCTGATTCCCAGCATTTTAAAAAATAACAGCTTCGATTGTCGGTAAGCCTGGTTCAATCCTTCAAAGCGTTTGCTTTCATATTCTTCATTTGCAAAAGCTTGAACGACACGGATTCCTCCAACAGCTGCCTCAATACCGGCACTAAAATCTCCCATATTCTTGTAAATACGTGTATTGACTTTTGTCATTTTTTTATTGAAAAAGGCTAATGCAATAGCGATAAATGGCACTAAAATAAATGTGGCGATTGCTAGATCCGTATGTATCTGCATCATCATGTAAAAAGCACCCGATAAGGTAAAGATCGTGATAAAAATATCTTCCGGACCATGGTGAGCTACTTCAGCAATCTCAAATAGATCCGAAGTCAATCGAGTGATCAGCTGACCGGTCTCTCGGTTGTCGAAATAACGAAAAGATTGCCGTTGCAAATGAGAATACAGATCTCTGCGCATATCTGTTTCAATGTTCGTTCCTAATTTATGGCCATAATAAGTGACCACATACTGCAATAATGTTGTAATGACATATAAAAGCAGTAAACCAATGGACGAGGCAACGATCAGACGCCAATTTTCAGAAGGCAATAATGTATCGGTCACTTCACTGACTACTAATGGAAAAGCCAATTCCAATACGGCGACTACTACAGCTGAACTAAAATCCAGTGTAAACAATTTTTTGTATGGTCGATAATAATTAAAAAAGCGTTTTAGCATGTTTTCCCCCTAATGTATCCCCTATTTCTATCCCTTTTTTTCAATGAATTCTTTCAAAATCACTACATGGTTGTATGTTTCATTTTTTGCAGCATACACTAACGTTACCGGCTGGTGACGAAGTAAATCGTGAACTTTTTGAATAAATTCTGGTGCCTGAGGATTCTCCTCTAGTTCTTGAAGGTATCGCATTTTGAAAGGCTCAAATTTGTCAGGATCATGACCAAAAGCTTTTCTGGCTTCAGTCGTGGGGGTGATTTCTTTGCACCATTCATCGATATCGGCGTATGCTTTTTTTACCCCCCTCGGCCAAATGCGATCCACTAAAATACGGTAACCGTCATCAGGAGCTGACTTTTCATAAACCCGTTTCATTTTTAATTCTTCCATCAAAAGAACCCCCCTTCTCACTATGCTGTGTAAAATCTTGTTTCATTTAAAAAAGAACTCCACTAAGAAAGAAGATCCCTAATGGAGTAACAATGAAACATTATTTTATCACGAGTTTATCTAAGCTGGCAAAAGATAACGTGAAGTCCGCTATTCGGTGAAGAATAGACAAACGGTTGTCTCTAACCTCTGCATCTTCTGCCATGACCATGTTTTCATCAAAGAAAGCATTGATGATCGGTGCTAAGTCAGCTAACGCTGTGTATTTTTCTGCGATCGTCAACTCGGCATAACGGTCTTTAAGCAACAGAACATTGTCATACAAGTTCTTTTCAGAAGTTGTTTCAAAACGTTCCGGTTTAATGACAGCCTCTGCATTGGCTTTGCTGGCTAAATTCAATGCTCTGGAGATTGCTTCAATTGTTGGTTTGAAATCTTTTTTCGCACTTTCGCTCGCTAAAACTTGAGCTGTTTCAATAATTTGAATGATGTCATCTTGAGTAGAATCCAATGCCGCATCAATGACATCATGGCTCAAATGAAGACCGTTCAACAATTGACGCACTCTTCCTTTGATAAAAACAAGTGCTTCTGTATCCGTTTTTTTGAATCCTTCTAACAGCAATGAAGTGCTTCCTTCTAATTGAGTTAAAATCGTGTTCCAAATCGTACGAACAGGGAACGTCCATTGTTTATCTACCACAATACGAATCATCCCGTAAGCTTGTCTTCTTAAACCAAATGGATCATTTGAACCTGTTGGAATAACTCCAGCAGCAAACAAACTCATCACACTATCTAATTTATCCGCAATAGCCAATACTGCCCCAATGTTGCTGACAGGCAATTCTCCTTCACTAGAGATCGGTTGGTAATGTTCACGGATTGCTTGGGCAACTGCTGCGTTTTCGCCAAACAACACCGCATATTTCTCACCCATAATTCCTTGCAATTCAGGGAACTCATCTACCATATTGGTCACTAAATCAAATTTATAGATAGCCGCTGCTCTATTTAAATCCGTCAATTCTTGTTCAGTTAACCCAACTTGCTTACCAATAACTTCTGCAAATAATCCTACACGCTGCATTTTGCTGAACATAGATCCTATTTTTTCATGGAACGTAACAGATTTCAATTTTTCTAAACAGCTAGCGATCGACAATTTTTTATCTTCCTCAAAGAAGAAATTAGCGTCATCCAAACGTGCGACTAATACTTTTTCATTTCCTTTAGCCACGTTCTCAATGTGATCGGCATTTCCGTTGCGAACAGAAATGAAATAAGGCATCAAGTTGTTTTCTGCATCCAACACATAAAAATAGCGTTGGTGATCTTTCATAGAAGTGATCAGCACTTCATTTGGTAAAGATAAGTAAGTTTCGTCAAATGTTCCATAAAAAGCTGTCGGGTATTCGACAATATTGGTTACTTCTTCCAAAAGGTCCTCATCCATCGGAACAGTCCAATGGTGTTCAACTGCTAATTGATTAATTTGTTCAACAATCAGCGCACTTCTTTCATCATTGTTTGCAATGACAAATTCTTTTTTAAGTGCATCTTCATAATCTAATGCATCTTTAAATTCCACATCGGTTCCTAAGAAGCGGTGACCACGGCTGGTGTTCGATGTTTCGATATCCAACACTTTAAACGGAATCACTTGATCATCTGCTAAAGCAGCGATCCAATGAATCGGGCGGATGTATTTTAATGAATAGTCTGCCCAGTGCATACTGACCGGGAATGTCATAGCTGTGATGACTTCTGATAAATGCACCAAAATGTCCATAGCTGCTTTTCCAGGAATAAATTTATCCACGTGCACGTATTCGATACCTTTGATTTCTTTTAAATAAATGTCATCTGTTGTCAGGCCTTGTCCTCGAACGAATCCTTGTGCAGCTTTGGACCAATCTCCGTTTTCATCTAAAGCGATTTTTTTTGCCGGTCCTTTAGCGGTTACTTCTTCGTCTTCTTGCTTTTCAACAACTTCATGTATCAATACAGCTAAGCGACGTGGAGTAGCATATGACTTGACTTCACCAAAAGCTAAACGATTTTCAGTCAAGAATTTTTCGATTCGTTGCATCAATTGGATGCGACTTTGAGTGATTACATTTGCGGGCATTTCTTCTAGTCCGATTTCAAGCAATACATTATGACTCATATTATTCAGCCTCCTCCAATTGAATTTCTTCATTCTTTAATAATGGGAATCCTAGTTTTTCGCGTTCATTTACAAAAGCTTTTGCGATTGCTCGTGCCATATTACGAATGCGCGCTAAGTAGCCGGCTCTTTCGGTAACCGATACTGCTCCTCTAGCATCCAGCAAATTGAAGGCGTGGCTGCATTTTAGAACGTAATCGTATGCTGGATGAACCAAACCTGCTTCAATTTGTTTTTTGGCTTCTTTTTCATACTCATCAAAGAAATTCAATAGCATTTCTTGGTTGCTATGATTGAAAGCATATTGAGAATGTTCGTATTCTGGTTGAATAAAGATCTCTCCATATTTTACACCTGTTGTCCATTCGATATCGTATACACTATCCACTTCTTGGATGTAAGAAGCAAGGCGTTCTAAACCATAAGTAATCTCACTGGTGACAGGTTTACATTCCAAACCGCCTACTTGTTGGAAATAAGTGAACTGAGTGATTTCCATTCCGTCTAACCATACTTCCCATCCTAAACCGGCACACCCCATAGAAGGATTTTCCCAGTTGTCTTCTACAAAACGGATATCGTGTTCTAACGGATTAATGCCTAATAATTTCAAACTTTTCAAATACAATTCTTGGATGTTTTCAGGTGACGGCTTCATCACAACTTGGAATTGATGGTGTTGGAATAAACGGTTAGGGTTTTCTCCGTAACGGCCATCAGCTGGTCTTCTTGAAGGTTCTACATAAGCTGCATTCCATGGTTCTGGTCCTATTGCGCGTAAAAAAGTATACGGGCTCATCGTTCCGGCACCTTTTTCTGTATCATACGCTTGCATTAACATACAGCCTTGATCAGACCAATATTTTTGCAGTGTTAAAATGATTTCTTGAAAGGTTAAACTGTCTTTTTTCATCTGTTTCCACTCCTCATTTTTGTCTTGAAATAGAAAAAAGCCCCTATGCTCAACGACTTGGTTAAGCATAGGGACGATTATATATTAACCGCGGTTCCACCCTAATTCTAGCATCGTTTAAACCGCTACTAGCATCTTTGTTGGTTTCAGCTCCAGATGCCTTTCAAAATTCACTCTTTATTTGGCTCACACTATCCCAAATTCGCTTAGATAAGAGATTCAAATTTTTACTTTTTCCTTCATCGCTGTTTCTTCAATTCTTTATTATAATAGCCTCTTTTTAGAGAGGTTGTCAATCTTTTCTATCATTTTTTTCAGGATTGCGCGAGTCTTTGAGCACAGTGCTCCAACTCCCCATTTTTTGGATAAAGCTTTTGCTTTTCAGCTTGAGTCCTACTGAATCATCATAGATTTGATCAATTAAAAATTGAACTTCTTTTTTTGTTTCTTCTTTTACACTGATATTGCCGATTTGGTCTAATGAAATCCTTGAAAATAAACGAATAAAGTAGATGCTTCGTTGACTTGCATGGTACCGATGCTGGTCCATATGCCAATGTTGCTGACACAACAATCCCCCATAATTCAACGAATAATCAAATGGACCATCTGTATTGCCGCACACTCTGCAGCCTCTTAATTCAGGTGCTACCCCAAAATAAGGCAGCAACTGAATCTCAAAAATATTCATAATGATTTCCGGGTCTGACCCTTCATCTATTTCTCTCAAACTAGCTGATAGCTTGTGGTATAACGTACCATCCGGTTTCCTGTCTTCTAAAGCTACATCAACCAAACTCAATAAATAAGTTGCATACGCGTTCAAGAAAATATCCGTTTGCATACTTTTGTATTGTTCTTGATCTTTGGCATCATTTAGAAAGCATAAACCAGTATCTCGAACATCACCAATATAAGTGGCTTTTGTAAAAGGGAGAATGGCAGTTTTCATTTTACTATTTCGCTTGCCTGTCCCTCTGCTAAAAAACATCAATTTACCGAAACGATCGGTAAATAGTTTAACTAAGTGATCTGTTTCGCGATGTTTTTTGACAGATAGCACAATGCCTTCAAATTCTTCAATTTGAGACAACTTCTCCACTCCTTTTTAACTGAATTTTAGAATCTTTCATCTTATAACATGGGTAGAAAGTTTAGGCTCATAAATGAGAATTCTTAACCACTATTTTCTAGAAAATTTCAGAATCATTTTTTTACCAACGTTATAAAATAGACATCTATTTTTAGTAATCTTCAGAACGATACCCAAAGTCTTGCAAGTTGGTTTGACGGTCACGCCAATCTTTTTGAACTTTGACCCATAAGTCTAGATAAATTTTATCTCCCAGCAATATTTCAATATCTTTTCTAGCTCGAATCCCGATATCTTTCAGCATTTTACCGCCTTTTCCGATAATGATTCCTTTTTGAGTAGAACGTTCCACGATGATTGCTGCGTGAACTTGAACTTTATCGGTTTCGCTGCGCTCGATCTTTTCCACGACAACAGCTACTGAATGCGGTACTTCTTCACGAGTCAATTGCAAGACTTTTTCACGAATCAATTCTGAAATGATAAAGTACTCAGGGTGATCCGTCACTTGATCTTCAGGATAAAATTGAGGTCCTTCAGGCAAGTAGCTGGTCACTTCTTTCAACAAAGTCGGAACATTGTTTCCTTCTTTAGCAGAGATTGGCACGATTTCAGCGTAATCCATTGTTGTTCTGTAATCTTCAATGATCGTTAATAATTTATCTGGGTGAACTTCATCGATTTTATTGATGACTAAAAAGACAGGCGTTTTGCTCTCTTGCAATTTATCAATGATGAAGTTATCTCCTGGGCCGCGTTTTTCTGTCGCATTGACCATAAACAAAATGACCTCTACACCTTTAAAAGAACTCAAGGCTGAATCAACCATGAAGTCACCTAAGCGATGTCTTGGCTTATGAATCCCAGGGGTATCGATAAAAATAATTTGTTCTTCTTTAGTGGTATAGATCCCTTGGATTTTATTTCTTGTCGTTTGCGCTTTATCACTCATAATCGCAATTTTTTGACCTACCACTTGATTTAAAAATGTTGATTTCCCTACATTTGGGCGTCCTACAATAGATACAAACCCTGATTTATAATTTTTCTTAACCATATTAAACCATATCCTCCGATCGAAATGCTCCAGGCAGAAGCTCTTTAACTGTTGTTGCTAATTGTTTGCCTTTTTTATTGGTCAGCAATACCGGCATATCTGGTTCACAAAATTCTGCCATCACTTGACGACAGGCCCCACATGGCGAAATTGGTCCATCAGTATCTCCAGTTACTACTAAATAATCAAACTCTTTTTTTCCTTCTGAAACAGCTTTAAAGATAGCTGTTCGTTCAGCACAATTGGCTAATCCATAAGAGGCATTCTCAATATTGCAGCCTGAAAAAAATTCTCCATCTTTTGTGACAAGTGCAGCCCCTACTGGAAAGTTTGAATAAGGTACGTAGGCACGATCTAACATGGCTGTTGCATTATCGATTAAAGTTTCTACAACTGTATCGTTTGGTTTCATTTAATTTTATCTCCTTGGGAATAAGTATTTTCAACACATCTGTTCACTCTATTAAAAGAACCAGCTCAGTATCTTGGGCAACAAAATATAGCTACCAACAACAACTGAAAATAAAGAAGTCACTAGTACTGCTGACGCCGCCATGTCTTTAGCTTTTTTTGCAATGGGATGATATTGATGATCGGTAACTAAGTCTACCACATTTTCAATCACTGTATTCCATATTTCCATGACAAAAACTAAAAAGACACATAAAAACATCCAAAACCATTCTGCAGATGAAAGTTTACAAAACAGACTAAATAAAAGAACTAAAAAACCCAATGTTACATGCGTCCGCATGTTCCGTTCTTCTCGAAATACAGTTACGACTCCCATAAAAGCATATTTAAAAGAATCAAGGTATCTTCGGTTTTTTGTACTTTTTTTATTCTCGTCCAAGACCATACTCCTCTAAAATTTGTTTTTGCAGTCCAAACATTTCTTTTTCATCTTCTTCATTCATATGGTCATACCCATTTAAATGTAAAAAACCATGTAACGCTAGGAAGCCTAACTCTCTTTGGAATGAATGGCCATATTCAACAGCTTGTTCCTTCGTTCGATCAATGGAAATAATAATGTCTCCAATGTTTTTAGGAATCATTCCTTCAAAATCTCCTAAAAAGAATTCCGGTTCGTCGTCTACTTCGTCTTCCAATGCAAAGCTGATGACATCTGTAGGTTGATCTTTATCTCGGTATTCACGATTGATCTCTTGTATCCGGGGGTTCGTGACGAACGTAACAGACACTTCTGTATTGTCCGGTAATGCAAGTTTTTTTGCAGCAAATTCTAAAATCGTACTGACCAACTCTTTATGTTCTTCTTCAACGGTATTGGTTTCATCAAATAAATCTAATTCCATAGAATAACCACCACTCCTTTAAAATGTTTATTGGACCTTATTTTGTTGGTTCTGTTTTAGGGTATTCGATCCTGCTATGGAAGGTCCCCACTAGATTGTCTACTAAAGCCGCTTCAACGATCCTTAGTTCTTTCATTGTAATGTCACATTCATCAAATTGTCCATCTTTTATTCGATCCACGATCAATTCATGAACAAATTCTTCGATTGACTGTTTAGTTGGTCTGGACATGGAACGACAGGCTGCTTCTGCACTATCTGCAATATTGATCACGGCTGCTTCTTTTGTTTGAGGTTTAGGACCTGGATACCTAAAGTCGCTTTCGTTGACCTCACTGTTTTCCTTTTTAGCCTGAGCGTAAAAATATTTCATTAAAGTCGTCCCATGATGCTGCGCACAAATATCAATAATGGACTGTGGCAGTTTGGCCTCTTTCAATATTTTGATTCCTTCAGAAACATGCCCAAAAATGATTTCCTTGCTTTCGTAAGGTGTCAACAAGTTGTGTGGATTGTCCATCCCACTTGGCAGATTCTCCACAAAAAACAACGGATGCGTCAACTTCCCTACATCATGGTAATAGGAAGCTACTCGAGCAAATAGAGAATCTCCTCCTATAGCACTGACAGCATTTGAGCTGAGATTGGCCACCATCAAACTATGGTGATAAGTTCCAGGCGTCTTCGTCAGCAACAATTTCAACAATGGTTGATTCGGATTGGATAATTCTGTCAGTGTCAAAACAGCATTATCTGTATAATAGACGTCAATGTAAGGAATCAAGATCGTTGCTAATGCATATGCCAGTACGCCGCTTAATACAGAATACGTCACCATCAGTAAGGTCTGCAGGGTAAAGATAGGCTGGTTAAGGTAAAAAACCATGGACAACATCACTATACCATTTCCAACAATCATTGACCAAAGTAAGTTCCCCTCTATTCTTTGTTCTTTTCCTTGTCTTATCAAAGCTCCAAACAATCCACTCAATACGTAGATCAGAGCGATGACCAATGCAGTAGTGGTTCCTCTGTAACCCGTGTAAATAAAAATCGAAAAGGCGGGTAAAAAGGTATTTGCTAAATAGCCGAATCTAGGGGACAAAAAGGCATTTATCAGTAGAGGTGCTAATGCTGCCGGGTATAGAAAGGCGATATTGTTGATACCGGCTAATTGCAACAGCTGCAATCCTTTCATGATCGCTACACTGGCGATAATCACCAAGCTATATAGTACTAATACCTTAGAAAAATCTTGAGAGGCAAGGGATTCTATTTTGCTGATTACATAGATTCCTAATAATTGGGCTATCAATAGCACCAGCAAGCTGTAAAGCATATGGT
Source organism: Desemzia sp. FAM 23988 (assembly GCF_045528365.1). Classification (NCBI taxonomy): domain Bacteria; kingdom Bacillati; phylum Bacillota; class Bacilli; order Lactobacillales; family Carnobacteriaceae; genus Desemzia; species Desemzia sp. FAM 23988. Next base: position 56,475 of record NZ_JBGQQS010000016.1, read on the forward strand.
ATGAAGGTTCATCATCCAGCATGCCTAATAGTTCCAATTGGTGCATGTCTGCACTGTCTACTACATGACCTTCTTGAACAATCACTTGTCCTTGCAAAATCATAACCGGCTGAACATTTCTAACTGCTTCTTGACGAGCTTGTTCGGTAGCTTGCTCATTATAAATATTATTTTCTATAATTGCATGTTCTAATATCAAATTAGCAATTCTTTGGTATGTATTATCTAATTCCACGTATTGAAGACTATCCTGCGCATCTTCTATCACTTGGTTCATCTCTTCCAAACGAATCGGTGCAGCCATTTTATCAGAAACGACTGTTGTCAAAGAGTCATTTAATGTCTTCAACGTACCCGCCGGAGCCTCTAACAATGAAGTAATCGCCCATTGCGGCAATGCTGAGATGAATTCTTGCGTTTCTTGTTCTAAATTGTTTGTTTTATTTTCAAACAAAGCGTATTTTTCTTCTGCAGTTAGCGGTTCTACAGTTGGAGTATTTGGTGTCTCTCCATCTGTATCTTCAGGATTAGCAGCTTGGGAGCTTTCCACTTCTTGAGTATACATTTTGTTGGCTTCTTTTTGCACTTCTTCAATCGTCACAAATAGAATCTGTACTTTTGACAATTGGACTTTTTGTATTTCTGAATTAAAACTGTAGACCGGTGCTACATTATCTTCTGCAACCTTCTGATTGGCTTCTGTTTGTGCAGTATCTTCTACTGTTGCATTTGCTCGAATGGTATTATCGGCTACTTGGTACAACTGGATATCCAATATGGCCGGTTGAATACCGCTATACATCAATAGAAATAAAATAGAGGAAAATAACAGCATGATTAAAGGCACAAAAAACTTCCCTACTTTTTTTCGCAGTGCAGTGAACGCTCTCATCATGTGTATTCTCCTCCAGTTGTGGTTATTTCTTGTTGTCTTGATTTAATAAAGATTCATTTTTCTCTTCACTGTATGCCGCTATAATGCTTGCAACCACAGGATGGCGTACGACATCTGAAGCATCAAAGTAAGAAAAATGGATGCCTTTAACGGATTTCAAAACTCTTTCAGCATGTACTAAACCGCTCATCGTTCCTCGCGGCAAATCTATTTGCGTTACATCGCCGTTGACAATCATTTTTGACCCAAAACCTAAACGGGTCAGGAACATTTTCATTTGCGGGACAGTTGTATTTTGTGCTTCATCTAAAATGACAAAAGCATCATCCAGCGTTCTCCCTCTCATATAAGCTAAAGGAGCAATTTCGATGACTCCACGTTCCATCAAACGAGCAGTATGTTCCGATCCAAAAATGCTGTACATAGCATCATAGATGGGCCTCAAATAAGGGTCAACTTTTTCTTTTAAATCTCCAGGTAAGAATCCTAGACTTTCACCGGCTTCTACAGCAGGACGACTGATAATGATGCGTTTGACTTCCCCTTTTTTCAAAGCAGACACTGCCATCACGACAGCTAGATACGTTTTACCAGTACCAGCCGGTCCGACACCGAAAACTACATCATTTTTTTGAATGGAATGAACGTATTGACGCTGACCAAATGTTTTTACACGAATCGGTTTTCCACCTTGGTCTTTTCCGATTTCTTCTTCATACATACTAATAAATTTTGATAAATTGCCTCGATTTGCCATTTTTATTGCCGTAACAATATCAGGTTGTCCAATTTGGATACCCGTTTTTAATAATTCTTGCAGCTGAATAAAGATTTCGCTGACTAAGTCGACATTTTCTTTAGATCCACTAATTTCTAATTTGTCTCCACGACTATGGATCACCACATCCATCGCATCTTCAATCAACGTTAAATGCTTATCTTGGTTGCCAAATAAATTAACGGCACTATCAGGATTTTTTAGTTCTAATACGCGGGTTTCATTTGTAAGTTCAGACAATCAGCAGACACTTCCTTTTTTTATTTATACAAATCATAGCATATTTCACGAGTAAAAAGAACCTGCACTCGCATAAGTAGGGAATAAAAAAATGCTTCAAAACTTTTTTTTAGTTAAACTTGAAAACTAGAAAGGGGATTTTTTGGATTTAAAATGAGCTACGATCAAATAAAGCGTGGAAAATACCAGACCAAAGCTCCCAGCATACAGTAAAAACCTGCCTAAAGGGTAGTTCACTGCATATTCTTTTTGTGCTCTAAGCAATTCCTCATCTCCCATAAGGTGAAAATCTTGAATAGGAATCAGAATGGCCCACAAAAAATAGCCGAAAATAATGGCTATTATGGACAGGATTAAACAAGCCAGCATCAGTTTCTTTTTATCTACTTTCATTAATGATCCTTCCTTCTTAGTTTTAAAGTTGTCACTCACATTCTATACTAAATTAGCGCTTACGCAAAGTTAAGAAAAGTTCATCATTTCGCGAGAGATTCCGCAGTCAATTACAGAATAAATAAAAAAGATGATTCGAATTTTCATTCGACATCATCTTTTTTTTTGAAATCATTCACATGAAACAGTAACCTAAGAAAGTTGTTGTTTCACAATTCGATTGATATCATTTCCATCAGCTTTGCCTTTTACTTTTGGCATGACGGCACCCATTACTTTACCAAAATCTTTTGCTGATGTTGCATTTACAGAAGCAATAACTTCTTGAACAACAGACTGAAGTTCTTCTTCAGTTAACTGTTTAGGCATATATTCTGCAACGATCGCAATTTCATTTTCCAGAGGATCCACCAAATCTTGTCGATCTGCCTTCTTGAACTCTGTTAATGAATCACGTCTTTGTTTCATTTCACGAGAAAGAACGGCTAATTCGTCTTCTTCGCTCAATTCAGTGCCTTTTTTGATTTGTTCGTTTTGTAATGAAGATTTTATCATGCGCAATACAGAAAGTTTATGTTTGTCTTTAGCTTTCATGGCTGTTTTAATATCATCATTAATAGTAGTTAATAGAGTCATGCTTCTTCAACCTCAATTCTAAAAACTTCCAAGATTAATGCTTGCGTTTTCTAGCTGCTTCGGATTTTTTCTTACGCTTCACGCTAGGTTTTTCATAAAATTCCCGTTTGCGAGCCTCTTGCATTGTACCTGTTTTAGAAACGGTACGTTTGAAGCGACGAAGAGCATCATCAAGAGATTCATTGTTCTTAACGACTGTTTTTGACATATTCAATTACCCCCCTCCGTGCTATTTAAGTAACCGTTATTTCTTATGCATAAATTGCATAATTAAAAAACTGTCCTTCTATATTATATCGAATCGTTAAAGCCACGTCAATATGACTTTGCTGTTATTCAAAAAAATATCGTTCGAACGTGATAATGTCCTAAGTAGGTCGAAGCATAAAATGTCCCAAAATGATAAAATAAAATCATGAAAAGGATAATACTAACGATGAATGAAGATAAGAAATATAAAGTAATAAAAGCT
>NZ_JBGQQS010000017.1:0-50505 GCF_045528365.1 Desemzia sp. FAM 23988
TAATCTTATCCATAAGAAGGCCTCTTTCATTTATGTATTTGCCCTGCAAAGCATACATTTATGATAAAGTGCCTTCTTTCTTTTTTCCAGTAAAATTATTGGCTCTCGAGAACTATTTTACACATACATTTTATTCTTTTTAATATTGCTGCATTTTTAAGCGAGATTTATTGTACATGCGCGCTTTTAAATAGAAAAAGAGTACTGAATAGTTGATTCAGCACTCTGCTTCACGGACCTTTTAAAACCCTCTTCTATTCTACTCTTCCGCCCCACTCGTTCATTCCGCCAGTCATATTTTTAACCGTGTACCCTTCAGCTGCTAATTGATTGCAAGCTGCGGCACTACGTTTTCCAGACCGGCAAACAAGAATGTGTTCTTTTGTTTTATCGAGTTCTTCTTTGCGTTCGTCTAATTCTCCTAAAGGAATGTGTTTGATTCCTGGGATAGCTCCTGAAGCTACTTCATCAGCTTCACGTACATCTATGATAGATACTTCTTTTTCGTCTTCCATTAACGAGGCTACTTCTTTTGGTGTGATAACGTTCATTCTATGTCCTCCTTTCACCCATACATCTTAGCTTTTCTCATTATGAGTGATTGTGTATGTTTTCAGCAGTTTAATACAGCTCATACATTTTATCAAATAAGTCATTTTCAGTTTCAATTTGCGCTTTATTACCGATTACGACCATCGTGCTATCGTCCAGTACACTCGCTACATCTTTGTGAAGACCTGCGAGTGCTTTTGAGTCAACCTCTAAGATCGCTTCTTTCAAATGCATCAATTCTTCGCGAGTAACCCCCGATTTTAAGTGATTAAAGGCAGTTAATCCTTTAGTGAAAGCAGATTTCGGTTGTTCCATTGGGCTGATCGTTCCGATAATGTATTTCAACAACTCGCTGTCAGACAAGTCTATTCGCGCTACATAATCTGGCAGGCCTTTATAAGCCTCTATCGTTTTACGAATATTCGGATCACGGTAAGAACTCAAGGCAAATTGACCATTTCTTTGGTGGTTGTACAGCGATCCATATGCCCCGCCTTTCACCCGAATCTCATTCCACAAATAACTGTAACGAATCGTCGTAGCCAAAACTTTTGCAGCACCGCTGTAATCCAATACATCACCAGCATTTGATGCTATAGCCACATAGTTCACATCTTGAGCTGTGACATAGGCTTCATTTTGTTTGGCTCCTGGTGTAATGACTGCCGGTTCACCTAATTCAGCGCTTGTCAGCCCAGAGAAAGCTGTTTGCAGTTTTTCTTTAACTAGGTTTTCGCGGTCTTGTTCCCCGACATATAGAATATTCAACCGATTTTTATTCAGCAGGCGACTAAAGGTTTGAGTGATGCGTTCTTTTACATCTTTCGCTTTATCCGATTGCAAATCAGCACGAATCTCTTTTAAGAACTGAAATTTGTCTATTCCACTGATCAATTCATTTAATTTAGCTGATGGTTTTAGTTGACTCAACGCACGGTTTGCTGCCAATACGTGAGAACTGGAATTGATCCGGCGTTCAAATTGAGAAATCAATTGCTGTGTAGTTTTTAATATTTCGCCGTTATCTTCAGTCTGCGTATGGCACATGATCTCTTGCATCAATAAGACCAGCTCTTCCAGAGATGACTCTAACGCTTTTCCACGCAAAATAAAGTAAGGCTTTAATTCTCCTGTTTGATCTTCAAATACCGCGATAGTTCCGTAAATACCACCTGTATGCAAGTCTATTTGACGTTGCAATGTTGCTGCATTGTATGTTTTAGTCGCTAGTTTACCTACCAAATGGCTCACTAAACTCAACCATCGATATTCATCAGCAGAAACATCCTTCAAATCGATATACAAACTCACATAATCGATCCCTGAGGTAAATTGTTCCGCATGATAAAAACGGGTTTCTTTGTCAAAGGACGTTTCCGTCAGTGGATATTTTTCTACATGTGTACTGAGATCTTCCTTCATCAACGTTGGAATTTTAGCCAACTCTTCCGGTTTATCTGGTGTTTCTTGACGTTCAATCAACGCTTGAGTCTGTTCAATGAGAGCAGCAACTTCTTCATCCGACAACTCTTCTTTATACGCTTGCAACTGTGCATGAGCTTCTGCTTCTAATCGATCACTCTTCCCAGGCTCAGCTTCTAACATTACCGCTGTCTTTAACGGATTGTTCAACAATTTATCTTTGATCAATTGTTCAAAATACCCTTTGCCGGCTAATTCTCCCAATTCTTTCAAATAGTCTGAAAATTGTAAGTTCACATAAGGGCTCTTATCATATAACCACGAACGATAGGCGTTGATAGCGTAAATAACACCGCGCGGGCTGTCTTCTGAAATAGCCGCTTCTTTAGTCTGAAAGACAATTTTGTTTAATGCCGCATCAATCAGCTCTACATCAATTCCTTCAGTTGTCAGTGACTCTAATGTTTCTTGTACTACTTGTTTGAACTGATTCATTTTAGCAGTATCTGAATACTTAGCCGTGATCATAAATGCTGTCGGATAACCAAAATCGGCTAATCCGCCTACAATGTCTCCACCAATATCCGCATCTAATAACGCTTTTTTTAATGGCGATTGATTACTGCCCAATAAAATCTCTTCTACTACCTCTAATCCATACATATCCAATACATCACTCGGTTCAGCCACATGCCACCCTAAAGCCAGATAATCTTTTCCTTCAGGATCATCTCCTGCCGTTATAGAATAAGTAGCTTTAAATACAGCTTCATCAGGAACAGTCACTTCAAAAGACAAATCAACGGCTTTTGTTTGTTTCTCTAACCCACTGAAATACTCTTCCAGTGCACCAAAGACCTCTATTTCATCAATGTCTCCGTATAACACGGTAAGAGAATTGCTGGGATGATAATACTGTTGATGGAAAGCGGTAAATTCCTCTTGTGTCAAACTAGGTATCGCTTTGGGGTCTCCACCAGATTCATGACGGTATACACTGTTTGGATACAATTGTCGCGTTAAATGATGCTGTACTTGTCTTTCCGGAGAAGCAGTCGCTCCTTTCATTTCATTGTACACCACACCTTTATAGATCAACTCATCATCAGCAGCTTCTAAATGGTAATACCAACCTTCTTGCGCTAATATTTGTGCATTTTCGTAAAAGTTTGGTTTAAAGACCGCATCTAAGTAAACGCTTATTAAATGCATGTAATCTTTTTGGTTGGTCGATGCCACTGGATAGATTGTCTTATCTGAAAAAGTCATGGCATTGACAAATGTATTTAGTGACCCCTTTATCAACTCAACAAACGGTTCTTTTGAAGGGTATTTTTTAGATCCATTCAATACGGAATGTTCGATAATGTGCGCAATTCCGTTATCGTTGTATGGAGGTGTTTTGAATCCGATTGTAAAAGCCTTGTTGGGATCGTCATTGGCTAAATAAAGAACTTTTGCTCCTGTTTCTGCATGTTCATAAATTGTTCCTACAGACTGAATATCCGGTAACTCTTGTGTATCGATTTTTTTGAATGCCATAAAATTCTCCTTTTCCCACAATAGGTGTTTTTGTTCTGTATGAATAGTATACCATTTAAATTTTTCTTGCTCAGTATTTTATCCTATCTAACTAAAAAAGATTCGCTAAAAAGCGAATCTTAGATAATGAGTCATTAATATGCACATCTTTAGAAAATGAAAAAATAGCTGATGATGATCAATAAGGTACTCAATAACGTTCCCAATAAATAATACTCGGCAAATTGAGGATTCTCTGAAATTTTATTGTATCGTGCAATCGACTTCGCGGTCAAAACAAATCCTATAGCAGTAAACTGGTTGGCATACAACATCAATAGGATAAAGACCCGTTCAAAAACCCCTATCAGTGCACCAGCATTAGGGATACCTTCATCCACATGCTCTTCACTCGTCGGCCGGTAGTAATTCAATACTTTCTTAATGGTGGTAATGCATGGCTGCATCAAGACTAATAGAATCAACACCCAAGACAACAGACTTTCCAAGGTCCACCCTAGCTCTGCTATTACAGACTCTACTACTGAAAAAGGAAGGATCGTTATGGAAGAAAGGCTAAGATAGACACCGACCGTCAACAAGACCAGAATATGTAAGCCTTGGTCTATCAGATAAACGAATGTATCTTTACCTTTTTCAATTGGATATTTGCGATGAGCCAAAAATTTCGATCCATCAATCAAAAAATGCAGCGTGGAGACCCATAAGGCGATTTTAACTAAAGACCATCCAAAAAACGGAAGCGTTACGCCTACCATAGTGATCAAATATCCTAAACAATGTAGCCATAATTTTTTACCTGAATATTCTTTGTCTCTGGCCAACGTAGATGATTGAAAGTAAAAGTCGCCCAGAACATGTCCAATAAATAAAGTTAACAAAACTTCCTGATTCAACTAATCATCCTCCCGAGTATTTTGGCTTAGAAACAGACTGGTATCCGTCAATGCTGTTTTATAAGTATAATATTTTGCTGTATTCAGCGCTTTGTTGACGCTGGATTGACCAATACCTAATGCTTCAGCTGTTTTATATTGATTCTCACTATGTGTGAAATAAGTATACATCACTTCTTTTTGACGATCTGACCACTTTGATTTTAAAGCTGTGGCCAGAGATAGAATAGTATTCAACAATTGATCTGTTTGTAAAGAATCAGTACCAGAACAAATCATCATGTTGGTTTCACTTCGGGTATATTTATTTTCATTGGCTTCGATCGTTTCAATCATTTGCCGTGCCCGATGATAAGCTGGACCGTCCATCTCCATTGAATTTTCTCGTTGGATCGTGGTGCTGATGTCTCCAAGACCGATGCCGAAGCGCAATTCAATAGGAGACATGGCCAATTCAATTTCAAAAACAATACTCATAATCGTCTGTTTGTTTTTTAGCAGGCCTTGAAAGCTGTCTCCTAAAGTAATCATAAACTGAGAAGCAATGTCATCCGCATATTTCTGATTGATATGTTGCAAAGTAGACCGAAACTTTTCTTGAACTTCTTTTCGGTCGGCAATATTGCGGGAGTCTTTGATGTCGCCTATGATGGCTGCATACGGATTTTTTTCCAATTGTTTTGTCATCTGTTCACCTCTTTAATTGATTATATCATAAGATTCAACTTAAAAGGCATCATTTGCTAAGATGCCCTTTAAGTTGAATCTTATGACAGAGAGCAAAAAAACTCAAGAACAGTTTTTGTTCTTGAGCAAAGTTTTTTAGTTTTAAGGGAGTTGGGAGAAAACTTCTGTGACTGTTTTTTCGGGATCGATTAAGACATACAAGTGACCGTCTGCACCCATTTGCGTTGACTGATGTTTGTTGTCTAAGCCATCTGGATCTTGTGCTTCGTAAGGGAAATAAATGCGTTCTGACTGAATGACCTCTGAAGACGTATCGGTTGGATCTATATACAAAATATCCATTGTTTCAATGTCTGAGTATTTTTTAATGCGTTCAAACATTCCTGATTCCAAGCCGCCATAGTTGATATTTTCAGCATCTACACGGTCAGCTTCCGGCAACAATTCAATTTTAAACGACTGACAAGGATGAATTTCTTGAAAATCACTGCCGTTGATTCTGCCATAAGAAGTCGTTACCTGTTTGATCCATAAATCCCCAATCACTTCACGATTGACAACTAAAATATCTCCGTTACGGAAAAACAATTGTAAAGCAGTCATTTCTTTTTGCATGTTCAACACTCCTCTAAATTTTCATTTTTATATAGTTCATCGTTTCACAATTTTATTTTACCATTTTTAGAATATTTTAGCAACATTTTATCACATACACCCGAAAGTTAGTGAATAAATTAATTAATCGATTTATCAATTGATGATACTACAATGATGGTAACAGTAAAGGCAGAAAAAAAGAAGTTAAAGGTCTTAGTCCTCTAACTTCTTTTACAGTCCTTCTCTTTTTACTCGTTAAACACTTTCTGAAGAAAACGTTCCAATGGGCAATTGATCATTGATCAGTTCTCCATCTGGATCAACAGTAACTTTTTGTTTTTTACCTGAGGTCCAGAATAACACTAAAATTCCTATAGAGACCACTAAAGCAACAATGAAAGTCATAGTAGTCAGCCCCATTCGGAATCCAATCGGTTCGCTTAAGATATAAACGACTACTGCATATAACATAAAAGTTCCTGGCACCAAGGTGACAAAATAATTTTTTCCTTTTAAATATAAATAACGTGTAGAAACCAATAAGGAAATAACAGCTGTCACTTGGTTTGCCCAGTTAAAGTATCTCCACAACATATTAAAATCGACATTTGTCAAGATAAAAGAAATGAGATACAACGGGATAGTGACCATCAATATTTTTTTAATGGTATCTTGTTTAATATTGAGGTAATCAGCTAATATCGTACGCAAACTTCTAAATGCTGACAGACCGGATGATATCGGTAATACGATAACACCAATGATCGCAATGGTCCCAAAGAGATTTCCAAGCAGCATAATAGACACTTCATTAACGACTAGTGAAGCTGTACCGGCATCAATCATTTGGCTCAAAGTCTGACCGTCAAATAAACTCATAGAGGCTGCTGCCCAGATCATAGCAATGACTCCTTCAGCAATCATCATTCCGTAAAACGTAAAGCGCCCTTCTCTTTCATTTGTGCTGGTTCTAGAAACCATAGGAGCTTGTGTAGCATGGAAACCAGATAATGCTCCGCATGAGATCGTAAAGAAAATAGCTGGAAAAATAGCTAAACCGCCTGGATGGAAGTTTTGTAAGGTACTTGGAGTCAGATTTGGAATGGAATAACCGCTAAACAATAAGCTGATTCCAATCGCGATTGTACTGATGATCAAAATAGCTCCAAACCAAGGATAAACTTTCCCTAAGGCTTTATCGATCGGTAAGACAGTTGAAATAATGTAATAGACGAAGATCAGTATAACAATCACACTTAGACCTAGCCAGCTTGGTGTGATGCTATCAATCAAGTTGGCTGGCGAAGTGACAAAAACGGTCCCTACCAGCATCAATAACAACATAGTAAAAATATTGACCACATGTTTAACGGGTTTACCTAAGTATTTGCTGGCCAATTCCGGCAAATGAGCCCCGTTATTTCTTAGAGAGATCATCCCTAACATATAATCATGTACAGCTCCTGCAAAAATACACCCCACAATGATCCAGATATAAGCTACGGGTCCGTATAATGCTCCCATGATCGGTCCAAATATCGGTCCGGTTCCTGCGATGTTCAATAATTCAATAATAGCGTTTTTCCCTTTTGACATCGGTACAAAGTCATACCCGTCTTTTAGCACCTCTGCGGGTGTTTTACGATCCGGATCGATCGAGAAATTTTTCTCAATGTATTTCCCATACGTAAAATACCCTAAAACTAATAAGATGATCCCGCCAATTAACGTAACCATTTGTTCTCCTCCTTTTATGAATACCCTTTCAATTTACAAGATTATTTTACTTGTATTTTACGGAAATTGGTCTGTTTTTTACTGAAATGACAGAACTGCAGGCTGAGATGCACGCCTGCAGTTCTGAATTTCATATTTATAATCCGATTTTTTCCTTAAAGGGTTTCATATACGAACGACTTACGGGAACTTTTAACTGATTCTCCATTGTCAATTGATACGTATGGTTAAACCAAGGTTGGATCTCTTTTATTTTCGATTGATTTACAATAAACGAACGATGTACTCGGATAAAAGATGAATCAGAAGATAACTTTTCTTCCCAGGCATTCAATGTTCCATGTAGAGTATAGGTTCCTTCTTCTGTATGAAGATTTAATTCCCTGTTGTTGATACTGATCGCGATGATCAATTGAACTTTCACTAAGATGATCCGTTCTTCTATCTGGACAGGTATCGTATCTTCTCTTGCTGCTTCTGGAGTATTAGATGAAATTTGAGCAGTAGTTGCTAAAAAACTTTGATGCGCTTTTTGGACGGCTTTTTGGATCCGGTCCAATGAAAAAGGTTTAAGAACATAATCCCTCGCATTCAACTCAAAGGCTTGCAAGGCATATTCATCATAAGCCGTCGCAAAAATAATGATCGGCGGATGTTGAAGCAGGTTTAATTTATTAGCTAACGTCAATCCGCTCTCTTCTGTTAAATGGATGTCCAAAAATATCAAGTCAATCCGCTGATCGATCAAAACACTGATCGCTTCTTCTATAGAATCCGCTTCTTTGATAGACGAGATTTCAGGAAGCGGTTTTAATAAATAAGCCAGCTCATTTCTGGCTAAAGGCTCATCATCAACGATTAAGGTATGCATTCTTTTCCTCCTCTAAGTCATTTCGACGTATAATACAAGATACAGTCGTCCCAGTCTCAGTAGAATCAAAACGTAAGTGAGCATTTTCTCCAAATAAACTGATCAATCGCTTATTCAGATTCTCGATGGCTGAACCCGAACCTTTATTTGAAGATACGATTTCGTTGCCTAATTTGTCCAAAACCTCTGGATCGATGCCCACTCCATTGTCTTGCACACTGATTTGAATAGCCTCTTCTTGGTTGCGAATGTCCACTGTCACTTGATTTCCTTTTTTTCGCCCTTTAAAAGCATGTCGATAGGCGTTTTCTACTAATACTTGAATCAAAAAAGGCGGCAGCAAGACTTGTTCCAATCCATTATCGTAATGGACCTCTAGTTGATAGCGCTCAGGAAAGCGGGCTTCTTCTAAGCGTTGGAAGGCTTCTACTTGTTGCAGTTCTTTCGTCAAAGGAATCAAATTGGTTCGAGCTCCCGTTAAATTAGAACGGAAAAATTGACTCAACTGAAGCAGCAGCGAGCGGGCTTTTTCGCTGTCTATACGGATCAACGCGGATATAGTATTGATCGTGTTAAAGAAAAAATGCGGATTGACTTGTGATTGAAGCGATTTGATCTCAGCATCTTGCAATAATTTGCTTTGCCATTCAACTTCTCCCAATTCGATTTGTTGGGAGAAAATATTGCCTAATCCCTCTGCCAATTGACGCTCGACAAAGGTAAGTTGTGTTTTATCTGTAAAGTACATTTTTAAGGTCCCGATGGTTTTCTGTTTGGATTTTAACGGGATCACGATTGCTGCTTCTAATGGACAGCCCATATGATTGCACCCGATCTCTTCTTGAGAATGGGCTTCACTGACCTTTCCGGTATGCAAAACTTTTTTCGACAAGTCGGTCAATATCTCAAGAGAAGGAATGTGATGGTCGCTAGCTGCTCCTACATGGGCCAAAATCCTTTCTTGATTGGTAATGCTCACAGCGTCCACTTTCATAAATTGTTGGATCGTTCGAGCAGCTTTTTCACACGATTCTTCATTCAATCCGGAACGAAAGTAAGGCATCGTTTGATTTGCCAGCTGCAGCACATCATGAGTCTGGACGGCTTTTGTCTGTTCTTCTTGGTGAAGAGTCGTTTCAATAATGGAGAGAAAAATACCTGTACCGATACTGTTCGTCAGCATCATGGGCAAAGCAATGAACCGAATCAAGCTCCACGATTCGGCGTAATCGCTTCCCAATAAGAAAATACACCCCATTTGGATCAGTTCCATCATAAATCCTAACACCAAGCCTTCATAAGCAGTTGGGTAAGTGTTCTTTTGGATGGATCGGCTACCGAAATAACCGGAAAACAATCCAATCAGTACTGAAGACAAGATATAAATGTGAACATCGCCTCCACCTTGGAAGAAGCGGACGACAGCTGAAACAAGACCGACAATAATACCGACGGATGAGCCGCCGATCAATCCAGATACACCAATCGTTAATACACGTGTATTAGCTAGAGCAGAATTTGCAGATAATTGTGTGACAAATTGATTGACGATCATTTCGTCTTGATTGATCTCCACACCCGTGTAATTAGAAATAAAAGCAAATACACTAAACATCACAATTAATTTGAGCTTCGAACTCATCCGAGAGCGATTTGTCAAAATATTTTTAAAATAAGGAATATTGATCAGCAAATAAGCCAGAATAATAATTAGACCGCCTCTTTCAAGCATGAGAATAAATAATGAAAACACCTTTCACGCCTCCTATTCATTTATTCTTAGTCTACACTAATCTTTTCAAAATAGTGAGATTTTATTCAAATAATTTTTTGCATTGAATTAAAAAATGCCCTTTTTCTTAGAATTTCCCCCTAAAATATTGCAATTATAAAGTGAATCCTGTATAGTTTGTAGCGGTTAAGAAACTGAATATTATTCAATGTGATGTAGAGGCTGCGGTAATTAAGAGTAGGGTTTTCTGAAAGGAATTATCGCCGAAGTGCAGATGTACTGGGGTTACGCTAAATAAGCGTAACACTGCCTGAACAAATTGCCCAAATTTGTTTTTAGGAGAGCTCTTCATATTGCGGGCAGAAGGTATAGTATAACGGAAAAGACTATGGGCCCTTTTGCTCATAGTCTTTTTGCGTTTTTTAAGAGCTTACTCTGCTTCTGTACTCAAGGGAATACATTTTATTTAGTAGTATTTCGTTTCAAGAAATGATTAGGAGGATTTACCATGGAGAAACAAAAAAGGTCTAGAATCCCTCACACATTTGTAACGCTGATAGCTTTTACAATTGTGATGGCGATTCTAACGTATGTGTTGCCTGCAGGGCAATTTGAACGAACTGAGGTGAATGGACGGACAGTTGTTATTCCGAATTCCTATACAGTAGTGGATTCTAACCCACAAGGTTTATTTGATGTATTAAAGTCTATTCCAACGGGAATGACAGAGACAGCTGACATTATCTTTTTCTTATTTATTGTAGGTGGTGCTTTTCAACTGATTACCGATTCAGGAATGATCAGTTCGGGGATCAGCTTGCTGGTTAAAAAATTACAAGGAAAAGAAAAATGGGTCATCCCTATTTTGATCTTAGTGTTTGGTATTTTAGGATCTACAATGGGGCTTTCTGAAGAAACGATTGTATTTATTCCCATTGGAGTCGCACTTGCTTTAGCATTAGGGTACGATGCCTTAGTTGGTTTGGGGATGATTTCACTGGGAGCAGCCATTGGTTTCTTCGCTGGTTTTATGAACCCGTTTTCTGTCGGAGTCGCTCAGGAAATTGCCGAATTGCCTTTATTCTCGGGAGTCGGTTTCCGGTTAATTATTTTAGCGATCTTGTGGATCGTTACTTCTGCTTACTTGATGCGTTATGCAGAAAAAGTGAAAAAAAATCCAGAAAATAGTTTGTTGTACAACCGTAAAAAAGGCACTCATGTGACGGAAGGGACCATCAATTTCGACGACCTTCCTCCATTCACTAAGCGCCATTTAGCAACGTTGCTTGTATTTGTCGGCGGATTTGCCATCATCGGTTACGGTGTATTCCAATATGGCTGGTTTATTGTAGAGATTGGTTCAGTCTTCTTAGGAATGGGGATTTTAACGGGTTTCATCTCCAGAATGAGACCCAGTGAAATTGCGGAGTCCTTTGTTGTGGGAGCAAAAGAAATGGTCTTTGCCGGCCTAGTTGTTGGTGTTGCTCGCTCTATTTTAGTGGTCATGGAAAATGGGTTGATCATTGATACGTTAATCAATGGTTTGTCTAATGTAATCAGTTCGTTACCAGACTCATTAGCTGTTGTGGGGATGTACCTTACACAAATCGTCGTTAACTTCTTCATTCCTTCAGGCAGCGGACAAGCAGCTGCTACAATGCCAGTTATGATTCCGTTAGCTGATACTCTTGGTATCACTAGACAAACGGCTGTACTGGCCTTCCAATTCGGAGATGGCTTTATGGATTCAATCATTCCGACATCTGGTGTATTAATGGCACAATTATCGATTGCTAAAGTTTCTTATGATACTTGGTTGAAATTTATCGGTAAATTGATGGGAATCTGGCTGACTATCGGACTGATTTTCTTATTGATCGCAAACGCTATTCAATATGGTCCTTTTTAATCAACTGAAGACACAAAAAAAGTGAGGCTGCATCGTGCGCCTCACTTTTTTGTGTCTTTAGTTGTCTAGTAAATGGTGTTCTTTCACTAAACTGATCAATCGTTGTGTCAATGAAGCGGTGAACCCCCATAAGTAATGATCATCCAAATTGTAAAAAGCAATCTGATTTCGCGCATGACGGAATTTGTAGTTTTTCCCATTTGGAATACGATCATAAGGGAAATCTTTAGGGTAATTCATCATCATGTCCACCGAATAGTAATCAGGCTCATTTTTCATGAAGTACCGTAGTGGAACTGTATACACTTCAGCCACTTCTTCGTTCCAAACGATGTCTTTGATATCGATCCCTTTAATTTCTCCTATAAAAGAATGGATAATAGAATTGTTTTGGACGATAAAATCCATTTCTCCGATAACTTGGATGGATTCACCTGGGATCTGCAATTCTTCTATCGTTTCTCGTACGGCAGCCTCTTGATAGCTTTCTCCTAGTTCTACTTTACCTCCTGGAAAAGACGTATCTCCTGGTTGAGAAATATGCTGACTGCGGACCTCATATAAGATATGCGGAAATCCTTTCACCATGATGATCGGGATCAGGACAGCATATTCTCTTTTGACGTGTAATGCTTTTGGTTGATATTCTGAAAAAAAATGTTGGATGTTTTCTAACAAATGATTCTCCCCTCTTTTCTGTCTTTTCGCACCCGCACCTAGAGACCTATTTGATATCTTGCAATTGGACGATAGACCAACTGGTCATGGATACGAGTACTTTCAAATAAAGTGATGTTGTCGATCGTTACAGGAACAGCTTTCCAATTCAATTCTTGTCTCATTTGCTCAAAAGAATCAAGGAGTACGATATTCCTGCCAAATGTAACGTGAGGAGCATATGACCTCTTTTCCATCTCTAAATGGTGGTGCAAAAAATGTTGATGGAGTTTTTCGTACAATTCATTTAACTGTTGATCAGAATCAGGACCAGCCCATAAGATGGATTTATTCTTTTTGAGAAATTGACCTAGATGATCTAAGGAAAGGTCAAAAGGTTTTGAATCTCCTGCTACAGACGAAACAATTGACCTTAAGATATCGCTATGGGGTGTTTCTCCAATGAACTGCAGCGTCAAATGGAAGTTCATTAGAGAAGTGAAATGACCTTTGACAACATATGGACGAATCTGCTGCTGCAATTCGAACAACTTTTCTTTGACAGGACAACTTAATTCAATACCGATAAATATCCGCATAATGTGGGTCACCCTTCTATTATTTCTTTCGTTGCCACCATTTTTTCTTTGATTTTGGTTGAGGATCTTCGGTTTGAATGTCGGAAAGAGAATCAATGGATTTTTCTTTACCGCCTTTTTTCAGTCGTTCTTCAAATTTTTCTCGCATCAACGTTTCAATGTTCTTCAAGTCTGGATATTTGTCATCTTTTTCCCCTTTAGCGATGACCGCCAATACTTCAATATAGCTCATAGCTAGAGCAGTAGTCATCATTGAAGCTGTGGTCCCGCTGATGATTCCACCAGCAATCGTTCCTGCACCAGGAATGAATTTGACGATATTGGATACGATGTATCGACCAGCAAATGTAGCGCCGCCTGTTCCGCCAATTGCAGCAACTAAACTAGTGATCGTGGCTTTATCCATGGAAATACCAAATATAGCTGTGATATGAGCCAGCAATCCTATTTGCATCGGAACGAGTAAAGAGGCATCTGAAAAAGGAATAGGTACAAAGCCGATACCGAATGACGAAACAATATACTTCACTGCCCAATTGCGAGCTGACTTGGCTTTCAACGCAATGTCAACTTGCTGGGCATTATTAAAAGCTTCCTTAGTTTCTTCCGGTATGATTTCAAAAGTCGTTTGAATCAATTCATTTAGCCCGAAAGCAGGAATGGACAATTCATCTGTGATGCGAAAGTCTTCAGCCATCACATTGATCACACTGACTACGTTCAAATTCAGGTTTTCAATATATGATTTGAACTCTTTTGCAGGTTCTCCCATAGATTGTGTCAGAACAATAATAACAGGCACATGAGCACTTAGTTCTCGAATCATGTCGATCTCCATTTGTTCAATCCTTGAAGAATTGGCATTGATGCAGTAATAAGCTACATGGATCGCTTCTTTAACGCCCAACTCTTTCCTTTTTTTGATCGTATCAAAGATCTCTTTTTTGACTGTCTGCTGAGTCTCTTCTTTGAGTTCGAGTCCTTTGGTATCATACAATACGATAGGAATATGTTCTTTGGAAATTCTTCTCAAATGTTGAGTTACCGGTTTTCCAACTCCTGTAGCAGCTAGGCGTTCTCTAAAGACGTTGTTGATCAACGTACTTTTTCCAACTCCGGTCTTTCCTGCTAAAAGGATGTTGATCGGATGCATATTGGCGACTTCTTCTTTTGTTTTGTGGAGTATTTCTTCCACTACACTAAAATCAGTTTGCTTTTTCATTTTTCCAGCCTCCAAGCAACTCTATTTTTTACGTTTGTAATTGGATTGTTTAGAACAAGTTTATCACACTGTGGTTTTAATCGGAAGAAATCAAGCATTTATCAGCACAGGAAGAACCTCTCAGATTTTGCTGTCAGTCTTGTGGGAAGGATAAAAATAAACCCTCAGATGAAGTTTATACTCCAAACTGAGGGGTTATTTGCTATGACTGATTTAGTTGTATGGATTATCCGCTAAGGGTTCTACTTGAACCGGTTGCCATCCTTGATTGTCTACCCAACGTAAAAGAACTTGGTACGTTTCCGTTTGAGCATTATTGGAAATAACTGTTTCGACCTGTTGATCTCCAGCATTTCCTACCCACCATTCAATCATGTCGCCCTCACTGATACCTGTGGCAACAGAGGAAGCACGTTTGATTTCAATACGGTCTTGCGAACCTTCAGAGTAATTGGTTGTGTGTTCTCCAGATTGTTCTGTCCCAACCGGATCCCAATCTCCAGAAGCTGCTTCGTCATCCGGTTCTTCAGATTCTGAATCTGATGATTCTTCTTCACTGCTTTCTGATGCTGAAGAACTTGATTCAGAAGATTGTGAGCTCTCACTTTCTGAACTGTTCTCACTATTTGTTTCTTCTTCGCTGCTTTCAGAAAGCATTGAGCTGGATTCACTAGAAGTATCTAAGAATGAATTTTCATCCTCTTCTCCACCACCGCCAAATATAGTATATGCAAGGAACAGCAAACTCAAAATAAGAATGATCACTAAACCAATGGTAATCTTTCGAGTTAAGCTCTGCTCTTTATTGTTTGTAGAACGATTATTCGTTCGTGTTGGTTTCTTAGGATCTTTCATGTAAATACCTCTCCATTTCTATCACACTGTTTAGGAAAAAAATGCCCTCTCCCACAAAAACTAGTATAACATTGAAGTCGATGACAAATCATTTCGAAATGATTACTATTAGATGACTAAAAGGATTTATTTTTCTTAGTTGGCGAGATTTTCAACAACGGTTTGGCAATAATCGGCCCTAAAATACCTGCAGCTAATGCTTCTGCGATTCCGTTTGTCAAAACAACTCCACCTAAGACATACATCAGATTTGAACTGTCCACATTAATAGCTGTCGCGTAATCATCCTTGTAAAAAAGATAAATAAAACCTAGTACCAAGATTGTATTCGTAAGAGAAGCTAAAACAGCTGCTAAGGCCATTCCAAAAGTTTGATTCTTTGTTTTTTTTCTAAACGTATAGAAAACCAGACCAGCAACAAGCCCGACTAGAATACGTGGCAACACTGAGATCAACGGGTTGGTAAAAATCAGCGGGTCTAATGGTGTCTGAGGTGCCGCAAATGCACGGACTAGGCGAATAATGCCCCAAACCCCTCCAACGATCATTCCTTCTTTAGTACCTAAAACCAATGAAGCGACAATAACCGTAATATGGATAATGGTAGGATTCAGTGGAGGAATCGGAATATATCCAAGAAAAGGAACAAAGCTTTGCAATAATATAATGGCTGTAAAAATACCTAAAATAGCCGTACGATACGCTTTGTTGTTTGAGTTTTTCATTTCTTTATTACCCTTCTTTCCAAATGGTGTTTTTCTTCCTTATTTTACCTGATGTGAGAAACAATTACATTAAAATAGTCCAAACTGATCTGAGACAAATTAAATGTGGTCATCCATGTATTGATCCAATAATTCTATGACCGACTCTCTCCCATAATCTTGAATAAAGTCATTGAACAAACCTAAAAATATACTGCCTTTTTTTGCGGTTCCTTCACTTTCATCTTCAAAAAAACGAATAAAATAGGATTGATAATTCTGGAACCCATCTACAAAACCCAGACTTTTAATAAATCGATTTTCTTCTACTTCCGCATCTAGTTGATTTTCCAGTCTTTTAGTTTCTTCAGACTGATCTATTACCAGCTGCACTAATTCTTCTTTTGATAAACTATTCAATGTTTTAAAATCCATTCTTTATCCCCTCAGTGCTTCTTTTTTATTTTGTGCTTCAAAATGAGCTATGCTTCGATTTGCTCTACCCAATAACACAAGTAAAAGCTGCTTTTCGTCAATAGGCCATCCTCTTAAAATGAACCCTAATTGTTGTTCAATTTCAAAGAGTAAAGTATTCGTTAACGTCAAAGCTTCTTCCGTAAGGTATAAATAAGCGTACCGTTTGTCTGTACCGGCTTCTTTTACTATCCAACCTTTTTTACTCAATGTATTGACTTGGCGGCTTAATGTTGATTTATCCAAGGCTGTAATAATGGTTAACTCTTTTAATGTTTTGTGCTCATCTTTAATCGTCTTCATGATCGTAAATGCTGATTGAGTAACATTATGATCAGCTAATATCGTGCTCAACAATTTACGGTAATGATTTTGGAACTCTTCCATTTTGACCAATAAGTCGTGACTTGAAACTTCGTAATCCACTGTTCTCGCTCCCCCTATAATATATGTCAACTCCTAATGTTTGTATGTAGCAACTATATAGTAAAAAGCTTGCAAATGCAATGGATATCAAAAGAGAAATCCATTTAAAAAAATTTTTTTAAAGTCTCTATTTTTTACAAGATAAAAAGAACTTAGTCGATTGACCAAGTTCCTTTTACAATAAATGAATTAGTTGTATAACCAAATGAAATAAGTTTACAGTTGATTTATCTTAGCTAAATAGCGTTTCATTGGATAGTTGAGATCCCGCCGTAGCTTTTTGGAAAAGTGCCATTACATCTGGAACCGTTAGTCGTGATTTTTCTTCTCCACTCACATCCACGACAACTTTTCCTCTGTTCATCATAATCATTCGATTCCCATAAGTTAAGGCATCTTGCATATTGTGTGTGATCATCAGTGTAGATAACTGCTTTTTTTCAACCAATTGCTGAGTCAAATCCAGTACAGTTTCAGCTGTTTTTGGATCTAAAGCTGCTGTATGCTCATCCAGCAACAGTAATTCAGGACGTTTCATCGTTGCCATCAATAAGGTGATCGATTGTCTTTGACCACCGGACAATAACCCCATTTCAGCATTTAACCGGTTTTCAAGTCCTAAGTTTAAGGGTTCCAATAATGATTTGAAGTAAGCCTGTTCTTTTGCGTTGGTACCGAATTTGAAGGTTCTTTTTTGACCTCTGCGTAAAGCGATGGCCAAATTTTCTCCAACTGTCATTCGAGGAGCTGTTCCCATCAGTGGATCTTGGAAGACTCGTCCGACTCTTCCAGCTCTACGTTCCTCTTTTAACTTAGTGACATCCTCTTCATTGATTTTAATGTGTCCACTATCGACTAGTACATTGCCAGCTATACTATTGAGTAAAGTTGATTTTCCAGATCCATTTCCGCCAATGATCGTAATAAAGTCTCCATTTTCAACTTCTAATGAAAGATCTTTTAAGACTGGATTTTCATTGGCTGTTCCTCGTTGAAACGTTTTTGAGATATGTTGTAAGGACAATACAGATGCAGGTTTCATTAGTCCATCCGCTCCTTTCTAGTGAAGAAATTCAAGTGCAAAGCATTTCTCAGACTTGGTAAAGCTAGGCAAATTGCCAATAAAATGGCTGATATCAATTTCAGATCATTTGGATTCAAGCCAAGCAGAATGACTAAAAGAATAATCAATCGGTAAATGATCGCTCCTAGAATCACACAAATCAATCGGTTGACGAAAGATAAGTTCCCGAAGACCACTTCCCCTATAATAACGGCAGCCAGACCGATAACAATTACTCCGATACCCATGCTGATATCTGCATAACCATTATCTTGGGCTACTAGTCCCCCTGACATCGCTATAATACCATTTGACAACATCAATCCTAAAATCTTCGTCCGGTTTGTAATGATTCCCATGGCGCGTGCCATTTTCTCATTGTCCCCTGTGGCGATAACAGCTTGCCCCAGTTCAGTTTTAAAGAAAAGAGCCAACACTAAAATGACTACAGCGACGATAATCAAACCTAGAAAGATCGAATCGAATTGATTCGGCAATTCGACTGACTGGAAGATATCAGTTACACGAGATTCCCCCAACAAACTGAGGTTGGCACGATTCATGATGCGTAAATTAATTGAATACAATCCTGTCATCGTCAAAATACCGGCCAATAAACCTGGAACTTTTCCTTTGGTGATTAAAATTCCGGTAATGGCTCCTGCTAACATTCCTGATACAAAACTAATAGCTGTTGCTAAAAAAGGATTCATACCATTAATGATCAATTGTGTAGTAACTGCTGCTCCTAACGGAAAAGAGCCCTCTGCTGTCATATCCGGTAAATTTAATATCCGATACGTGATAAAGATTCCTAAAGCCATGGTTCCCCATAAAAGACCTTGTGATGTCGCAGTAACGATTAAATCCATCTCTATTCTCCCTCATTTCTCCTGTTAATCAATGATTGTTGCTTGTTCCATCATTTGTTGCGGTAAGATAATGCCCAACTCTTCTGCTTTTTCAGGATTGACAAAAATATCTCCTTGTTCCAAATATTGAATCGGTGTCGTTGCTGGATCTATTTTTCCATCTAAAATAGCAGCAGTCATTTCTCCAGTCAGTTTTCCTAATTCATATTGATTCAAGCCAACTGTCGCTAATCCGCCTTGTTCCACCATTGTATCCACTGCTGGAATAATAGGGATTCCTTCAGCATCTGCTGCTTCGACTAAGGTATTCATCGCGCTGGCAACAGTATTGTCTGTTGGCACCCAGATAGCATCTACTTGAGAAGCCAGTGCTGAACCAATCTGGGACACATCATTCGTGGATGAAACCGTCATAGTAATTGTTTCAAATCCCATTTCTTTCGCAATTTCAGCGGCTTTTTCCCCCTGAACGATCGAATTGTCTTCACTGGAAGAATAAAGGATTCCAATACTCTTTGCCTCAGGTAAAATTTCTTGAATCAGATCGAATTGTTCTTGAATCGGTGTTTCATCACTCACTCCGGTGATGTTGCCGCCAGGTTCTTCATTACTGGCCACTAAATTAGAGGCTTCAGGGTCTGTAACAGCTCCTAAAACGATCGGAATCTGAGAAGAAGCATTTGCTAAAGATTGTGCAGATGGAGTAGCGATGCCTACCATCACGTCCGCATCTCTACTGACAAAACGTGTACTCATTGAATTGAGGTTACTTTGGTCACCTTGAGCATTTTGGAAATCCAGTATCATTGTTTCTCCATCTACATAACCTGCTTCGTTCAAGGCGTCAACAATACCTTCATAAATTAAGTCTAATGCAGGGTGACTCGTTAATTGTAAAACACCTACAACCGGTAATTCATTTTCGGATGGTTGAGCTGTTGTATCGGTATCCGAGAAAAAAGCAACCGTGAGTATAATGGTTAAAATAGCGATAAAACCAATCATTTTTTTCATATTCCTATTCCTCCTTGAAATATTGCTGAGTTATTTTTTCTACTAGGTATGCCATCGTTTAGTTTCTTTTTTCTTCATAACTAGTTCCTCTCCCATTTCATAAAAAAAAGAACAGTTACCTCGCGTAAACGCGGTAACTGTTCTTTACAAACAAAAACCGCATAGAATAAGTAGTATTCTATGCGGTCTGATTTTGATTGTAGACTCAAATAAACCAACATAGATACAAGTTCAGTTTCCTGAAGGTTGCATCTATGAAATTCTTCATAAACCAACCTATCTATTGCGGCTTTGCCAATCCATATGTAATTGTAGCTGTTGAATAGAATGCAGTTGGTCCATAAGGAGTCTCCTTTTCGTATAAAAGATATTAGAATCATAGTACGCTTTCCATTAAAGTCTGTCAAGCCTAATCTGCTCCATAAAACATAAGCTAGTTAAAAAGCTGGTTCAAATTTAACTATCCTAGGAGCTTTTAAGCATTTTGTGGATGTCCTTAGGATTCATACAGTGTAATTTCGCGATCATGAACAGCTTGTAATGGTCGATTGGTTTTTCCGATGGTTGTTTTGAAAGCCTGTATGAGCTCCAGGGGTAAAGAAACAGCATTTTTCATCACGATCCACTGCACTGGTCCTACAGTCGGAGGTGTGGTCAACGAGCCCGAGTAATAAAAAAAGGATCTGTTTTTTGGCTTTAATTGCTCCAAATCCAATTCTAAAATATGGTGCTGTTTTAATTCTTCCTCGGTCAACAATTCCTCAAAACCATTTAATAAATACTCTTGAATGTCTTCATTACGAGATTTACCCATCACTCCGACCACTAACACTTCATCGTCAGCCGAACGATGGACAAAATGTACTTCTAAATCAAACGACTTTTCGTCAATCACATGTTCACTGGGTAAATGAGCATGGATATCTTCCAGCACATAACGTGTTTGTCTAAACTCGACACTGGCTGTCTCTTGATCCGCTGCTGGAGATAAATGGATCGTATGATTAAAAAAGTCTGTTTTAAATTTCTTTGGATCTCCAATAAAGATCAATTCTTCATCGCTCGCAACCATTTTTTTTGCAGCAGTTTGCGATAGTGGTATTGGAGATTGCCAGGTTGTTTCTGCTTCCGCTGTTTGAAAATCAGGGCATAAACCGCTCCAAAATTCTGGCCCTGCTTCTCCACTGTAACTCCATTCCATGTTTAACACCTCTTCTATATTTGCAACAGTATCTATTTTACACAATAAATAAAACAGATTTCAAGTATTCTCTCTTGTTTTTTGAAAGACTAAAACTACTCTGCTACTTTTGGCAAGTAAAAAATGCTATAATGACCAATAGGCAACTAATGTACTGTGTTGAGTACAAGTATATGAATAGCAATGAAAGAAGGGATACACATATGTCATTTGATGGTGTCTTTACCCATGCAATGGTCGATGAATTAGCAGATCTTCTTGCCAATGGCAGAGTTTCAAAAATACATCAGCCTTATCAAAACGAAATCATTCTTGTGATGAGAGCAAATGGAAAGAATCAAAAAGTATTGCTTTCTGCTCATTCGAGTTACGCTCGTATCCAAGTAACAGATATACCTTACGAGAACCCTGATTCTCCTCCACAATTTTGTATGATGATGCGCAAACATTTAGAAGGAGCAATTCTCGAAAATATAGAACAAGTTGAAAATGACCGAATCATTAAATTCTTGTTTAAAAGTCGCGACGAAATCGGAGATATCCAAAATGTCATGCTGGTAGTAGAATTAATGGGTCGCCACAGCAATATTTTCTTGATCGAACAAGACACGATGCGTATTTTAGACAGCATTAAACACATACCCAGCAGTCAAAACTCTTATCGTCTAATTATGCCGGGGGCAACCTATAAAACGCCTCCTCATCAAGATAAAATAAATCCTTTTACCGTATCCAAAGACCAAGTATTGGAAATTATTCAAACTGAGAGCGATCTTCCTTCAGGGACAAAACTGCAATCCAGTTTCCAAGGGTTAGGATCAGATACTGTAAACGAATTACTGCAACGTAGTAAAGAAGATGAAATTCAGTTGCCGCATGTTTTTCAAACTTTTTTCAGTCGTATTCAAGAAAAAAATATCGAACCTACAAAAACTCAAGTCAACAATAAAGAAACATTTACACCTGTTCCATATGTCTCACTAGATGGCGTACAAACCACTTATGCTTCATTAAGCCAATTGTTGGATGACATTTACCGGGATAAAGCTGAAAAAGATCGGGTCAAGCAGCAAGCAGCTAACTTATTCCACGTACTGCAAACGGAACTATCACGGAACAAGAAAAAATTGACCAAACTACAGCAGACATTAGATGAAACAGAACACGCCGATGACTATCGTGTGAAAGGGGAAATTTTAACAGCCTATTTGCATGAACTGACAAAAGGCCAAGAATCTGTTGAATTACAAAATTTTTATGAGGACAATAATCCTATAACCATTCTATTAGACCCAAGAAAAACACCGTCTCAAAATGCACAAAAATACTTTTCGAAATACCAAAAATTAAAAAATGCCATTATCTATGTCAATGAGCAAATGAAACAGACTCGTGAAGAAATCGATTATTTAGATTCCATCATGACTCAATTGGAATTGGCTACCCCTAAAGATGTTACTGAAATCAAAGAAGAATTGATCCAAGAAGGCTATTTGAAGAAAAAAACGAAAAAGAAACAGAAAAAACTCAAAACCAGTAAACCAGATCAATACCAATCTTCTGACGGCACAACGATTTTAGTAGGGAAAAATAATTTGCAAAATGATCAGCTAACGCTAAAAACCGCTCGTAAATCAGAAATATGGCTGCACACTAAAGATATCCCTGGCTCGCACGTGATTATCCAAGACAGCGCTCCTTCTGAAACAACTTTATTGGAAGCGGCCAATATTGCGGCCTATTTTTCCAAATCCAGATTATCGGCTTCCGTGCCTGTCGATTATGTAGAAGTGAAAAAAATACGCAAACCAAATGGTGCCAAACCTGGTTTTGTGATTTATGAAGGTCAACAAACGATATTCGTCACACCCGATGAAGAGTTGGTCAATCAGCTAAAAGTATGATACAAATGTTCCATTAGCGGTCTTAGATGCATTCTTTGACTACTTTTCCATAAACAAACGACCCCCAAACCTTAGATGTTCCTCTAAGATTTGGGGGTCGTTGCTTTTTAAGAAAGTGCAGCAATTTTGCACGGTGAACTATTCTTATGCGTTGAGTTTTTGGATCAACACCTGATCTTTACCGTCTACTTCTTCTACAGCAACTTTAATTTGCTCATCTAGAGAGGTAGGAATGTTTTTTCCAACAAAATCTGCACGAATCGGTAATTCTCTGTGGCCTCTATCGATCAGTACAGCTAATAAGATCTTTTTTGGACGTCCTAGATCCATTAAAGCATCCAAAGCAGCTCTGACTGTTCGGCCTGTATACAGAACATCATCTACTAAAATCACTTGTTTGCCTTCAATCGAAACCGGCATAGAAGAACCTTTCACTTCCGGATCGGTGTCTCTGCTTGTATGAACGTCATCACGGTACAATGAAATATCCAACTCTCCAGCAGGTACATCGACGCCTTCCAGTTGCTTCAACTTATCAGCGACCCGTTGAGCCACAAAGATTCCTCTTGTTTTGATGCCGACTAAAACCAGATTATCGATACCTTTGTTGCGTTCAATAATTTCATAAGAAATACGGGTCAAAGCACGTCTCATAGCTGCTTCGTCTACCACTTCAACTTCTGAATGAATGCTCATTCTTTTCCTCCATTCTGTCATCAAATAACTCTTCAACGATTCGTTTCGGAGATTATTCTGATACGTTGCGTAATTTGTCTAGTGTCTCTTTGAACAATTCTGGCAATTCAGATTCGAATACCATCATTTCATCTGTTTTAGGGTGTTTGAAACCTAATTTTTTAGCGTGTAGAAACTGACCTTTTCCTTCTAACGTTTTTCTGGGTCCATAGATTGGATCTCCAGCAAGCGGATAACCAATGTATTTCATGTGTACACGAATTTGGTGCGTACGACCTGTTTCGAGTTGCAATGAAACTAATGTAAAGTCTTTAAACCGTTCCAATACTCTAAAATGAGTCACAGCTGGTCTTCCGCCATCTACGATATCTTGTTTTTTCCGATCGATTTTTGAACGTCCCAGAGGAGCATCAATCGTTCCTTTTTCATGCGGGATAACACCATGAACTAAGGCTACGTATTCACGAATACTGGTTTTATCTTTCAATTGAGCGGCTAATTTTTCGTGCGCTACGTCATTTTTAGCGACCATCAGCAATCCTGAAGTGTCTTTATCAATGCGATGGACGATTCCTGGACGAATCTTGCCATTGATACCAGATAAATCTTTGATATGATACAGCAAGGCATTTACTAGTGTTCCATCAGGATGTCCAGCTGATGGGTGAACGACCATTCCTTGCTCTTTATTGATGACAACCACATCTTCATCTTGGTACACGATCTCTAAAGGGAGATTTTGTGCGACTACGTCCAACTCTTGCAGTTCAGGTTCTGTGATTTTAACTTCATCCCCTGATTGGACTTTATAGTTGGTCTTGACCGGTTCGTCATTCACTAATACATAGCCCTCTTTGATCCATAATTGGATAGCAGAACGTGTTTTGTTGGGAATCATCTCTGCCAATACTTTATCGATTCTTCCCTTTTGTTCTTTAATGGTTACTTCGTATTCATTTGTCATGCATTCAAACTCCTTCTTATTTCACCTGTTTGTTTTTCTTTTTCTCTTTTCTTTCGTCTGCAAATACGTAAATGACTAGTAAGACGACACCGACCGACAGCAAGCTGTCTGCTAGGTTGAAGATGGGGAAATCAATGAATTCTAATTTGACCATATCCACAACGTATTGCAGTCTTAAACGGTCAATAAAATTTCCAATCGTACCGGCTAGAATAAAGGTTAACGACCAAGAAAACAAACGGTCTCCTTTTCCATATTTCTGCATATTGTACACTAATACTACAAGTACAACTGCAGTAATGATATAAAAGAACCACATTTGGCCTTCTAAGATACTCCAAGCCGCTCCATCATTTTGAATATAGGTCCAAGATAATAAACCAGGTATAAATTCGATTGTTTCGTATAAATCAATATTTGCTACAGTTAAATATTTGGTCCATTGGTCTACTCCGACCATTACGGCTGCAATGATATAATAAATAAACATTTCTAAACCTCACTTTATCCTCTAATCATAACACATTCCTATTTTACATGATTCTTCAGTTAAGCAACAGGTTTATTTTTAAAAGACTGTGGAGGTGAATCCATTTATTTAGTAGTAAATAGTACAAATAGTTAAAAAACAGGCTTTTTCATTGGGTAATGGGAACGGTTTTGTTATAATTACATTATGTTCATTTTTTGTGAACATACAGGACAAGTAAAAAGGGAGTTAAAACATGAAAAAGATAATAGGTGCCGTAAGTTTCCTTGGATTAAGTACCGTTCTTACTGGTTGTGATACAGGGGTTGCACAAGCTGTAGATGTGACCACAGAAATTGAAACGGTAGAAAATACCCTTATTGAAAAATTGAATGCCATTGCTTCACAAGAAGCGGACTTGCAAGCTGAATTTGAAACAACTTTAGCGGAGGATGCAGAGTTAAGTACTTTAAAAGACGGATCCGCGGCAGTCTTTGAAAACATTGAAACACGCCAAACAGATCTAGACAGCTTAAAAGAGGCTGCTGAAAATCTTAAGGGACAATCTGATGAGTTGGCGGATTTAGATAGCGAAGATTTGCCTTCAGAAGAAATTACCAACGTTACAGACGCATTAACTACTTTAAACGGTTCACTAGACCAGTTTACAGAACTATATGGCGCCACATTGACGGAACAAGAAAGTTATTTCCAATCTCTCGTTGAAGAAGATGCTACATATGAAACGCTTCAGACAGGGATCGAGCAGCTTAATGAACAACATACCGCAACAAATGATCTTTTCATTCAATTAGACAGCAACTTAGCTCAATTACAAACTTCACGTACTGAAGCTGCTGCTGCATTAGAGTCCCTTGAAAATAATAAATAGGAGGATGATTTTATGAAAAAAAGAATCACGGCACTTGCTTTATTTAGTACGGTACTTCTAGCAGGATGTGCCACCGAAACTACGGAAGAAACGACTGAAGAGTCTTCCTCTTCTATTGTTGAATCCGAATCCACAACTGAGGAAAGTCAAACTGAGTCTAGTACTGAATCAGAGGAATCTAACGATGAAGCCGCTGAAGAAACAGCTGTAGCGTATCAATATCAAGTGAACCCCTCAAATTATGCTATTGAACCAATCGAGGATGAAACCTCTGAAGAAAAGATCGCTTTATTGACTATTGATGATGCCCCTGATAAATACAGTGTAGAAATGGCCCACAAATTAAAAGAAATTGATGCTCCTGCTATATTCTTTGTAAACGGGATGTACATAGAATCAGATGAAGGAAAAGAAGCATTAAAAGAAATTCATGATTTAGGTTTTGAGATTGGGAACCATACTCAGACTCACCCTAATTTACAAACTATCTCAACTGAAGAACAAAAAGCTGAAATTTTAGAAACCAATGCATTGATCGAAGAAGTCATTGGTGAAAAACCACGCTTTTTCCGAGCACCTCATGGGGCTAATACCGATGTTTCTAGACAATTAGTGGCTGACGAAGGTATGACCTTAATGAACTGGACGTTCGGCTATGACTTTCAACCGGACTATCAAGATGCCGATGCCTTATTGGATATCACGATGAATACAGAACTGCTTTATAACGGCGCAAACATTTTGATGCATGACCGTGAATGGACCAATCAAGCCATTGTGCCCATTGCTGAGGGATTGAGAGAACAAGAGTTTACACTGATCGATCCAAAATTAATTGTTTCACCTGAAAGCGAGGAAGAATAGTATGAAAAAAAATACATTTAAATGGTCCATTCCTCTATCTGCAACTCTCTTACTTGCTGCCTATTCACAAAATGTACATGCAGAAGAGAATGCTGAGACTCAAGTATTGACCATTCACAGTGCCGACCTTTTATCCATTCCAGAAAATTATCCTGCTCAATTTACTTTTGATAGCGGCGTGGAAATTGCTTATCCTGAAGATGGTGTAAAAGGAGTTTACGTTACAGGACACTCAGCTGGTGGTTCTCGTTTAGCAGATTTGACTACCCTCTTAAACGATACAGAATTAAATGCTATGGTCGTAGATATCAAAGATGACTTCGGAGATATGACAATGGATATGCAGTCAGATAATCCTATTGTTCAAGAAAACACTCAAAATTACGTCAACGATCCAGCTGCATTAATGACTCACTTTGAAGAAAATGAGATTTATCCTATCGCTCGTATCGTTGTCTTTAAAGACACACGTTTAGCGGAAGCTCGTCCAGAATTGAGCTTTACACATTCAGATGGATCCGTATGGAAAAACAACCGTGGAGAAAGTTTTGTCAATCCATTTTCTCAAGAAGTTTGGGAGTATAATGTGGAGATCGCCAAGCAAGCTGCTAAAATGGGCTTTAAAGAAATTCAGTTTGATTATGTTAGATTCCCTGAAGGATTCGAAACTCGTTCAGACGAACTTCAATACACCCGTGGCGGATACGATGAAATGGATCTGGATGACGTTCAACAACGTGTTGAATCGGTAACAGATTTCGTGAAATACGCTAAGAAAGAATTGGAACCTTATGGTGTCGACGTTTCCGTAGATATCTTCGGGTATTCTGCTACTGTTCCGGAAGCTCCTGGAATCGGTCAAAACTTCTCTAAAATTTCTGAAAATGTCGATGTGATTTCTTCTATGATCTATCCAAGCCACTGGGGACCTTACTTTGGGATCGCCAAGCCTGACTTAGAACCTTACAACATTATTTCAGAATACATGAAAGTAGAAAATGACGTACTAGGCAGCCTGGAAACACCGCCGCGATCTCGTCCATGGTTACAAGACTTCACTGCTTCTTACCTAGGTTCGGGAAATTATCTGCAATACGGACCAGCCGAAGTCGAAGCCCAAATCAGAGCCCTAAAAGAAGCCGGAGTCAATGAATTCCTGCTATGGGATGCGGGAAACACCTATACGGAAGGCGTTAATTATGACTTAGAATAGAGCGAAAAAAAGACGCTTAAGCCAAGAACGTGGAGAAAAGCGTGTGAGCTGACTTTCGCAGTGCGTTTATAAGGCGCCATCCCCATTCACTTAATAAAATGACAAACAAAAAACGAGCTGGAAGTAAATCACCAGCTCGTTTTTTGCATTTCCATACAATTATTCTATTAATTCACTGCCAAAACTTCCCCACTATCCAACAAACACAAATAGGTCTCTGTAACAGGTTTATTCAAAATAGACTGTAAAGCTGCTTTATACAATAGCAATTGTCCCTTGTATTTCTGGATCATCTCTTCATGAGCACGTTCTTTAAACCGGACCAATCGATCAGTTTTGTAATCAAATAGCACCACTTTATCTGGATATTCTATATATCCGTCCATGATTCCGTGAATCAAGATTTTATCCTCAGCACTGCCGTCCATGTCTGTAAAAATAGCTGCAGCATTCATCAACAAGGAAAATGGTCTTTCTCTTTCCACCAATGCAACATCATTAATCAGCTGCTCCCCTAACGAAGTTTCAAAGAAAGCGACGATTTTTTCTATTTCGATTCTCTTAGCCGTTTCTTTTTGCAGCAATCCATTTTCCACTAGCTCAGCTATCAATTGACCCAACGACTCTATGGAAGGTTTTTCCTGCAAATCGATCGATTGCATTACCATATGCGTTGCTGTTCCGATCTCTACACTAGTTGGAGCGGTCGTTTCAGTCAGGAATGCTGGCCGTTTCAACTTATCTTCTGTATAACGATTTTGATTTCGCGGCTCATTGACATCGATTTTGACCAACTGGCCTTCATGCGGTTCTTCAAACATCCGTTTGATTTCAGAAACTGATTGATAGCTGGTCGTATGTGTCGCGGCTTGGTGAGAATAACGATGCTCCAACAAGCGTTTCACTTCTTTAAAATCTTGCTGCAAGTGCCCTTTTAATTCAACCGTTGGAGCTTGCTCGATTTTGTCTAACCATTTTACGGCATCAAAATCAATTTCCAATTCTTCATTTTGTTCCAACAGTTCTTTTTCCGTTACAAAGTGAACACTAAATGACGCAGGATGTTGCTGTACTTCGCCATTCTTAGCGATAATGTGCAAGGAATCATTTTGACTGTCTGGATGACGGACGATAGCTAAACCAATCCATTTCATCAAGCTGCTCGCTGTTAAGCGCAAGTCACTCGGCAGAACCGTTTGCTGATGGGAACTCACAACTCCCCAATCTTTCCAAGCTGCTTCTTCATTTTTATACGAGCCGACTAAGAACAGTTTTTCTTCTGCTCGTGTCAAGGCCACGTACAACTTACGCATCTCTTCCGCCAATAATTTCCGTTTCTTTTCTACTTTCAACGCTGTTTCAGGCAACGTAGTGTATCGGATTCTCTTGTCTAAATCTTTGAATTCTGTCCCGACACCCAAGTGTTCATTGAAGACATAACTGTTCATCGTGTCTTGCAAGTTAAATCGCTTGGTCAAGTCCAATACAAAGACGACGGGGAATTCCAATCCTTTACTGGCATGAATCGTCATGATCCGGACCGCATTCTCGTCTTCCGATAAAGCAGTCGGCTCTGCTAAGTCTTTGTCTTTTTGCTGCATTTTTTCAATGAAGCGGACAAATTGAAACAGCCCTTTGAAACTAGTTTGCTCATAATTCGCTGCTCGTTCATACAACGCATGCAAATTAGCTTTTCGTTGACGGCCAGAAGCCATTCCCCCTACATAATCCAAGAAGTTTGTCTCTTGATAGATACTCCAAATCAAAGTGACGATCGATTCTCTGCGCGCAATTTCTCTCCAACTCGTTAACCGTTCTAAAAATAGACGGATTTTTTCATATAAGTTGCCTGTAAAACGAGTCTCTTTATTGTTCCCTGGATACTCCCGATAAAAACTTGACACAGCATCGTAGTAATCACCCGTTTTTTTCGTGATGCGAATGTATGCCAACTCTCGTTCATTCAAGCCAACTAACGGAGAACGCAAGACACTCGCCAATGGAATATCTTGATAGGGATTATCAATGATTTTCAATAAAGACATCATGATCGTAACTTCTGTTGTCTGGAAATAATTCTGCGTATCATTGACTAATAAAGGAATATTCAATTGCTTAAACAAGGTCTGAATGGTCGCATTATTTTTCTTCGTCGGTGTTAACAGCACGATATCTGAATAGCGAATCGGACGATATGCTTTCTTCTTCTTATCGTAGATAGGAAACTCTTCATCGACCAAATCTTTGATTTTTTGCCCCACCATCGTCAATTCGCCTTCTGTTTTAGTTTCAATGGAGAATTCATCCAGTTCCGTCTCATCCTCATCCTCATCTGTTTCTTTTTCATAGATCAGAATCTCCGGCTGATGAACAGTAGAAACTGGGAAGTCTTTAAACCCTTGAACCAGTTTAGCGGCTTCATCGTATTCCATTTGTCCGACAGATTTATCCATCAATTGTATGAACAAGAGATTGATAAATTGCAGTACTTCTCCTCGGGAACGGAAATTATCAGCCAAGATGATCCGTTCGCCATCTTGCAACTTCCCATACGTTTCGTATTTTTTTAAAAATAAGCCTGGATCTGCTAAACGGAAAGAATAAATAGACTGTTTCACATCTCCCACCATAAAGAAATTGCCGTTTTCTGCATCATCTTTCGTCAGCCAATGCAAAATATTCTCTTGTAATTGGTTGACATCTTGGTACTCATCGACCATGACTTCACTGAATTTATCTCGGTAATGAGTGCTGGCTTCACTTGGCGTCCATTTTCCCTCTTCAAAGTGAGCCAGGATATTCAGTGTTAAATGTTCCAAGTCATTGAAATCCAATAAGTTGCGTTCTCTTTTTTTCGCTGTATAAGCTTCTGAAAACAGTTGGGTTACTCGAACCATTTCTTGAATCAACGGTACGGTTTGCTGCATCAAGCTAAGCTGTTTTTCTAGAGGCGTAGCAAAGTAATCGTCTTTCATTGTCGTGTACCGTTTCTTATTTTGGTCACGAATGGCTTTCATATCTTGCCCAACTTCTTTTACCTCATCGTCCGCATTCTTTTTCGGACCTTTCCATCTGGCAAATTCAAAAGCTTGGATGGTATTGTAAACAGCATCTACGTTTCCTTCATCCAATAAGCGCAGCAATTCAGTGATATGGCTGCATTCATTTTCTGCTAGTTCTTTACCAGCCATTAATTCATCACTATTTTCTCCCATACTGATCGCATAGCGGTATTGCTCTTCTAATCCGACTAAGATTTCTTTCACTTGCGGTTTCAGCAGATCCTGATACAACGTGCTTTCTGTAAAAGAGTGCTGTTCTACTTTGTACAGATCGCCTAAATGTTCCAACCACAATTCAGGATTCGGATTAGCCCGTGAGAATTCAAACAAAGAGAAGACCAAGTCTTGCAGCCCGCTATCGGTACGGTCATTAGAATAAGTTGCCGTCAATGTTTTAAACAAGCTGTCTGCTTCCCCATACAATTCTTCTCTCACATCATCCCAGACATCTTCTTGCAGCAAAACGATTTCAGTTGCATCTGTCAGCAGGCGGAACACTGGATCTAAATCGATCAAATAGTAATAACGGCGAATGACTTGCAAACAAAATGAGTGGATCGTACTGATCGACGCTTGAGAAAGCAACGGAATCTGCTTTACCAGATGCCTTTTTTGATCCGTCAGACTTTCGCCAGTGACAGCTTCTTGTAAAGCGGACTGGATCCGTTCTTTCATTTCTCTGGCAGCAGCATCCGTATAGGTAACGATCAGCAATTCATCCACATTGGTCCCGGCTTTGATTTTTTCGATCACTCGTTCTACAAGTACGGTGGTTTTTCCTGACCCTGCAGAAGCGGACACCAGCAAATTGGTTCCTGAATCGTATACGGCCTGCCACTGATCATCTGTAAAACGGCTGTTTTCAGGTTTTAATGGTAATGGTTTCACTCTTCTGCATCTCCTTCACGTTTCATTCTGTCCAGAATATCTGGAATACCCAATTTTTCCATTCGACGGTATTTGTTTTCGGTGTACAATGCAGCATCGAAAAACGATACAGCTTTTAGCGGTCCGTTTACCGAAGAAATAAACGCACTTTTCTCTTTGATCGGACTCAAACGGGTATCGCCTTTAATGATATTGTTTCCGGCAGTAATGATTTTCTTTTTATTGAAACGCAATAAGGTTTCGATATCATCCAACGTGACGAACTTATTGGATTTCATCGTCCCTTTAGCCAATTGTTCAAATGGGTACACCAATGATTTCTTCTTCGGTTCAACCGTTAAATCTAGAGCATCCAACATATCCTCGTCATCCAACAAGAAACCATCCATTTTGTACATTTTTAACAACGTTTCCCGATATTGGTCCTCATCGACAAATGTTCCTTCTTTAAGAAACGGATTTTGCACTTGCAAGTAAAATGCCCCAGCCGGTAAAGCTTTTTTCCCAATCAATTCATCCGAATGAGCTAAAGCGATATCTAAATACGTCAACATCTGCATCGCTAATCCATAATAAGCATCAATAAAACTAAAGGAATGTTTACTGGATTTGTAATCGACTACAGATAAGTAATGCTTGTCATTGATCTCCATAGCATCGACCCGGTCTATTTTCCCTCTTAAATGCAATTCTCCGCCATTAGCTAGCGCAAAAGTATGTCCTTCGATTCCTTTTTGAGCCGCGATCCGTCCAAATAAAACCTCTGTTTGAGCATTGGCCATATTTGTCCGTCTGCTTTGGTTGCCGATAGCCCACGCCACACGCTGAATCGTATTGGCCAGCTGCTCACGAATGTACATCATTCGGTTTGAAGCAGATAAGATTTGGTATTTGCCTTTGCTGATCAAAGATTCCAGGACTTCATTGGTGATTTTTTCTAGAGCCTCTTTATCTAATTGGTCAAAAGAAAGATCACGATTGATTAATGTCTTGAATAATAAATCTAATGCTTCATGGAAATATTCACCCGTGCCGGCTGCTGATAATTCAAACACGTCTCGTTCTCTAAGCTTCAAGCCATAGGTCAAGAAATGCGTGAATGGATCTGCATAATACGACTCCAGTTGTGAAACCGACATGTATAAATCTTTTCCATATAACTGTTCAGCTAATTCTTCGGTTAACGGTAGCGGAATGTTTTTCCGGCGCAAACTTGCCAGCAGACGATTGAACATCAAAGAAGTCTTTTCGTTCAATTTGAAATACTGATACAGCATTTGCCAGAAAGGATGCAAGTCCGCTTGCTGATCTTGGGCTTTGCGTAAAATCATCAGCAATTGCCCCATAGTTGCTTCCCTCGAGCCGATAAAAGCTAATACATCTTCTTTCTTCAATTCAATCAGGGAGGTCACGTCTGCCGGTTTGGCTTGTACAGAAATGTCGAAATAATCGGCTATTCGCTGGACATAGGGCGATAATTTAGGACTTTCTTTTGAATCATTGCTGGCTGGATACATCAAATACAATTTTTCTGAAGAATCTAAAAAGGCTTGGTACGCAATAAACGGTTCAGCAGCCATTTGCGATTCGACTGAAGGTTTTAAGAATTTTTCTTCTGTCGCTAAAAAGTCGCCGATCAACGTTCGGTCTTCTTCAGTCAAAATCGTTTTGTTCTCTGTTTTAACCGGCAGATTGGTATTGGTCAATCCTAAAATAAAGGTCACTTTGGCTGTGCCGATCCGTGCTCCTGCTAAACCAGAAAAAATCACTTGATCGATACTTGGCGGTACAATGCTGTAAGAAGCATTCTCAAATCCAGTAATCAGGATCATCCGGAAGCTTTCTTCATCAAATACCTCTTCGCCTAACACTTCAACGTACTCATCCAATAACTGAATAAATACCTGCCAGATCTGTTCATGTCTTCTAGCCATTTCCAAATCATTTTGCTGAATCAATTCATCACGCCAAAACAGCAATTGATCCGGAACGCCATTGGCTTCTAAAAACTGATAAACGATTTTTGCAGCATCCATACTAGTTTCGGCTTTATCCAAGCGTTTAAAGAAGGGCGACAATGTATGGTTGAGAAAATCTTTTACCTGATTCGCTGTCTGTTCAAAAACCACATCGGCATCAGACTGAAAATCGGCATCGTCGTATTGGAATCGCGTGTACTTCCACGGATCTTTTTTCGTCCAATGGTAGCCTTCATACCCATACGCTAAGACCACATTTTCTGTGATATCGACGGCATCTCTAAATTTGGCTGCATGATTCATATATTGTTTGACGCGCATCATGCGATCGGCAGATAGTTCCATCGTAACAGGCGGCATAAATAATTCTGTTCTCAATAAACGCATCACATCTGCATAACGCCAGTTGTTCTTTTTGATCGCAAATAGTGCATCCAGCAACTCACTCAACGGATGATGAGACATCACTTCCGCACTATCAAAGAACGTTTCAATGTGATGTTTATC
Source organism: Desemzia sp. FAM 23988 (assembly GCF_045528365.1). Taxonomy (NCBI): domain Bacteria; kingdom Bacillati; phylum Bacillota; class Bacilli; order Lactobacillales; family Carnobacteriaceae; genus Desemzia; species Desemzia sp. FAM 23988. Next base: position 34,471 of record NZ_JBGQQS010000017.1, read on the forward strand.
AAATGTCGGCTGCAGCGATGTTCGGTAATCTTCCGGGTTCCGAGCCAATACTAAAATGTCTTTGTAGCGGTATTTTTCAGTAGCAATCAGTTTCAAAATTTCTGTGGCTACATGATTGACTTCTGCTTGTTTGTTTTCAGCTCCCCAAATCTCGATGCAATCGTCCATCGGGATCCGCTCTTGTTTCAAATGCAAGTTTGTCGGAGACAGCTCGTTGCTCTCCACCCAGTACTGTTCCAACTGATTCAATTCTTCACAGTAATGACTGTCTTTCTCAGTGATCACTTGATCGAGTTGGACTTTTACTTGATTGAGACGTGCCAATTGATACAGCTTGTAGTAGGTAGTCCCAGTTACTCGGAATAAATTCGTTAAATCAGGCTTTTCAGTAGGATAGGCTTTATCCAACGTCAACGCCAAAGTTACTTTTTTCGTATGTTGCATCAATGTCAGAATCAAGTCCTGCTCTTGAGCAGTAAACTGATAAAATCCCTCGACATAAATATAAGCATCTGATAGATCCATACCTTGAATCTTTTCGATTAAAGCAGTGATCACATCTTCGGTTTCGATGTACTTCCCTTTCACTGCTTCCCCAAATGCTCTATAGATGAGCGAGATATCTTGCAGTTTTAATTTAAAATCGGCTTCCTTAGGTGTGTCGCCTAAATTCTGAATCATTTGCACTAAGTCTTGTTCAGCAATACGACCGCTGCGCAATTCAAAAAAGAGATCACTCAATTTTTGCACAAATCCATTTTTACGAACTTCACCACGATAAATAGTGAGTTCATCCTCATATTGCAATAACAACTTCCGAATCAACATAGATAGACCGGTTTGAGTCAACTGTGGCTTGACATATAAATCCGTGTCTTGTAAAAAGTACCATGCTAAACGACTGAAACTGAAGACTTGAACGTGCATCATACCAAGAAGTTCTTGCTGGTTGAACGGTTCTCTTTCACCCAGTTCTTTCAATACCGTCATTTCGGCATCGAACTTGATGTGTTCCGGCACCAAATAAAACACTGGTGTCTTTCTATTTTCTTGTAAAATGTCTGAGATTTCATTCAACATGATATCTCTTTTATCTGTATTGGCTCTTCCTAAAATAAACTGTAAACTCACTTACGTCACCGCCTTTTGCTAGACTATTCTGTTACCTATTTTAACATACACCTCCTAACTTCTCTCATTTAAAGACAAAAAAAGCAGAACTCGTCTGCTTTTTCCGGTTACATTAAGTTCGCTGCTGCTAATCCTGCTATCAACACACACGTTCCCAAAGCATAGACCACTTTGAATTTGAATTCTCTGGTTTTATGACGGTATATTTTCATACCCAAGAGACCACCGATCCCTCCACCAACCAACCCAAGAAACAGCAAATTCTTCTCTGGAATGCGCCATTTGTGCTGAACAGCCTTTTTCTTATCTACACCCATCATAATGAACAACAGAATATTGACCAAGAGAAAATAAAGCATCAACCACATGCTCTATTCTCCTTTAGAAGCGTTCAATTTAGCGATAGCAACAATGACATCTGTCGCTTTTTGCATACTTTCAACGGCAACAAATTCATAACGGCCATGGAAGTTTTCTCCACCAGCAAAAATGTTCGGTGTTGGAAGACCCATGAAAGAAATTTTCGACCCATCTGTACCACCACGGATTGGTTCAATGATTGGTTTGATACCTAACGATTCCATGGCTTCTTGAGCAATGTCAATCGGTCGCATATCCTTTTCAATGATTTCACCCATATTGTAATATTGATCTTTCAAGACAACTTGTACACGATCACTGTCTAAAGAAGCATTCATATCGTCCGCCACTTTTTGAACAGCAGCTTTGCGTGCTTCAAATTTTTCTTTGTCGTGATCACGGATGATGTAAGACAATTGAGCATTTTCTTCTGTTCCGGCAATGCCAGATAAGTGATAAAAGCCTTCTCTGCCTTCCGTTTTTTCAGGTACTTCATCTTGAGGCAATTGAGCATCAAAAGTCATGGCTAATTTAATGGCATTGACCATTTTCCCTTTAGCCGTTCCTGGGTGCACGTTTTTTCCTTGGATAGTAACAATAGCGGAAGCCGCATTGAAACTTTCATATTCCAATTCACCAACAGGTCCCCCATCCAATGTATAAGCATAATCAGCAGCAAATTCTTCTACATCAAATCGATCTGCACCGATCCCGATTTCTTCATCTGGACCAAAACCAACACGGATTTTCCCATGTTTGATCGAATCATCATTGACTAAAATTTCCATCGCTGTCACGATCTCAGCAATCCCTGATTTGTCATCAGAGCCTAGCAAAGTCGTTCCATCAGTTGTAATCAATGTTTGACCAACGTAATTTTTTAAATTTGGAAAGTCTTCTGGAGAAAGAATGATGTTTTCCGCTTCGTTCAAGACAATAGCTTCTCCATTATAGTTTTCATGGAATTGAGGAGCAACGTTTTCAGCATTAAAATCAGCAGTATCCATGTGTGCAATAAATCCAATCGTTGGGACTTCTTTGTCGGTATTACTTGGTACTGTCGCCGTAACAAAGCCATTATTGGTATTGTAAGACACATCAGCCAATCCAATTTCTTTCAGTTCTTCCATCAAAGTTTTAGCAAACTCTACTTGTGTTTGTGTACTTGGAATCGTCGTGCTGTTTTCATCTGAACGTGTTTCTATTTTGACATAGCGAATAAAACGCGGGATTAAATTTTCATACATGTGACTTAAACTTCCTTCCGATTTTAAAATGGTGAGTTGTTGCTTGTTTTTTATTATCTCGCAACTTATAAGGATTGCGCAAGAGCGAATTTATAGAAATTGATAAGGATCCGTATTTAATGCAGACGAAAGAATCTCCACGTCCCAGTTTTCTTCCGCTTTCCACTCCGTAAATAACTCTTCTAGTTTCGTTTTACAAATTTCTTCGATGTGGTGGCCTGGATCGATTACTGAAAGACCATCTGCCAACATATCGTGTCCAACATGATAGTAAACATCTCCAGTAATGTACACATCGGCTTGCTTTTTAAGCGCATCTGAGTAAAACTTGCCCCCATCGCCACCGCAAATCGCCACTCGTTTCACGAGTTTAGTGTCATCCGGTGTAATGTAGCGCAACCCAGAAACGTTAAAAACCTCTTTGACTTTTTGAGCAAACTCTTTTACGGTCATCGGCTGAACTAAGTTTCCTACTCGGCCCAAACCATAGTTATCGTGCAGACTTTCAATGGTATACACATCAAAAGCCGGTTCTTCATAAGGATGAGCTTTAATCAAAGCTTGGATTACTTTATCTACAAGGCGGTTTGGTACGACCACTTCCACTTTGACTTCTGTCAGCTGCTCTTCTTCGCCTACTTCACCAATGGCCGGGTCTGCTCCTTTGACCGGTGTAAAACGACCTGTCCCTGCAAGAGTGTAACTACACTTCACATAATTGGTTCCAATTTGTCCTGCGCCAACTGAAGTTAAGGCTTCTCTGACTTCAGACGCATTTTCAGGCGGCACCATAACAGCTAGTTTTTTGTAATAAATGCGTTGGGTTTCAGTCAGGATTTCTGTGTCTTCGATTCCCACAGCTTCAGCCAACCAATCGTTCATGCCGTTTTCTGTAATGTCCAGATTCGTATGAGCAGCATAAACGGTAATGTCGTGTTTAATCAAATCATGGAACATTTGGTTTTGCGGACTGTCACTGGCCAAGTTTTTCAACGGACGAAAAATTGGCGGATGATGCGCAAAAATAAAATCGACGTGTTTTTCAATCGCTTCTTGGACGACTTCCGGACGCACATCCAGTGTGGTCATGATTTTAGAAATGGGTCTGTCTAATGTCCCTACAGCTAACCCAATTGGGTCGCCTTCCTCTGCTAAAAACGGCGGCGCGAAAGCTTCAAATTTTTGTACCAGTTCTCTTCCAGTTATACTCATTTCTCTAACAACTCCTCTATTTGTTGAATTGTCTCTTTCACAGTTTTGAGTTTTTCTGTTTGGTCTGATTTTGATTGTTCTAAGCTGGCTTGGATGTACTTGTATTTCTTCAGCTCCACTTGCCATTTTTTTCTAAACATTGGCGTAGGATCATTTTTCAACAAGAAACCATATTGCAAATCAGCTTCAGTGGCTTCAACAGGTTGATCGCTTTTTTCTGCAATCATGATTTCATACATTTTATGGTTTTCTTCCAATAGGTCTTCAGCAACGATTTGGTAATCGTGCTCGACCAGCCATTTGCGCAACGTGTATTCTCCAACATTCGGCTGCAGCAACAACCGTTCTTGACCGCTCAACTTATCGGCGTTAAAACCTTTATCTAAAATAGACGCAATCAAACTGCCGCCCATTCCGCAAATAGAAATCGCTGAGATGTTATCTTTCAAATCCACTACATCAAGGCCATCTCCAAAACGAACGTCGATTTGTTTTTCAAAACCTAATTCAGCTACATGTGATTTAGCAGATTGATAAGGACCATCCACTACTTCTCCAGCAATCGCGTATTCAATCATACCGTTTAATACTAAAGCACTTGGCAAATAAGCGTGATCCGATCCAATATCTGCTAAGCGGTCATTTTTTCTGATATAGTTTGCTACTCGTTCTAAGCGAAGCGACAAATTTTTTTCATCCATATTAACAACTTTCCTCCACGTACATTTCTATAATTAATCTTCTAAGAATCCTTCGTCCATCAAATAGCCTTCAGCAGCTTCTTTAGACTTGAATACTCCTTCAATTTGGCCATTTTCCACTAACACAGCCCACATTGGATGATCATATTGTAAAATCAGTTTTTCACCGTACTGATCCATCCAAAGTTCTTGGTAGCCAACTGCATAACCATTTTCTTTTTTGTTCAAATATTCAAGGGCTTTGTCTATTAAGTCTCTAATTTCTTCTTCAGAAGCTTCTAAAACAGAAATATAGCCTTCTTTGCCGATTTCTTCTTTAGGCAAATAACCTGCATAAATCAAGGCATTTCCATTCGGATGCAAGAAACGAACCACCATTGTTTTAGCAACAGCACTTTCTTCGTAATGGTAATTCACACGATTCATTGATACGGGTGTTGCTGTCAATTCAGGGTAGCTATCAAAAATAGCCTTTTTTTCTTCAAATGTTAACATGTAATTGCTCCTCATTCAGACTTACGTTCTTTTTTAGTATAGCAGTTTTTTAGTGAAATTACTTAGATAAGTGCAGCTTTTTAAACAAAAAAGATCTTGCTAAATAAACTTTTTAATTTAAAATTTAAAAATAAAACAATTTCCTTGTGCGTTGGATAACCCAAAAAAGTTATGATTTTTAAATAGTGTTACAATAAGTGAAAACATACTTGTACAATCTACAAACCCTCACTCTTATCTTAAATAAGCGTGAGGGTTTGTAGTATTTTAAAGTCAGTTTTTAGTTAAAATTATTGTCTTTTTATCCTTCTCTTCTCAGCAATAACAAAAACTTTTTCTTCATCTCTTTTTCCAATCGTGACAATCTCAATAATTTCTATTTGTCCATTTACTGAAGGTTTAAAAATAAGGCGAATGCCTAATTTTTGATTTTTTAATTCTTTAAACCCTGCTAATTTTGCATAGTTTATATTTCCAAGTACTTTGCCAATCTCTGAACCTCTATCTTCTAAACGTTCTACAGCTTCATTTACCCATTGTTTTAACATACCATCTAATTTCTTATAGTCTTTTTCTGCCTCTTCCCAAAAGTATACTTGAGCCATTAGTCAAATAACTCCTCATCAGATAGAGAAGCAAAAGCGTTTAATTCCTGCTCTGTCTCAAGAACCTTTTCAGCAGAGATAAGGTTACCCGGTCCTTTGTAAACTCGTTCTTGCAACTGACTATAGAACAATTTATTTTCCAATTCTCTATAATTTCTAACTAGTTTTTCATATACATCATTACTTAGAATTACTGCTTCAGGTTTGTTATGGTTGAAAATAAAAGTTGGTTCTCCTGATTCATTTGTTTCTTTCACAATTTTTGAGAATTCTTTTTTGGCTTCTGTAATGGACTTTGTTTTCACATCTAAAGTTTTTAACATTCAAATTGCCCCATTTCTTATATCGTTTAGTTTAAATATATTATACCAAAAAAAGCACTTTATTCAAATCTTAATATAGAACCTTTATCAAAACTTTTTAACGGAAACTGCTAAAAAGTTTTGCCATCTCACAAAACAAAAAAACGACAGGTTTAAATTTGGTAAAATACCAACCTCAAACCTGTCAATTCAAATCATTAGTCTATTTTACAATCGGCAACCAACCTGGTCTTGACGCTACATATTCCCACATAGCATCCGGTAAAGCTAGGTCTGCTCTATCTTCCGAATGAATCTCTGTACGGATGGTATCTTCTTTTCCAGTTTTTACTTTCTCGACCCAATCAGGTTCTACAATCAACTCTCGACCAATCGCTACGAATGGAAGATGATGCTCTTCCATAGCTTTGACTGCATCATCCGGTGTGACTACTTGTCCTACACCGATAAGCGGAATATCAGTGCCGAATTTTTCAGTGATGATGTCAATTATAGGTGTGCTGTTTTCTTTATCGCGCATAGACGTTTGAGCGACACTTCCTAAAGAGATATGAATGTAATCCAGACCAGTTGTTTTCAATTGATTCATCAAAGCTAACGTGTCATCCAAAGTGATCCCTGGTTCTTCCATTTCTTCCGGAGAAATGCGGTAACCAAAAATGAATGGTTTGTCTGCGTATTTGTCAATCGCATCTTTAGCAGCTTTGACAACAGCCAACGGAAAGTTCATTCGTTTCTCAAGCGTGCTGCCCCAATGATCGTCTCTTCTATTGGAATGAGGAGAGAAAAATTGTTGAATCAAGTACGTATTGGCGCCATGAATCTCTACTCCGTCAAATCCGGCTTGAATGGCTCTTCTTGTTGCTTCACCAAAAGCTTCAATAAGCTCACGCACTTCGTAATCAGGTAATTCTCTTGGTATTTCTGCGTTATCTCGAAGAGCTGGAACAGCACTGGCGCTTACCGGTTGAATTCCCCTAAGAGTATCTGCAGATCCCATTCTGCCGACGTGGAAAATTTGCAAGATTGCTTTTGTACCGGTACTTTGAATCGTTTTGGCTAATTTGGACAAACTTTCAATGCGATTATCTGACGCCGCGCTTAATGATCCAGCAAACTTACCGTCTTCTCTTACCTGTGCGCAAGATGTAATAACAGCTCCCAGACCAGCTGATCGGCGCTTGTAATAGAGGTGTTCATCAGTAGTGACCATCCCATTCTCAAATGCTGAATTTGTTGTCATCGGCGGCAAGATGATACGATTATCAATCGTTGCTCCTGAAGAAAATGTAAATGGTTCAAATAATTTTTCGTACTTTTTATTCATACTGTTTATAGCCTCCTATGCTTTATTTTCTGTTCGAGTATATCACTAAAAACCTACTTAAAGTAAGTATAGTGTTCTAAGTATTATTTTAGAAAACAAAAAAAGCCCAGTAGAAAGCAGTTCCCAATAGAACAACGGACATTACACTATTGAGCCAAACAGCTATTTTAGCTCTTTGAACCGAACTATTCCGGTATCGCAAAGCAATCAAAGCAAAGTTTCCTGCTAACAATACATAGACTGAAACTTGGCAAGTGGCAAAAGTTATCATGTTCATAAAATAAAGAGCAATTAAGAATAAAACTGCAACAACTATTGCAATTCGTAGACTAACATATCGTTTAGTAGATTTCATCTAGACTTAGACCTCCTTTTTTGGGTTGAGTTAGAAACAGAACGTCTTTTTTTGAAAAACTCCCACGCTCTTATAAGCAGCACCGCTATTGTAGAAGTTATAATAATGTGAGTAGTGTCTTCCAAAGATTTATCCAGCCAATATTCATACGCTAAAAAATAAAAAACTGCCATTAACAATACACGTAATACGAAACTGGTTACCTTGTTTTCCACTAAAATCCTCTTCTCTCTTCAGTAGTTTTTGCACAAAAAAGTTATGTAAAAGGAGTGTTCTTAAAGCAAATAAATATGATTTCATGTAGAAATGAACAAGTTCATTTACTCAATAAAAGCGTAACCGTATTTGCATTAGGATTAAAAAGAATATTGAGTGCAAAGAAATTTAGCACTGTTTGAATGGTTGTTTTATAGTCATTTTTGAAGTTTCCATTTATCAACTATCATCCGTTTTGTTCTAAAAAATATCTACCTTTATTTTACTCTTATTGAAGACCATTTTCTATACTTATCTATAAAATGAATTTAAGTTTTCAGCTAACGCTTAACGCCACATTATCTATTTTTTCGCACACAAAAAAAAACCCGAAACATTTAAATTTCGGACTTCTAATAATACTATTCTAATTTATAAATCGATTGGTTGTCCGCCTGTGACACCATAAATCTGCCCGGTGATATAACTTCCTTCATCTGATGCTAGCAAAACATAAACTGCAGCTAATTCAACAGGCTGTCCAGCACGTCCAAGTGGACTATTTTGCCCAAATTCAGTGATTTGACCATCTAGTTTTCCATTATCCAATTGAAGTGGTGTCCAAATTGGACCTGGTGCTATACCATTGACACGCACGCCTTTTGATGCAAAGTAAGATGATAAGGATACCGTAAAGTTGCTTATGGCTCCTTTTGTAGCTGCATAATCCATTAAGGGTTCGCTTGGATTAAAAGATTGAACAGATGTTGTGGTTATGATCGCACTGCCTGGTTTCAAATGTTCTTCTGCAGCTTTAACTGTTTCGAACATACTAATAATGTTTACTTTGAAAGTATTGTGTACTTGTTTCATCGGCAAATCACTTAAAGAAGGTCGAGCAATTTGCTGTGCAGCATTTAATACTAGAATGTCTAATGCACCAAAAGCTTCAATTGCTTTTTCAACGATTTCAGTCGCTGCACCATCTTCACGCAAATCATAAGGCAGCAACAATGCTTTTCTGCCTTCCTTTTCAATCAATTCTTTTACTTCGTTAGCATCCTCTTCTTCGCCTGGGAAAAAATGGATAGCTACATTAGCACCTTCTCGCGCATAGGCTATCGCAGCTGCTCGTCCCATACCTGAGTCGCCACCTGTAATTAAAGCGTTACGCCCTTCCAGACGGTTATAACCTTTATACGATTCTTCACCGCAATCGGGTCTAGGTTCCATTTTGCTTTGTAATGCCGGAGTATTTTGTTCTTGTTCCGGAAACTTCTCTGCATAATACTTCTTACGTGGATCTATTAAATGTGAGTTTTCCATCAAAAGTCATCTCCTATTAGGTTTATTGATTACAATATTAAGGATAACAAGATAATCATGAAAAAACTATTGATACGCATTCTATTATTAGATTTGTACATAAAAAGACTTGTCTCAGTATAGATTATTTTTCTAAAACTCTATTTTTCATTAATAACATAAGGTATAAAAAATCAAATGTAATAACATTTCACTAAGGAGGCAGCAGATGAAATTTTTAAGTGGTGAAAACGTTATTTGTAGTGCTTTTTGGATGCACATTTATCTTTATGGTTTGGAAGCAACTTTTTCTTTAGGATTTAAAGCTTCATTTTACTTGTATGCTATCATTTTATTCTTATTAGGAGTTTATGTTATAGTGATGCATTTTAAAGAAAACGAGCATTAAACAATAAAGAGTCGAGTTTTCCACTAACAACAGTAGAAAAACCGACTCTTTTTTTATTATTTTTTTGTTTCAACGGATAGTTTCTGCATTCTCATAGTGAATAAAAAGTAATACCTAACAATATTAGCTTTATACAAACTTAACAGAGGTGTCACCTGACATATCCCATTCCAAACCAAGTAGATATGGTAGTAAAATGACTCTCAACCACCATATCTACCGACAAAGAGAACAGATATAGTTCATAAACCATTCTCAACTACCATATAGGGCAGAGTAATTGAAAGTTTTGGTCAGTGAGAGGTGAATTGAGAGAGTTACTGTCCAATTAGAAAGCATTTTTTTAGTTCGCTAAACAATAAAGAACAAAGACAGTTCAAAGTAAAAAACAGGAAACGAAATTATTGGAGCCTGTAAGTATATTGGCAAGTTCAATCTGAATGCAGTTAAATTTTAACACTTAAATAGTGAGTTCCTTTCTGATTACATCTATAGCTTAATACTTCTAGTTTAGCCCGATTACTTTTAAAAATTATATTAACAAAAAAACATGTTTTCTAAAGAATCAATTCTTTTAGGAAACATGTTTTAGACTATTCTATTTAATAATGGATTCTATATTATTTTTTTCTAGCACTTAGAATAAATCTGGATGCTTCTTGTCCAGCGTTCTCTTTTTTTGCATCATAGAAAATGTTTGACTGGATATGCTGGTAGCCTATTTCTGATAAAGCAGCTGTTAATGCTGAGCTGTCCATTCCATGTCCATGGCCGCTTGAAACTTTTTTTGGTTTTTCCATTTCAATAATCAGCAATTGTCCATCTTTGTTTAAGGCCTCATAAAGTTTAGAGAGTAGTTTATGGCTGTCTGAAATATGATGCAATACTAGAGAAAGTATGATGGTATCCGCCTTATAGAGAAGTTGATCATCTTTTTCAATATCCAGACAAAGTACAGATGCTTTTTTAGTGTCTATATCTGCTAATTTCTTCTCGACCTGTTCGATCATTGCTGGAGATGCATCTACAAACAACATAGATTCAAAATCTTCTAACAAGTCTAGACCCACATTTCCTGTACCGCAACCAAAATCTATCGCTGTCTTTGTGTGGTTTTTGTCTAACAAATTGCGTATAGCTTCAGTAGAACGTTTTGCCATATCCTTATTTTTTGTTGTGTCGTATTTTGCTGCTAACTGATTGAATTGATTTATATGTCCGATTACTTTCACTCCGTTCTTTTTTTGAATCCTTTTATATTCCTTGAAATGTGGCCTCACTAGAGTCGGCTATGATCCCTGCACCTGCCATATGACCTTGACTGGCAGAAACAATCAATTGAGAAGGACCGGTTATTTCTCCTGCGGCATAGATGCCTTTTATGTTCGTATGACCCATGATATCCGTCATAATAAACCCTGCTTCATTGACCTCGATGCCTAATTGTTCAATGAATGGAAGTTTATTATCCAATACTGTAGTACAGAAGCCACCTGATCTATTGATTTCTTCTCCGCTTTCGAAAACAACGCCCTGAAGTTCCCCACTTGTACCTATTAGTTCAACAATTCTTTCTTCTATCAGACGAATATGATTTATTTCCAGAACTTTCTTCTGCTCACCATCAAAAACGGTCTTTCCGTTAGTCGCCACAATCAAATCATCTGTCCAATTTTTCAATAATTTAGTAACATGGAGAGCCTGAATGGATTCTGCTATGAGTACCAGAGGTTTGTCTTTCATTTCCCAACCATCACAGAAAGGGCAAGAGAAAATACTGCTTCCATAATAGTTTTCAATTCCTTTCACATTTGGAAGCGTCTCTTTCACGCCTGTAGCTAAAACGATATTTTTAGTGTGGAAGGTTTCTCCTGACTCGGTAGTCAATTCAAAAGAGTCTTTCAGCGTTTTTTTAATGGATAGAATTTTGCCTTTTTTGATCGAAATGGTTGGATATTGCAGTAAATCTCTTCTTCCTTTTGCTCTGAAATCTTCTGGCTTAATATTATCTCTCGTTAAAAAAGCATGGGTTTCATGCGTTACAGCATTTCTTGGTTTTTCTTCATCAATCAGAAGCACTTGTTTTTTCCCTCTTCCGGCTACTAAAGCAGCACTCATGCCTGCTGGTCCTCCACCGATTACAACAACATCCATCATCTTTTCTCCTCCTATAAATTCTATTACAGACCTTTAATATCTATAATTAAAATAAAAATTAGCTAATCACTAATTTTATTTTACCTTTGATTCAAAATATCCGCAATTGTCTTACGTGCAAGTTCATCTTTCATCTTATCTTCTGCATCTGCTACTGCACGCTCGATCAAACATTCTCTATTCCACTTACCATCATGAGACATCGTACAGTTCAGTAATGATTCATATCCTTCTATCGCTTGAATGATATCAAGAAACGTACATTCTTCTGGCGAACGCAATAAACGATAGCCGCCTTTTACTCCGGGAGTTGATGTAATCAAACCAGCTTTTGATAATTTTGTCAGTATTTTTGACAAATAAGTAGGCGATAATTTTTGGCGTTTAGCTAAGTCTTCTACCCTGACTGCTTCGTTGGTAGATTCCATTGCCAAATGAACCATAGAATGTAAAGCATAATTTGTCGCTTTTGAATATTTCATACTGCTCTTCCTTTTAATTACAGATTCGTTTTATCTTTAATTGAATATAAAGTAGATGTGGCCTAAAGTCAATACGTTTTTTTATAATTTTTGTTTCAACGGATAGTTTCTGCATTCTCATGGTGAATAAAAAGAATACCTGACGATATTAGCTTTAGACAAACTTAACAAAGGTGTCACCTGACATATCCCATTCCGCGCCAAGTAGATATGGTAGTAAAATGACTCTCAACTACCATATTTACCGACAAAGAGAACAGATATAGTTCATAAACCATTCTCACTTACCATATAGGACTGAGCAAATGAAAGATTTGGTCAGTGAGAAAGTTCCAACCCCATTAGAAAGCGGATTTTTAGTAGTCAAGCTGTCTCAAGTACAGAACGATTCTTTTCTCTTCATCTAATTTTACATTATACTGTCTGATGGCATCTTCTAGTTTTTTCTTTGTTTTTGGTTCATCGCTGAATGCATTCAACACTTTATAAACTAGTTCTGAAAATACATAAACCAGTCCTGAAGAACCTAGTTCAACTCCCAATAATTCCTCATCAGATAATTTGGTCTCCGTTAGTTTTTTCACTTCATGATTGTATTCACCTTGAATCAATATGTATTCCTCTTTACGTTGAAATCCTTCCAGTAAATTTTCCTCGTTCCATACTTCAAAATACGTTACTTCTTTTGTCAAATTAATCCCTCCATATAACTAGTAAACTGTTGAAAATAAATTAAGTATCTCTAGTCAGCCTTATTTTTTGTGAAATATAGAATATATGAGAATTCCACCATAAAACCCTGCATATTTAGGGAAATCTTGTAATAGATAAGTTATTCCAGGAACACGTTCTATAAGGACAGTTGAAAATAGCTGAGAGATAGATAATGCCAAATAGGCTGCGAAACAAACTAAAGCAATCAAACGAAAATTCATTTCTTTCATAAACTTTGTTGAATATAAAGCCATAGACACCAGTATTATGATTAGAAATGTCGGCAACAATATATAAAGCACCTGAGCCCATATTTCTGAAATAAGCTCACCTCGTAAAAAAGCTTGCTCTGCCACAGTTAAAAAGTATCGGTAACCGATCATAAAAATTGCTGGAACAAACATAAATAAACCATAAAAAGTCGTTTTTTTCATATACATCCTCATTCCTATATTTTAGTTTAAAACCTGGCGTAATTATATTTAAATCCTAATCGTCCGTTGTTGATTTCCTTTTGTTTACTTGTACAGGCATATGGCAAGCTTGACTTTTTGTGTTTGAGTGCTCTTTATTGCTAGTGTATTTGCAGAACAGTTTTAAAATCCATAAGTTTAAACTCTACCGCTTTCTGCAATAGATTGAGTATATTTTTCAAGAAATACGCTATTTAAATAGAAACCTATAGATAAAAGTAAAGTTAGGGTAGATTCATCTTTGGGTAAGGTGATTATCATTACTGTTACAATTCCGATATCTAGCATAAGACTTAGACAGATTATTATTGTCATTTTTTGCTGGTTTTCTTTTGAAACATCCCGTAAAACTTCAAGTTTATCTGTAGGAATCCAAAAATGCAGAATCTTTGAAGATCTTTTTTTCATTAAAAATTGAATAAGTGCCATTATTTTAGTTGCAATAACAACGCTAAGAACTATAGTTACTATGTAATTTGCCATAAACAGCCTCCGATGATTTTAAAAACAACCTTTTTTATTTACGATTGTACATAAATTGTTGGATTGAAAACTTTATGATACGGTACAAAAACCAAAAGATTCCAAAAAATAAAGCAAAGGAACTGATTTGCATCAAAAATGCGCCAATGGTTGTTTCTAGTACATTATGGAGGACAAAAACAACTGCGGAATATCCGATAGCTATCATCCAAAATACTCTTCTACTCATCCAATACCTCCTTACTCTTTAGGCTCCTTTTTATCGTAACATAAATGATTTAGAAAACGTTTTTATATTATTTTTCTCCTTTTGTATACAAAGCTTCTTTTACTTCCCATGATAAAAAGGACGTTTTTTCTAACACATTTTTGCTTTTATTCATCTCTTCTAATATTTTTAATATTAGAGGTGACGGATTATTGATGTTCAATTCTTTCACCGCGACCCAGTCAATACCATCAGAGTCATTTTTTCCATCTGCTACTGTTTCAGGAATAGCTTCTTCATCCTCAAACAATTCAACATCATAAAGAATAAAAATATGATGGACTGTATGGTCAGCTTCACTTTTTACAAAACTATCATAGACTCTGCAGTTTTTATATTCAGACACTCGATGGCCAGTTTCTTCTAGGACTTCTCTGATCAAGGTCTCCGTTAATCCTTCACCATCCTCTTGACTTCCTCCTGGCAAGTCGTATCGATTCTGATATGGTCCTGCATTTTTTTGAATACATAAGAGTTTATCTTCTTTTAAATTCACTCCGTAGACTCCAAAATGTTGATGATACTTCTCACCGTTGTTCATTCATATAACGACCTTTCTTGCTATATATTTAAGCTCAGCCTCTTGAATACATGTATTTGACGTTGAAAGTTGATGACTCCATTACTAATAATTAGGTCTGTTGCATCAAAAAAATTGAATCGTGCAGTTATCAGTTCCGACCAGAGCAACCTCATTTTTGACAAAAATTCTTTCCCCTATGTGAAACTCAAGAAGCTTCTCATCTCTAACTTCTTTATTAGCAATTCTAAATTCTTCACGATTTATTTTGTACGTCTCCCTAAAATTGTCTTTGTATACTATGGAAACCTCAATCAGTTCTTCTTCCATCATTGTCTCTCCTTTTTAATTGGATTGTATTCCACCAATTTGTCAAAGCCTAAACATTATTGAGCGTGCAATTTATTTAGGATGTTTTTAATTAACCTTCCAGGTACTAAATGGATTAAAGTAAGGACAATGGTATAACCTAATGCAGAAGTGGGCAAAGAGATCATCAACAGTGAAACAGCAATTGTACTTAGAACTATACCTGCGCTCAGCACAACTTTTATTTTTATCATTTTCTGATCAGGAATGTTAACTAAATTATAGTTTTCACTTAAGGGCGTCCACCCTTTCACAAACCAAGAAGAAAAGTTCCCCTGAAGTACGCGTATCAAACTCATGATTCTACACGAAAAATCTATTATGAAAATAACCAGCAAGATATAATAAAACATTTCACTACCTCCCTTAGTTATATGTTACTAATCGTCGATTTAAAACTGTTCTATATTTTCAAGTTTTTCTACTATCAATATACTTAGATCAATAGCTTCCCTGTAATCAACGGGTACAGCTGTATCTTGAAGAGTTGTTAATATAATTATATTTTTGTAAGTCATAATAAGTGGAACACAATAAACGTCATCTTGACTGAAATATAACCAATCTGATCCTTGAAAATCATTGGTGATATTTTCTTCATTACGCATAAAAGAAATAGTGAAATATTTAGTGCCATTTACATAAGTAATAGTTTTTTGAGTTGATTTATCTGAGAGTTCACCATCAGAAGTCAAGAATTCTCTTTTATTAAATGATAATTCTTTATCTATAACTGTAACCGAGTCTCCTAAATTACTCAAATCTGGATCTAATTGAGTTAGTGTCAATATTTTCTCGGTAAAAATTTTTTTTAAAAGTTCAAAGAGAAATTATTCCATTTTTCCAAACAATTATACGTTGATTTGCCTTTTTTGTTCTGTTTTTGTGCTATATAAGATGAAAA
>NZ_JBGQQS010000018.1:0-49806 GCF_045528365.1 Desemzia sp. FAM 23988
GGAATCAGCTAAATAAGCAAAATTTTCTGGAAATAGTCATCCTTTGCGTAAGCATTCGATTTTTTTTACTTTTTTCAAGAAAATAATAATTCAGAATATTCTGACTATATTTATGCAACACTAGTGATTGTTTAGTTTGAAATTAGTTGTAATGTCATCAGTAGCAATTTTTTTAACATAGTTTCCATGATCAAATAAATCAATAGTTGTGTATAAAGTAATATTAGATAGCATGTCTTGTTGTGAATGGATACTACTAAATAAAGGAACTAGTGTGTTCATATACAAATCATATTGTTCAAAGTTACTAGGTGATTCGATAGAGAGTCCATCAATCAAAAATCTTGAACTCGATAAAAATGAAAGTGCGTCTTCATAAGTTTTTAAACGTAGGTCAATTTGCTGGTAGACAGAGGTCAAATTATCTTCATTATTTGATTTTTCTTGAGATAATATAAAATGTTGTATAATAGCGATACTAAAAATTGTTAAAATAACTATAGGAAAAATGCCTGATATAAAGGAGATAGCAACAATTTTTTTTTGGAAAGAAAATCGCTGAAAAATTAATTTGATTTTATTCAAACTCATCAAGGCCCCCCTTTGTTTTACGGAAACGATCGGGAGTCATTCCAGTATATTTCTGAAAACTTTTTATAAAATAAGACTGACTATTGAAACCTATTAACCGGCCTATGTCACTCACTCTATAGTTGAAAGAAAGTAATAATTCTTTGGCTTTTTCTATACGAATTTCGTTAAGGAATTGATTAATACCAACGTTCTCTTCGCTTTTAAATAGTTTACTTAAATATTTTGGAGCAAGATGAACGTTCTTTGCTAGAGTATCTAGACTTAATTCTTCTTGATAGTGGTTCATCATATAATTTTTGGTTTCTCTAATATAATAGTTGGTTGTGTCATTCAAGTTAATAAAGCGTAGATTAATTTGAGATAATAGATGCTCAAAAGAAATAGGAATTTGTTTGAATTCTTGTGATTCTAAAATAACTTTAATATCACTTCTAAGTTCTGCCGGATTTATTTCAGAAACTTCTACTAAAATGCGGTAAAGGTTTCCAAAGAAAAAACGAACTATACTTGGAGATTCAATTGAAGCGCTATCAAATTGATTAAATAGAGAATAAAGAATATGTTTTAATCGTTTCAGGTCTTGATGGTAAATGGTTTCTTTCAATTGATTAATTAATTGTTGTTCAGTTTCTCTATTATGAGTAGGAAGCTCTAAAAGCAACAGAGGATTTGCCTCTTTCTGATAAAATTTTTGATTTAGCTTTTCAATAAGCTGTTGATAAGCAGTATAGATATTCTCTTGATTTTCAATTTGTTCAGATAGTTCAATTGTTACCTCAGATTGAATTTCAGATTGGATTTGATTATAAATCAATTCTTTTTTTTCTAATGCTGACTTACGATCTTTTACTTGTAAGAAACAAACTACTTGCGAGAGACTTGTTCTTACAAAAGTAATTGAATTGTTTGTATGAAGTCTTAGAAAGTGTTCTAATCTTTCAGTTTTGGGCTCATTAAAATCAATAACTAATAAATACGTTATCTTAGTTAGAAGGGGTAAAATCAGTTTTTGCTGTATTTCTGATAATTTATTCATGGGGGTTCCCTTAAGTATTTTAATCAAAACGTCTTGTTTTTCCATGTATAAATGAGTTTTTTCTATAAATTTATTTTTTATAATAAGTTGTTCCAACTTATCAAGTTGGTCATGAAATTCTTTGGGATTAATAGGTTTTAACAAATAATTTACGGCTTGTAAATCTATAGCTTTTTTTGCATAGCTAAAATCTTCGTATCCACTAATAAAAAGAGTGGGGATAGAGAGATCATTTTTTCGAATTTGCTCAACAAGTTCTATTCCTGAAACAAATGGCATCTGAATATCAGTAATAAGTAGATCAAATTTATGTTTAGAAAAAACTGCTAAAGCTTCTTTTCCATTTGATGCTTCATGAACTTGCCATGAAATTCTATGCTTTTCCATCAAATAATTAATAAGTTCCCGCTGATCAAGATGATCATCAACGATTAAAACCTTGAACATAATAAACCCTCCTAAAATAATAACGTTGAACAACCAAAGTATAATCTAAATACATTTATTTACCAATAACATATTTTTGAAAACGGTTTACAAAGTGGAAATTTTACCTTAATAGTGGAAATTGTTTCATATATTTTTTGAAAGCGATTTCGTATACTGTGTATATCAAGTATTGGAGGGGAAAAAATGAAAAAAATAAAAAACAAAGTATTGCTTTCTCTTTTGGCTGTAACACCATTCGTACTGGCTGCGTGTGGAGGAGATCAAACTGAAGAAACAGCAACAAATGCTGATGGGGATATCATTATGACTGTTGGACAGCAGACTGCGCCCAACTCTAAACTGCCAGAAGGTGATTCATTCAGTGATAATGCGTATCGAAGACTATTGAAAGAAAAACTAGGCATTGAATTAGAAAGTGCGTTTGAAGCTAACGGTGAAGATTACGATCGACAAGTATCATTGGCAATTGCTTCAGGAGATATTCCAGACATGATGGTAGTGTCTAGAGATGATTTGCAAGAATTGGTGGATAACGATTTAGTGGCAGATTTAACTGAGGTCTATGAAGAATATGCCAGCGACCAAATCAAAGAAATTTATGGTTCTTATGATGGAACTACGCTAGATGCGGCAACCATTGATGATCAATTAATGGCCATACCTGGAACAACAAATGATTTTGGTCCTAACATGGTTTGGATTCGACAAGATTGGGTAGAACAATTAGACATCAAATTGGATGAAGACGGAAATCATGCAATCACTTTAGATGAATTAGAATCAACAGCGAAAGCCTTTCAAGAAGGAGATCCGGAAGGAAATGGAAGAACACAGGGATTAGCAATTGCTAACTGGTTAACGTCAGGAGACCATGGTGGTTCTGGATATACTGCAACAGCCATCACGAATGCATTTGGAGCCTATCCGAAAGTGTATTTGCAAGATGATAATAATGATGTTTACTATGGATCAAATACAGAAGAAATGAAAGAATCTTTAGCGTATATGAATGAATTATTTGAAGAGGGTATTTTAGATCCGCAATTTGGAACAAGAACGTATGATGATATAAATGCAATGATGGTCAATGGTGAGCTGGGGATTGTGCCTGGACCTTGGCATATTTCAGACTGGGGATTGGTACAAGCTAAAACTGCTAATCCAGATGCAGAATTCATCCCATATGCTATTGAAAATGAAAATGGCGATGGTAACGTAAATGCAGTCAATAAATCTGCAACAGGAGGTTTTGTAGTTATAAGAAAAGGTTTTGAAAAACCAGAAGCATTGATTGAAATGCTTAATGTCGTTTTTGATGACGTAGCAAACTCGGAAAACATGGAAAATGAATATCCAGAGTTATATAAATATGCTCAGTTAGCTGTAGACGGATCTGTAAAACCATTCAATATAGAATTGTTTCCTAGTGAAAGCGAAATCACGGATGCTAAATTAGCAACTCAAGCAGCAAAAGAAGAGACTAGCATTGAGGAGATTTCTAAATTTGCGATTCAAAACAATGCCCGCAAAATTAAAACATACTTAGATAACCCAAGTGATGCTGAGCCAAGTGACTGGGCCGTGTATGCTTCTAGAACTTTAGCAGTCAATGATGTAATGGGCAGCACTCGTGAATCTAATATCTTAAATGAAGTTAAACCTGTTGTTATCTTTCAAACATTAGACTCTCAACAACGTAGTGGTGCGCAAGTCGGGAAACTTGAAGAAGAAATGTTTATCAAATTTGTTACAGGAGAAGAATCGTTAGATAATTTTGATAAGTATGTATCAGATTGGAATAGCCAAGGTGGGACAGTTATCTTGGATGAAATGCAGACCGCTGTAAACGAACAAGAGTAATTAATGGATAGATGGGTCATTTTTATCTTGAACAGATGACCCATTTTCTAGATAGGAGTAAATGAAAGATGGAACAGAAAAATCAAACTGTGAAGAAATCAATATTCAAGAAAAATCAACATTTCTATTTAGCGATGGAACAGATAAAAAAACCTGTGAAGAAGTCAATATTCAAAAAAGATCAACATTTCTATTTAGCAATGATGCTCCCTGGAATAATTTTTTTATTGATTTTTGCATATGGGCCTATGTTTGGGCTGTTTATGGCATTTCAAGACTTTGTTCCTGCTAGAGGAGTTTTTGGATCTGAATTTGTAGGTCTGGATAATTTTAAATACTTATTTAATCTACCTGACATTTGGCGTGTTACTTACAATACAATTTTTATTGCTGTAGGAAAGATAGTACTAAACACCATTATTCCTATTATCTTTGCCATTTTATTAAATGAAATTCGTGTTAAGTGGATGAAAAAATCTATGCAAACAATTGTTTACCTTCCACATTTTCTTTCGTGGGTAATTTTAGGATCAGTCGTTGTGAATCTATTTAATTTAGATGGAGCAGTGAATCAACTTCTAGAACTATTCGGCTTAGATGTAATTAATTTTTTAGGAAGTAATAAAGTATTTCCACATTTACTAATTTGGACCGATGTTTGGAAAGGGTTTGGGTATAATTCAATCATCTTTTTAGCAGCTATTACATCTATTGATCCAGGAACTTACGAAGCGGCTACGATGGATGGAGCGAGTTGGTGGCAGAAAGTACGACATGTTACTTTACCAGGGATGCTGCCATTTATTATTTTAATGACAATTCTAGCTCTACCAGGTATCTTAAGCGCTGGTTTTGATCAAGTATACAACTTGTATTCACCACCGGTTTACGCTAGTGGAGATGTATTAGATACATATATTTATCGTATTGGTTTAATAGGACGCGACTACAGCTTAGGTACTGCTGTTGGATTGATTCGTTCAATTGTAGGTTTGATTTTAATTTATGTATCAAACAAAATAGCTGAAAAATCGACAAATCGTGTGATGTTCTAAAAAAGGGGCAAAAAAATGAAAGAAAAATTTGGTATTCGCCAGTTTACTATTTATACAATCGTTATTTTACTTACTTTATCTTGTTTGATTCCAATGCTGAATGTTATCTCATTATCTTTGAGTAGTTCAGCGGCAGTAGCAGGAAACAAGGTAGGGTTATGGCCAGTAGATCTAACTACGGCAGCATACGAACGTATTGTTAATGATACACAATTTTGGCGTTCGTTCGGTATCTCGGTATTTCGAGTATTTGCTTCACTAATCATTAATTTATTTATGATTGTTACCTTAGCTTATCCATTATCAAAATCAAAGAGATTTTTCCGTGCCAGAGGTGTTTTTATGAGCATTATTCTTTTTGCTATGCTATTTAATGGCGGAATGATCCCTACGTATTTAATCGTAAAAAACTTAGGTATGATTAACAGCGTATGGTCATTGATTTTACCTGGAGCTGTTCCCATTGGTAGTGTTATTTTGGTAATGAACTTTTTCCGTGGTGTACCAAAATCACTAGAAGAATCTGCATGGTTAGATGGCGCCAATCCGTGGAATATTTTGACTAAAATTTATATTCCTATTTCATTGCCATCTTTAGCTACGGTTTCACTTTTCAGTATCGTTGGAAGTTGGAACGATTTTATGAGTGGTTTAATCTATATGACTAAGGTTGAAAATTATCCGTTGATGACTTACATTCAATCGCTGTCGGTAAATATTGCTGAGACATTACAAAATTCAGCTGGAATGAGCTCGGAACAACTACAAAGCTTATTAGCGGTATCTGATCGTAATTTGAATGCTGCAAAAATCGTTGTAGCAATTGTTCCTTTATTATTGATTTATCCGTTTTTACAAAAGTATTTTGTGCATGGCATTGTTGTCGGTGCAGTAAAGGAGTAAGAAGAGTATGCAAGATTTCTTTCGTGTAGAAGGTCCATTTTATCGAGTTACTCTGAAGATATGGGGACTATTTGTTTTAAATCTTTTAATGTTGATCACTAGTTTACCAATTCTCACTATGGGGGCTTCTCAGACCGCTGGATTCACAGTAACTATACGGATGATTTCTTCAGGTGAAACGAGAATTGTATCAACTTATTTTCAATCTTTTAAAGAAAATTTAAAGCAAAGTACGATCATTTGGTCAGGAATTTTAGTTTTGTCAGGAATATTGATCATTAATTGGAACTATTTGAGTTCATTCAATCAATTAAACAGTTGGGTAACGATAGGAGTGGCAATTGTTACCTTGATAGTAGTTCATTTTTTTCAAGTTGTATTTTTTTATATTTCTCGCTTTGAAGATTCGACTAAACAAGCTGTCATAAATATCATAAAGCTGCCGTTTTATTATCCTGTTAAGACGTTATTGTTATTACTGATCTCAATACTACCTATTGTAATAACTTTATTGTCACCGTACTTAGTAGTCTTTGGACTGTATATTAGTATTTTTATAGGAATCAGCTTTATTCATTTTTTGAGAACCTATTTGCTGCTCGATCTGTTTAAAAAAGTATAGAGAAAGAAAAGAATTTTGTGTGAGCTAATGGAACGTCTCAGTGTAATAGAAAAACAAATGAAGAGATAGAGAGGAAGTAATAAATATGATTAGAATTGGGATAATAGGTTGTGGGGGAATTGCAAACGGAAAACATCTTCCTTCGCTAGCAACAGTAGAGAATGCAGAGATTGTAGCTTTTTGTGACATTATTGAAGAACGAGCGAGTAAAGCGCGTGAAGATTATGGTTCGGATGCAGCAAATGTCTATACCGACTATAGAGAATTATTAAAGGATGAAAGTATTGACGTTGTTCATGTATGTACACCAAATATATCTCACGCAGAAATCTCCATTGCAGCAATGGAAGCTGAAAAGCATGTAATGTGTGAAAAACCAATGGCTAAAACGTCTATTGAAGCAAAAGCAATGATTGAAACGATGAAGAAGACTGGTAAAAAATTAACGATTGGTTACCAAAATCGTTTTAGAAAAGATTCCCAACATTTACATATGCTATGTCAAGAAGGAGAGCTAGGGGAAATATATAATGCGAAGGCACATGCCATTCGTAGAAGAGCAGTTCCAACTTGGGGAGTATTTTTAGATGAAGAGGCACAAGGCGGAGGACCATTGATTGATATAGGAACTCATGCATTAGATTTAACTCTATGGATGATGGATAATTATAAACCAAAATATGTGGTAGGGAGCGCTCATCATAAATTATCACAAACCAAAAATGCTGCAAATGCATGGGGATCTTGGAATCCTAATGAATTTAACGTAGAAGATTCAGCTTTTGGTTTTGTCACGATGGAAAATGGAGCTACGATTTATTTGGAAGCGAGTTGGGCTTTAAATTCCTTAGAAATAGGAGAAGCTAAAACTACTTTGCACGGAACAAAGGGCGGAGCAGATATGAAAGATGGGTTATGCATCAATGGAGAAGAGCATGGTTTACTTTTCAGTAAAAATGTTGAGCTGGAAACAGGAGGTGTTGATTTCTATGATGGGGCAGGTGTTAATCCGGCTGACATAGAAGCGAAACAATGGATTGATTGTATTATAAACGATACAGAACCTGTTGTGAAACCGGAAGAGGCTTTAGTAGTCACACAAATACTAGAAGCTATTTATAAATCCTCCCAAACGGGCGCGCCAGTTTACTTGAATAAAGTAGAAGAAGCTGAGACTGTTTTACAAACTATTTAAAAAGAGGGATAGAAAATGAAGGTAACCATTTGGAATGAATTTCGGCATGAAAAGACAAGTGAAAAAGTAAAGGAAATATATCCTGAAGGCATCCACAAACAACTGGAAGTTGTGCTCAAATCTGCTGGGTTCGATACAAAAACAGCAGTATTAGATCAACCTGAACATGGTTTAACTGAAGAAGTATTAAACGAGACAGATGTATTAGTGTGGTGGGGACATATGGCTCATGACGAAGTTGCAGATGAAATTGTGAGTCGTGTTCATAAGCGAGTTCTAAACGGAATGGGGCTAGTTGTGCTGCACTCTGCGCACATGTCTAAAATTTTTATGAAATTAATGGGCACCAGCTGTGATTTGAAATGGCGAGAAGCAGAAGAAAAAGAGCGGTTGTGGGTTATTGATCCAAGTCATCCTATTGCTGAAGGAATTGGGGAATTCATTGAATTAGAGAAGGAAGAAATGTACGGCGAACATTTTGATGTGCCGACGCCTGATGAACTGATTTTTGTTGGATGGTACGAAGGAGGAAATGTTTTCCGCAGCGGGATGACTTACAAAAGAGGAAATGGAAAAATATTCTATTTCCAACCGGGTCATGAATCGTATCCTACCTATTACAATAAGGAGATTCAGCAAGTAATCATAAATGGAGTAAATTGGTGTAAACCAACAGAACGTATGTATCCAGTTTACGGAAACAGCGCATCTTTAGAAGAAATAAAAAATAACTAGCAGAAAAGATGCAACAGATTATTTTTAAAAATAATAGAATGAGGAGTGGAAGTCAGTATGAAATTAGGTGTATTCACGCCATTATTTGCAAATTTAAGTTTTGAAGAAATGTTGGATAAAGTTCAAAGTGCGGGATTGGATGCCGTCGAAATTGGAACAGGTGGAAATCCAGGTAATCATCACTGTCCTACTGATGAATTGTTAGAAAGCGAAGAAAAAAGAGAAGCTTATTTAGCAGAGTTAGAAAAACGGAATTTAACCATTAGTGCATTTAGTTGCCATAATAACCCCATTTCTCCTGATGCTTCTGAAGCCAAAGCTGCAGATGAAACATTAAGAAAAACGATCCAATTAGCTTCTTTAATGGGGGTTCCAGTGGTAAATACTTTTTCTGGGGTTGCAGGCGACAGTGATGACGCTAAAACACCAAACTGGCCTGTTAGTCCTTGGCCTGAAGTTTATAGTGATATTTATAACTGGCAATGGGAAAATAAATTAATTCCTTATTGGAAAGAAATTGGCGAAATGGCTACTGAATACGGAGTTAAAATCGGTATTGAACTGCATGGGGGATTTTTATGCCATACTCCATATACCATTTTGAAACTGAGAGAACAGACATCTGATTCAATTGGCGCGAATCTTGATCCCAGTCACTTATGGTGGCAAGGTATTGATCCGGTTGGAGCTATAAAAATACTAGGTGAAGCAGGAGCAATCCATCATTTCCACGCCAAAGACACCTACCTTGATCAAGACAACATCAATATGTATGGTTTAACAGATATGCAACCATATGGTGACGTAAAATCCAGAGCATGGACTTTCCGATCTGTTGGATGTGGACATGACATACAAGTATGGTCAGATATGATGAGTGCTTTGAGACTGTATGATTATGACTATGTAGTCAGTATTGAACACGAAGATCCATTAATGTCGATTAATGAAGGATTTAGCAGAGCTGTAACGAATTTACAATCTATTTTAATTAAAGAAACACCGCAATCTATGTGGTGGGCGTAAGAAAGGTTGAGTAATTTGGAGAAATTAAAAGTTATTATTGTTGGCTATGGAGGAATGGGAAGTTTTCATGCTCAACTAATTAGAGACAATGAAGAAGTAGAACTGCACGGTATATTCGACACATCGGAAACGCGTCAGCAGAATGCCGTCGAGAATGGTTTAACAGTTTATGGCAGTCTAGAACAAGTATTAGCCGATGAAGTTGTTGATGTGGTATTAATCTCAACACCAAACGATATCCATAAATCAATCGCCATTCAAGCCTTGCAAGCTGGGAAGCATGTTATTTGCGAAAAACCAGTTACACTTAATAGTATTGATTTCGCGGAAATAATGGAAATTGCAAAACAAGAAAACCGAGTTTTTATGGTGCATCAAAATCGTCGTTGGGACAGCGATTTTCAAATGATTAAAGATTTATATGAGACTCGTAAGCTGGGAGATGTTTTCCAAATAGAGTCCCGAGTTCAAGGAGCCAATGGAATACCGGGTGATTGGCGCCATTTAAAAGAACAAGGTGGAGGAATGTTGCTAGATTGGGGTGTACATTTGTTAGATCAATTGTTGGATCTAGTTGATAGCCCTTTAGTTAAAATAGCAGCTGATCTAAGCTATGTCTTAGGCGATGAAGTAGATGATGGATTTATCAGCTATCTCACTTTTGAAAATGGCGTTAAAGCTATTGTAGAGGTTGGGACAACCAACTACGTGAAACTTCCACGCTGGTATGTAAAAGGCACTACTGGAACTGCTGTTATTCACGATTGGGATCTTAAAGGTGAAATTGTAAAGCAAAGTAATGTGGAATTTGTAGTTGCACCAAAACCGATAAAAGCAGGACAAGGATTAACGAAAACAATGGCTCCACCTTCAGAGGAATCCGTAATTAGGGAAACATTTGAAGAAGTTCAAGTAACTGCGGATTCTTTCTATACGAATTTTGCTAAAGTCGTTGTTGGGGAAGCTGAACCTATTGTTAAAAATGAAGAAGTGTATCGTGTAATGAAAGTGATTGAAGCTATTTTTAAAGCGGCGGAAAATGGAAATAGCATTGACTTAATGGAGTTACAACTGCATTAAAAAATGAATTAAGCATAAAATATAAAAAAAGCATTACAACAAGCACAAAGGTTACTCCCTTTCAATATAGTAAGGGATGACTTTTGTGCTTGAATCATTTTGATTGTTGGACGAAATTTTTTGTCTTTTATTTGTTTAATTGAGTTGTATCGTGTTATAACGAGTAGGTTAATGTAACTACGGATGTCACGAAAAGCCTCTTTTATCAATATAGTATGGAAGTGGTAGAGAAAAGACGATAGATTATTGATGAAATAAAAAATTTGTTGAGAATAATTCTGAAAATAAATTGCTAACGGCAGAATATCGCACTTCTTTCGGCAGATTTCTTGCTAAAAAGTGTCTTTTTCATTACCCTAAGCTTATAGACTCGTGAACTGAAAGGAAGTTTTTCTATGAAACTTGCGGAAGCATTACTCTTGAGGCGGGATCTTGAAGCAAAGTTAACTTCGCTGAAACAGGAGATTTTAGCGAACGCCTTGATTCAAGAAGGAGACTCATTGGATATAAGTATGGACGAATTGATCCAGGATTATCAAAAAACGAATGAGGAATTCTCTCAGTTAGTCGTAAAAATCAATCAGCGGAATTCTTCGGCTAATCTGTATGATACTGATAAATTGATTGTCGAAGCGTTGGAAGAAAGAGAATCATTAAGAAGGCAGCACGGACTGCTTAATAATACTATCGAAACAGCCAATGATATCAGACGATTTGGACGAAATGAAATCCGAATGGTACGAACCGTTGATACGAAGGAATTAACTAAAAAAATGAATGTAGTTTCTAAAAAATTACGAGAACTAGACGGACAGATTCAACAAACAAATTGGCTGGTGGATTTATAAGCTAAGCTGTTGGGTGGGAAATCAAAGGCGAGCACACAGCCCGTACAGGCTCAAATGTACACCCTATGAGGTTTGGCAGGATCCTTTAATCATCAATGACTGCTCAACAATGACATCAGAAATAATAACAAATGAATAATTAATGACCATGTGCTGATTTGATTATGGTAGGGAAACACCCCTTGATCTAAGATCAAGGGGTGTTTAAGTTGAACAGGATTTCCAAAAAAATGCGAAAAGGTCCGAAGTTTTTAATAAGATACTTCGTCAAATTAATGTAGTCAATTTTAAGACAACAAAGGGAGGAGACGGTTAATTCTCTGTTGCCATTTTTTCCAACCCTAATTTAATCAATCCATTTAAATAGTTCTGTGAAAAATCCTGTGAAAGAGTTATGTTCGGGAAAACATTGTAAGGAAATAATTCAGCTAGGTTTTTGATGATCAAATCTATTTTGATGTGATCCAGCCAATTATCGGGTACATATAGGATGATTTCATGCGGATCATACATAGCTATTATAGATTGAAGTGTTTCTGACAATATGGAATTTAATTCTGATTTTTTCAACGGAAAGTGTCTGTGTTTTAGATTTGGCAAATGCTTAATTTCACCACTTAAATTATTGTAACCTCTAAAAATGTGCTGATTAATAATTAGTGAAGCACCTGGAGGAAAACTTTCCGGAAAATAAACTCCAGCAGTAATGTGGTTATTTTCTGTGGAATACCCAAAAGTTGCTGCATTAACGTCGTTTTCGATAAATGAATCGACAGCGATTTTTTTTGTTATTTCATCATTGAGATTCAAATGTCTAAAAGGTTTAAAATCCATGATTTTTAAGTTGTTGTCTACTTCTACTCCTGGTATTCCAGAAAGTGCAATGGATATTTCCGGAAACTTTGACTTCATATTTGAAATAGTTTCAAGAAACGTGGTTAACTTTATTGACGATAAGTACTCTCGCTCGATAATATTGCCTAATAAATCAACAACGTAAAAATTAACAACCATTTTTTTTTCTTGCTCAAGGAATTGATGAATTAAAAATAATTTACGACGTTCATTAAATTTATAAGCAATGGCACGACGCCCACCAGTTTCAAAAGGAGTGTCCAGCTCGACGAAGGTGTTGCT
The DNA here is from genome assembly GCF_045528365.1 of Desemzia sp. FAM 23988. NCBI lineage: Bacteria > Bacillati > Bacillota > Bacilli > Lactobacillales > Carnobacteriaceae > Desemzia > Desemzia sp. FAM 23988. The sequence continues at coordinate 12,542 of NZ_JBGQQS010000018.1, forward strand.
TTGGACAAGATCTGGAATGAGCTTATTGATTGTAACAACGCTTAAATGAGATTGTTCTGACAATTGTCTTTTAGTCATTGGAGCAGCGTTTTGTTTAAGCAGCTCTATTAATAAATCTTGATTATGTTTTTTAATGTTTTTTTGGTTGTATGCTTTCATTTGTGAGCCCTCCTTTGAACTTAATAATAGCAGAAAAAAATAAAGAAGACATCTTTATTAATTATGTTAATAAAGGTATAATGCGTATAGATAATTAACTTTGTTAATAAATGGAGAACGAAATAAATGACAAAAGACTTTGATTACCAACAAATGTTAGCAGGAGAATTATATTTTGCATCAGATATATTTCCAGAGAATAGCTCGTTAGAAGGCAAAAAACTAGCACAAAAAATTAATAGCCTGCCGATAGAAAATAAGGAAGAAATTGTAGCGTTAGAGAAAAAATTGTTTGGTAAGACAGGAAATTCTGTATATGTTAATCCACCATTATATGTCGACTATGGCCGACACGTAGAGATAGGCAATAATTTTTATGCAAATATGGATTGTATTTTTTTAGATGTGAATAAGATTATCATCGGAGACAACGTAATGGTTGGCCCTCGGGTAAGTTTCTACACAGCCGGTCACCCAACTGATGCGGAAATTAGAATAAAGGATCTTGAATTTGGTCTGCCTATTGTAATTGAAGATAACGTTTGGATAGGAGGAAGTGCTTCGATTCTTCCTGGAGTGACAGTTGGAAAAAATTCAATTGTAGCCGCAGGAGCAGTGGTAACCAAAGATGTTCCCCATGATACGATTGTAGGAGGAAATCCAGCTAGAGTGATCAGAAACATAGGGGAAAAGGATAAGGAAAAATGGGGAAAAGCGATGCGAGAGTATCATGCAGCAAAGAATGGTCAATAAATTTTTGATAATTTAAAGGAGGTTTTTAAATGGTTTATGCGGATTATCATGTCCATAGTGATTACAGTGACGATTCCTGGTATTTAATGGAAGATGTCGTAAAAGATGCTATTCAGATGGGTTTAAAGGGAATTTGTTTTACCGATCATGTAGACTACGGGGTTAAACCAGATTGGAAACCAGATGAAGAATTCCAGGCAGGCAAGAATACAGAAGTTAAAAATGTTCACTACGAATTTTATTTTTCAGAGCTGGATAAACTTTCTAGAAAATACGCAAACAAAATAACCATAAAAAAAGGGTTAGAGTTTGGAATGCAAACTCATACGATTCCTCAATTTGAAAAACTTTATCAGACTCATGACTTTGACTTTATTTTGTTATCGGTGCACCAGATTGGAAATAAAGAGTTTTGGACGGGAGAGTTTCAAAAGGGGCACACACATCAGGAAAGCTATGATAAATACTATGATGAGATGTATCAGTTAGTCACTTCTTATAAAGATTATAGCGTTTTGGCGCATATGGATTTGGTACGGCGGTATCTAGATAAAGAAGTTGATATGTTTGAATATAGTAAAGATAAAGTTGAACAAATCCTAAGAATGGTTATTGAGGATAATAAAGGAATCGAAATAAATACTTCTTCTTTTCGATACGGAATAAATGGACTGACACCTTCGATTGAAATTTTAAAGTTGTATCATGATCTTGGAGGAACCATTATTACAATAGGAAGTGACAGCCACAAACCTGAGCATTTAGGCTTTCATATTAACGAGTCAAAGAAACTATTGAAAGACATAGGTTTTAAACACTTCTGTACGTTTGACAGAATGAATCCAATTTTTCATGAGTTATAATTGATGAGAAAGCTTTATGAATTGTATGGATATAGATTTCTCAATGCTGCCTTAAGAAATTTCTAGAAGTTTACTGTTACAATAAAGAGCTTAAGATTATGATAACTACTGCTCAGAACGGATGCCAAAAAAGTCTCCAAATATGTATCAATAAAATATGGTGGTGTGTCAACTACCAAAAGCGTCACGCTAAACAGATAACGAATAAATGAAATGCTGATTTCTCGTGAAGAGGAGTTAGCATTGTTTTTTTTGATATCAATATTGCTGTGCAGGATAAAAATTAGGATACAATTTAACTTTTTGGTAAATTGTAATCAAACTAAACTATTAGCAAAGAAAGTTTAGTTGTTCGTGAAAAGGAGTGAACACAAATGAGTCTAAATTATCAAGATATTGAACAGGCTGTAAATGCAGAAGAAAACGCTGGCGGCTTCGCTCAGTTAATGTCTGAAATAAAAAAATTAGGTGTGAAGCGTTATGATTACTTAGTTGCTGAAGGGGTGTATCGTTATTATGATGAAAAAAGCTTTGTTGAGTTAAAAATGAACGGAGTCCCAAAAGTAGTGGCTGATCGAAGCGATATTGCAGCCCTCAAGTCGGCTGTGAAAACCGCACAATCAGGAGCAATTGATTTTGAACGGTTTTGTGAGCTAGCTGGAAAAGCGGGGGTTCCATTTTGGACGAGCAATTTAGTAACGAAAGAAGTAACGTATTTCGACAACCAACATCATGTACTACATCTAGAACCAATCCCAGGAGTGTAAGATAAAAGGAATAAGTTTTATTAATTTGTGAACTGAATAAAAATAGTTAAATATTATTTCGAATTCGATATATTCGGTGTTGACTTACTTCTTTTTATTTGTTAAACTTACAATTAATAAGTGCTAAAAAGCAAATAAACCTTAAAAGGAGATTTACACATGACACAATTTACAGACTTAATCAAAGAACGCCGTACAGCTTACGCTATCGGAACGAACACTGAGTTATCAAACAAAGAAATCGCTGACCGCATTCGCGAGGTAGCTCAACAAATCCCAACGGCTTTCAACAGCCAAACAACTCGTTTAGTAGTTGTATTTGGAGAAGACAACGTTAAATTATGGGACCACATCTTAGACGTTCAAAAAGACGTTATGCAAGGCGACATGTGGGAAATGATGTCAGGCGTAATGCAAGGCGCTAAAGCTGGCGTTGGTACTGTATTATTCTTCGAAGATCGCGATGCTGTTAAAGGTGCATTAGGCGAAAACGAACGTGCAACTGTATACAAACAACACCACAGTGCAAATGCACAATACGGTATCTGGTTGGCATTGACTGACTTAGGTTTAGGCGGAAGCTTACAACATATGAACATTGGCTTTGAACAAGGATTCGACAAATCAGTAAAAGACATGTTCAACTTACCAGCATCATACGAAATGATCGCTCAAATGCCATTTGGTTCAATCGAAGCAGAACCAAATCCAAAAGAATTCATCGACAGCAGCGAACAAGTTCGCGTAGTTGGAGAGTAATCAAACGATTCGCTCTTTGATACTTAAAGCATCTGGCTCCTTTAAAAAGGGGTTCAGGTGCTTTTTTTCGTAGTCATTTAGTTAAATCACCCAGAGTTATTCGTTGACAGCACATAAGACTGCGCCTACAATCCGTGTAAGAGTTGCTTACATAGTAAGCATTCATCTGATTCATTGAGGAGGAAAGATAATGGACTTCAACGATGTAAAAGGCGTGGTCAGACAAGGCGAGCTTCCGATTGAGAGTGTTGAAAATCCTTATGGTGATTACTATATCGTCAAGATCAAAAATGATGCCGGATTAACATGGGTTCCGGGTGAACACGGTATTAATACATTGCCGAACAAGCAGGTTGAAGGTAGGAAGTACCGTTTGTTTTCAGTAGCTTCGATACCAGAAGAGGGATTCTTACTGATTGGGACACGAACGGGAAAGGAGATTAGCAGTTTCAAGCAAGTGTTAGTGAATATGCAGCCAGGTGAAAAAATCACGATACGAGGTCCATTTGGCTGGATGAAAGTGAAAGACGAAACGTCTCCCATCGTGATGTTCGCCAATGGGGTGGGGATAACGCCGTTTCGTGCACTGCTGAAGCAGTTGGAATTGGATACTCGCCGTCCAATTGAAGTCGTCTACTCATCTTCGAAGTATTATCTCTTTGGGGAGGAGATTGAAAGCATCGCGCAGAACAACCCGATGATTCATTTGCACAAAATGACTTCACGAGAAGAAACGACTGCAAAATTGGATGAACTCGCTTTAAAATACGGGGATACCGCCTATTATTTCAATTCAGGATCACCTGCTGTATTGAAGTTCGTCAAAAAACGCTATCGAGAAAAAGGAATCTCTAAAAGGTGTATTGTTTCGGATACATTTTTTGGAGCGAAGTAACGAAACTTTCACTAGTTCTTTCTCTAAAAAAGATTATAATAACAGAGTAAGTACCGAAAGCAAATCAGCGATCAAGGAGATGGATTTCAGGATGGGACTAGAAGACAAAGACTTTATTTTGCGCCAAGTGCAAGAGTTAGCAGAAGGGATCGGCAAATTTCTTGGAAAAGAGTCGATCAAGGAACTGATCAATTACGATCAGTCACAAGAAGGCGCCTTGTCAGATGAGGATATCGAAGCGATTTTACTGATTACGACTATTAGGGATATCCAAGAGAGTGAAGGGCTGTCGGACGAAGACCTGTCAAATGAATTAGGTATGCCGGAAAACGGCTTAGAGAAGTTGTACAATAATGAGCGGTCCGTCACACCAGATGAACTTAACGCATTGCGAGATTTTGTGGAAGAGAAGGAAAGCTGATAGTAAGAAGACGCAGACGCAAGAGTAAAAGCACCATTCTATTGTGGTGCTTTTGATGATCCCGCTGGTAAAGTAAAACTAATACAAAGAAATGAAAGCGGTATCTTGTCCGAGGGCGCAACAAATGTTTCAAAAAGAATAGAGCACCCGACAATTTTTGAGCAAGTATTGTCGGGAGAAAAAGTTCTGTATCCTATAGTATGTATACGAGAGGAGAAGAAAATGGACTGGCTGGAGAGAATAAATAGAGCAATGGACTATATAGAGCAGAATTTATCCGATGAAATTGATGGGAGAGAGGCAGCCCGACTAGCCTGTTGCCCTGAATATCATTTTCCCAGGATGTTTTCTGCTCTGACCGGAATATCACTGTCAGAATACATTAGAAGGAGGCGATTGTCACAAGCCGCATTTGAGTTGCAAAATGTTCCTGATGTTCGGATCATTGATCTTGCTCTCAAGTACGGGTACGACTCCCCAGATTCTTTTACTCGGGCTTTTAAAAGCCTTCATGGAGTTACTCCAACGACAGCCCGCAGCAAAGGGGTCGAATTAAAAGCTTTTCCAAGACTTTTCTTTCAAATGACGATCAAGGGAGAGAGTGAAATGGATTATAGGATAGAAGTGCTAGATGCTGATATTGAGATTGTCGGGGTCAAGCAAGAAGTCGTTACACAAGAGGCTTTTCATACTATTCCTAAATTATGGGAAGAAGCGACTGCTAGTGGATTGGTACCGCGTATCATTGAGATGTCTTGGGAAAATCCGCAATGCAAAATGGAAGGAATCTTAGGAGTATGCGGAAAACAAGCCGCAATAACAGACGAAAAATTTGATTATCTTATAGGGTGCTGCTATACTGCTGAATACCCTGGTGACATGGAAAAAACAGTAATCCCTAAAAGTACTTGGGTTGTCTTTCCTAATATCACTGAAGCTTGGAAACGCCTATATACGGAATGGATGCCGACTTCCGGTTACGAATTAGCAGATTTGCCGTGTATTGAGAATTACTTGGCTCCTGACAGAGTTCCAAATAATGAGCTTTGGGTCCCTGTAATAGCAAAGTAATCCATGATTTCAAAAACTATGTTCACAAAGTTGCGAACAACTTTTCCATCATCTGTTTAAATCCATCAAAACATGCTATAATGAGTAGCTTAAGATCACTACGATAGTAATAAAGAACGGATGCCGAAAAGCCTCCGCTAGTGATATATATGGAGGTGTAAGAGAATGCAAAAACGATGGACGATCGGTGAAATCAAAAAGTTTGTTGAAACCAATTCAGACAGCAAACTATTGACGACAGAATACCAAGGTTTTTCTCAAAAGTTGGAATTTGAATGTGCATGCGGCAATACATTTGAAAAAACATTCAAGAAATTTAAAACCAATCATCAACGCAAATGTGATGTTTGCCAACCGCCAAAAACTTCACGCTAAATCATAAACAAAAAGCCGATTTCTCTTTAAGAGAAGTCGGCTTTTTTAGCATCATTAACTGGTCCTGAATAATTCATACTTTTTATAAACTACCAAATTTTATAATTATCTGTTTAGTTTTATGCTCAATGGCTCTTTTTCTCAAAAATATTTTTCTAAAGGGTTTAATTTATTTTTGCTAACTGATTAAGTTCAAGAAAGACCTCATTTTGAGCGCACTCATCCTATCGGATGGTTAACGAATTTTTTTGAATGGCGCAATAAACGCAACTAACACTGCAGTACCTGAATGTTTTGTAGAATCCGATAAAATAGCTTTTGGTAAACATCGTAACTACTTAATTTCAAGTATTGTCTTCTTCCGGAATGAACTATCTTTCCAGCAATTTTAAAGAGAAATAAGCGAATAGTAGAAACCTGATACCCTTTCGTTTCATTGGTAAAACACAATGTTCGCATGAAGTTCACGATATTGTAAGCCAATAGGCTTACGATCATACGAGCATGATTTTCTATAAAACGTGGGCTATCTGTTTTATCCAAGTAAAAGCCGTTTTTTGCTTCCTTAATGTAATTTTCCATCGTTCCTCTTTTTGAATACGTTTGGAAAACCATTTTTGGAGAGACGTCTTTTGAAAAATTGGTAATGATGAATTCATGTCTAAAAAGCAATTCACTAGCTTCTCTGGTTGATTTTATGCAGGTCCTTCTGGATTTTCCCCACGACTTTGCTTGATAAGTGGCGTTATAGTAATGAACTTCTTTCTTACCCCAATCGTGATGATCCTTAATGGTAACGAATTGCTCAGCGATTCTGTACAGATTACGATTGGATTTCAAACGGATAGTATACAAACTATCGTACTCTTCACAAAGTTCATACAAATCAGGCATTGCGAATCCACTATCTGCACGTACCATAATAGTGCTTACTGGTGTCACAGAGTGATAATGCTCAAATAATGGACGAGTAAATGCTGCGACGCCTTTTGAGGTGTAGACATTTCCAGAACGAAGTTCTGCTTTAAGAACGTCTCCGGTAAGACCATCAAAGGCAACGAGTGGATGATAACCGGTTGTCTGGTAATGCGCATTATAATCGGTCATTTCTTGGTTTCCAAAGGTATCACTGTGAGTAGAATCTAAATCGAAAATCATTTCGTTCGTATTTCGAATCGTACGTGCTTTATCAATCAAAATCTGGTTAACCTTTTGTAGCTGGACGATATTTTCTGTTGACATCCGATCCCAAAAGCGAGAAATGGATGACTGTGAAGCCAACCGCTTTTTGCTTAAAACAGCTTGAAAGATAGGATCCGTTGCTAATATATTGGCTGAAGAATCTGTAGGATAGCCTGCAATCAACTGCAAGATGATTTGTTCCAGAATAGATTCATTTTCATGAACATGATACAGTCGGTCATCTTGAATCTGGATGTTTTTACATAAGATTTGGCTAAACTCAAATTTGTTCATGAATTCTTTTGCTAATATTAAGCCGGAATCTGAGGACAAATTTCCACCAGAGTGAGATACTGTAACATTTGAATTGAAAAGTAGACGATTTTCGTGTAAAGTTGCCATTGAGAGAACCCCTTTCTTTGGTTAGGTTTAGTCACTTTAACCATAGCAGATTGGGGTTCTTTTTGTACACCCAAAGGGTGCGAATAAACGAAACAAAATAGACTGTTATAACAAGGTTTTTGAAGCGTTTTTGAAAAACTATGAATTATTCAGGAGCTATATGCTGAAAAAATTATATTGATTTTCTAGTTTTTTGTGAGTGAAGTAGTAAACAAGACTATTCTAAAAAATTGGGTGTCACACATTATCGTATTGCTAAACGATGTATTTATGCAAACGCGAGTTCGTTATTTCTTTACATATCGAACACACGTTCGTATAATAGGGTTAAAAGAGAACAAGAAGGTGTTTAAATTGGAGAATAAATCGAAAGAGAAAAATAGACTAATCAATCCAAATACCACTGGTTATAGAGATAGGAAAATGGCTAAGTGGCAAGGTTTGATACTGTCGGAGCATAATGAATTCGTAAAAGAAGAAAAACGTAAGCATGGAAAAGAAATTATAAAAAAAGAGAAACAGCCTGTAGAAGTTATCTATCCCTTAATTGACTATTCTTATAGTCAAAAGGTAACGGTAGCCATTCAATTAGATTGCTTATTTAATGGTAGATATGAAGATGATCTAGTAGGCGTCGTTGCTGGTTATTATGAGAATTACGTTTATATTCAAACGATGGAATCAGGAATAGTAGTGTGTGAGTTAGATTTGATACGCAATGTGGAAGAATATGATTGGACTAAATGGTTTAGAGTATAAAATGAGGACTGAAATGAGGTGTATGAATCATGATCAAGATGGACTATACCTATCAACCAAGGCGCGATATTCTATGCATTGACGTTAAGTCTTTTTTTGCTTCAGTGGAATCAGTTAAGCGGAAAATACATCCTTTAGACTCCTATATAGTCGTCATGAGCAATCCCTATTTAGAAGGAGGGTTAGTTTTAGCTGCTTCGCCACGAGTCAAAAAAGAATACGGCATCCGGACCGGTTCAAGACGTTTTGAAATACCAAAAAACTCTAAAGTCCAAATTGTTGAGCCTCGTATGGCTTTATATATAAAAGTTAATCGGATGATTAACCAGATTTTTCAAGAGTTTGTAGCTGAAGAAGACATACATATTTATAGTATTGACGAAAGTTTTTTAGACGTGACCAAATCACACGCACTTTACGGATCAACAAAAGAAATAGCGCGAAAAATACAATTCACTATTTTTCAGCGGTTAAAACTAGTGACGGCGATTGGAATTGGTGATAATCCCTTACTAGCCAAGTTAGCGTTAGATAATGAAGCGAAAAAAAATAAGTCGCAAATAGCGGTTTGGCATTATGAAGATGTTTCAGAAAAGGTTTGGAACATTCACCCAATAACAGAAATGTGGGGAATTGGAAAAAATACAGCAAGTAATCTTTATCAATTAGGGATAGATTCTGTTTATAGACTCTCTCAGTATGATGCGAAAGCTTTGAAACGAATTCATGGTGTTATTGGAGAGCAGCTCTTTTATCACGCTCATGGGATAGATCATAGTATTATTTCTGAAAAATATATTCCAAAGGCTAAAGGATTTGGTAAAAGCCAAATCTTAAAAAGAGATTATATAAATCAATATGAAATTGAAGTAGTTATCAGAGAAATGGCTGATGAAGTTGCAGCACGGTTAAGAAAACATCATGCTGAGACAGGAGTGGTTCACCTATCTATAGGCTATTCTAGAGAGATACTAGATAAAGGATTTAGTCACCAAATGAAAATTTATCCCACCTCGTCAAATACTAAAATTATAGAATCCTGTTTGCAGATATTCAGAACCTATTATAAAAAACAACCAGTACGTCAAATAGGAATACGATGTGGGAAAATTGATTATAAAAAAGAATTGCAGTTGAATTTGTTTGAAGATGCTGAAAAAACGATTCTTGCAGAAGATTTAGAGCTAGTTGTAGATAGAATTAGAGAAAAATACGGTTTTAGCTCTATAGTCCATGCAAGTAGCCTAACTAAAGGAGGGACAGCTATCCAGCGAAGTGGACTTGTTGGTGGTCATAAAGGATAGCAAAAGATATGGAAAAATTACACGAAGTGATACAAAATTATGAAGAAAACAGGATACCTTTAGAGGAACTACAGGAATTTATGTGGGGTCTATCGGAGAGTATATTAGAAACTATACCTGAAGATAGATTAATCTATTATTTATCTTTGAGTTACAAAATAGCTGTACAAGGTAAATAAGCTAACCACGAAATTTAATAGGAAATCTGTAACTACGAGTTTAGCGACCATAGTATTGACATTTTAAAGAAATTTTGCTATTTTATATTGACAATAGAATAGCAAAACTTATTAAGAGAAAGTGGAGGGAATTGGCCCGATGATGCTTCAGCAACCGACCTTAAGGGAACGGTGCTAAATCCAACAAGTGTAAACTTGAAAAATAAGTAAAACATTCAGGCGAACACTTCTTAATTACTAAGTGGCGCTTTTTTTATTGCAAAATAATAAAAGGAGATGTTGTTGTAATGGAAGTAAGTGCAGTTGAAGTTAAAGAGTATTTTGAGGATCTTAAAAAAGTCGTATTGGATCGACAATCCTATTGGGAGGAAATTGATCCAAGGCCACATGCTGTAGGTGTTTTAATCCGTAGGAAAAGATTGTCTTGGTACGAAGAAATTCTTCCTAAAATTGAAGAAACTATTGAAATGTTAGAAGATATTAAGGATAAAAGAAATTATATTGAATAAAACCGAAGAGAAACTAGTGTACTTGTTTACAACAGTTTCTCTTTTTTATTTGTCTAGCTTAATTTTACAATTGGCGTTAAATAAATATGGACCAAGCAAAGATGATTATTTTAGAGAAAAATCCTACAAAAAATTCTTAAGAAAGCAAATCAAATCAATTGCGCCAGGAAATTATAAAAGAACTTCTGAAGGTTTATATTGTCATCATATCGCTGAAAATAAACATCTAAATTTATCTAACAAGGAGTATATTTCTAATAATAAATACCCATTTGAATTACAAAAGAAAGAGCAATTAGTTTATTGTGATCTATTCGAACACTTAATTTTGCATGCTTTAATTGCAAAAGACACAGATGGGGAATTTGGTATTCCAGGTTATGATACATACTTATATCCAATGATTTTAGAATGGTATATAGGTGGAATAAAACCTCAAAAAAGAGAATGGCTGAAGAAATGCTATGAGCGTGCTTTTTTAACACCTAGTGAAACTAGAAGTTTACTTATCAATATCAATTTGTTTCTGCCTGAAAAGTTTCAAAATAGTGGAGAAATAGTATATATTTCACCTGAAGAAAGGCAACAACAATATCTGGAAAATAAGGTGAAAAGAGAAAAAGAGTATGAAAAAGAAGCAGTAGAATGGAGAAAAAGACAGGAATTAAGAGAAAGACAAGAAAAAGAACAACGAATTAAAGAATTTTACCATATCTATCCAAATTTCAAAAAAAGGAATATCAGTTTTGATATTCCTAGAAATAAAGTGATATCTATGTTGTATGATTTAAAATATAGTGATAGTTATAAAAGTAAAAAAGAATTTGATTTAGCAATGAAACCTTTTTTAAAAGACACACTTTTAGAAGAGTTATACTTATTTATTTTCCCCAAATAAGTTCCCAGATATCCATACAAATAATAGAACGTTTAACCTTGATAAGATTTACGTCTATCTGGAAAAAATTTGATTATTAAACAAGATATTTTAGTTTCAAATAGGAATATAAAATAGAGAAGGCAGAGAATTTCAGACAAACTGAAATTCTCTGCTTTTTTTATTTTTATGGAAGTAAAGAAAACGATTCTAAGGTAATTTCAAATTATAAGCAAGATAACCATATAACCATATGTGAAAAGACCCTAAAATAATCTTTTTACATTAGCGTACATACATTATTTGATCATTTACATTCAAGCAGTTGAATTATTTGTGTGCAACTTCATGTTTGATAAATTTTAATTGTCATCTGCACAAACTTATATGATCAAAAGGATAAAAATCTTGTCCTTAAATAAAATAATTAGGGATAAAAAAACAGAATTCGAAATTAAGAACGTATATTTACATAATGAATTAGTTAGTTAGATCCAAAGTACTCTTCAGCAAAAGAGAAATATGTTGATAATTGAACTGAGGGGTGCAATAAACTGAACGTACAAAATAAAATTATTGAAATTACTAAGGTAAAACAAGTAGCAATTGAAAAACCAGTTGAATACCAAGTGAAAATAACTTCAACTTATTTGGCTTCTCAAATTGGAATAATTGAAATAGGAGACGAGGCTCATGAAGTGGTACTATTAGTTGTTTTAGATTCTCAGAATGGAATAAATGCGATACACCGTGTCTTTCAAGGTAGACTAAATTCCAATATTGCCCATCCCAGTGGAAATTTAGAACCTTCACAAGCTGATTTGTATTTTACGGAAAGAGTAGTAGAGGCAGGGAGCATATTAGGAATTGAAGTTTTGGACATATCATAGTTAGTGATAGACATTGGTTTTCTTTTAAAGATTTTGGTTTTTTCTAAATTAAATATAAGAACAATTACTTGAAGAAGGATTTGAGAAACCGAAAGGGTTATTTTTATAATAGGGAAAAAACTGAATAGCAGGTAATAAATAAGACAATTACATTTTATTGCTCTTAATATATTTTTCTTATTTTCTTTGCATTGTTGGTAGTATTTAAGATCCTATGGCCTTATTTAATAAGTTAATGGCGTTATAAACCGGTGTTCGAGATCGTTTCAGGTACTCAGTAATTTTCAAGATTTTGATGTTTTGATGGTAGTAAGACTCTATCATCACCAGTTCATCCGTGGTAATATGTGTGTAGGTCATTCGTGACGGCGCCTATGTTTTCTCTAGTTGGAATTACATTTTGAATGTATCACAAATAGCTTGTTTATTTGTCTAGACTAATTTTACAATCGGCGATATAAGAAACAGGAGGGATTACATGAAAAAGATATTATTTCTTTCTTTAATATTTTTTTTATATGGTTGTAGTAATACAGAATCTACTAGTAATGAAAAGGTCAATGAAACTCAAGTATCTACTGAGCATAGTAGTGATAAATCATCTGATTCTTTAGAAACTAGTATTGATTCAGGCGGAGTTGATGGTAAGCAGTCTTTAAATATAGGAGTAGGTGGATTTGATCCAAGTAGACCTTATGAAACAGCAGAGTTTATAAAAGAATTCTTTTATATAGAAGATGAGATTGTCTCTGACAATAGCCGAGATGATGTATCAGAGACACTTTCTATAGGTGACCATAAGAAGGTGTTAGTAGATAATGATGGGTACATATACCTTGTAGCACTGAGTAATTTATATAAAAGTGAAGTCGAGCAAGTATTTGAAGAATTAAATATCACGGATTTAAGCGGTTATTCAGATCCATTAAATGCTGATACTACTAATATTGCAGAGAACATGACTTCTTATTCTCGCACTATATTATGGGATAATGTAGCTGTTGGATTACAATTGCATACCAATATTGATTTAGAAAGCGGCATAGATAAGCCCTATTCTATGATAATCGCTTTTGATGAAGATCTTATTAATTTAATTCAAGAACAAGATGGATACTTTTAAGGTGTATAATCAAAGTAGGTAGTAAAAAGAACAGAGAATGAATTAAAGATGTGGTCTTTAATTATATACATGTTATACAGAGGTTCGAAAGAAACATAAAGTAGTAAAAGCAGAGTATTTCATTTTTTTCTGAAAAATTCTGCTTTTTTTGTTTTTTTGAACATAAAGAGAACGATTCTAAGGTTATTTCAAACTCTAAGCAAGGCAAAACCATGTGTGAAAAGAACTTAAAATAGTTTTTTTACATTAGCTTCGTTCAGAGACTTTTTTTAATAATTTCTCTTTGTCTTTAATATCTTCGAGTTCATGAATACGAGCATGGCAATTTGGACATACAGCGATACAATTTTCAATGGTGTCTAATCCACCGTTTGAAAGGTATTCTATATGATGTGAATGTAAAAAGGGCTTACCTTCTTTTTCAAAGGGGGCTACTTGCTCACACAACTGGCAGATACCTTTTGCAATATCCTTAACATATGTAGCGATAAAAGGATCTCTTATAAACTCTTTCTTTTTCGTGTAACGATATCCTCGAGTAGTCTTGTCTTTACTTATGCGTTTTTCATATAGATCTTTGTTTGTATCGCTAATTAGTTTTGCCTTTTCAGCTATTTCTTTAGGAGTTAATACTTTAATCTTTTTTTCTTTTTCGCGTTCTGATTTTTCAATAGTGTCTTTGCTAATACTGAAGTTACTGGCTAATTTTTTAAGAGGAAATTTGTATACTAGTCGCAAATTGCCTTTACTATCTTTCTCTTGAATAGTATAAGGATCGTCAGTTAAAACTACTTGACCTAAATAAGTATGTATAGTCGGTTGGTGTGTTTCGAACAAGAAAACTTTTACACGATTTTTATTCGAATTGGCCAGAATTTTATTTTGTGTTTTTTCAAGTGTTTGATCGCCTTTTAATCCCATACCAGTATAGTGTAAGATATCGTCGATCCACATGTCTTCATATACTGAATTTCCTGAGTGATCTGAAAAGAGTACTAAAGAGTTACTAGTATGAGATCTACGCATACCTCCTTGCGTTGAACACTTGAAAGCTTCAGCGATTTCTTTGTTGTTGTATTCTTCACCGATAATTAGTTGTTCGATATCTGACTGGTTTTGACTATTTCGCCATGAAATTACTTTTTGTAAATTAAAAGAGGCATTTTTATCATCTTCACTAGGCATACCTCCACGTAAAAGTTTGGAAAAAGTAGCTTGAGATATATCGATTGTTTCCATAAGTTCTTTTGGTGGATTATATAATGAAGTTAGCCACCGCTAACTAAAAAACGCCATGTGAATTTCATGTTATATTGAAGTTACCACTAACTCTCAATAGACAAGGATGAATTCACATGACGCAAACTAAGAATAACATAGATTCACGTAAGGGAAAACACCTTTCTTATGCGGAACGCTGCCAAATAGAGGTTCTAAAAAAAGAAGGCTATTCAAACCGACAGATTTCTGGAGTTATTGAGCGAGCTCCACAAACCATCCATAATGAAATCAAAAGAGGGACAGTTACACAATTAAAACGCCAAAATCAAAATGGCAAAGTGTATGACTATTATGACTCTGTTTATAGCGCTGACGCAGGACAATCTCACTACGATAAAGAGCGTCTGAACTCTGGTAGACGGCCCAAATGGGCCGATACAGATGCTTTTACTAACTGGGCTGATGACAAGATGATCCATGAAAAGTGGTCCCCAGATGTTGTAATTGGTTTTGCCTTAAATCAGGGATTGTTCAATCCTTCAATCATTCCTTGCACCACCACTCTTTATCAGTGGATTGATCGAGGCATCATGAAAACAACGAACTTAGACTTGCTCGAAAAGCTGTCTCGCAAAATAAAAAAACAGAATCATAAATCGAATCTTAACAAGCGCATATTAGGAAAATCCATAGACGAGCGTCCAGAAATCATCGGAACTCGAGAAACATTCGGCCATTGGGAAATCGATACTGTTGTAGGAAACAAGGTGAAATCAGATGCCGTTTTACTGATGTTAGCCGAAAGGCAAACACGTTTTGAAGTCATCTTAAAATTGAATGGAAAAGACGCTCATTCAGTTGACCAGGCAGTTCATGTATTGCGAGAGCGTGCTGGTGAACACTTTAGCTGCCTGTTTAAAACGGTAACCTCCGACAATGGATCTGAATTCACAGGACTGCACGAAGCCTTGCAAGATGTAGTGGATGTCTATTTTAGTCATCCTTATACTTCATGGGAACGCGGGACAAGCGAGAACCAGCATAAATTGATTCGCCGTTTCCTTCCCAAAGGGAAGCCGATGACTGATGTGAACGAAGCTCAATGCTTACGAATTCAACAATGGATGAATGACTATCCTAGAAGAATCTTAGATTATCAAACACCACATGACTGTTTCGTGAAAGCATTCCAACAAGAACGTATGGCCACTTGATTCGTGAATTTTTAACAAACAGGACTCATTACAGTTCGATAGCTAGATATTAAAACGTAAAACAGAGTAACTACAAGTGGCTAACTTAAACTTGAAATTTACGTTTATTATTAATTTGCATTATGTAAACAATATTTAATAGAGCATTTTAAAGAAAAAATAACAAAAAAGACACAAGTATAATCATCTAATTATATAGGGTATCCCAAAATAGGTATATAAATTATTTAATTCCTAACATTTTATGTATGTCGATTATAAGTGTCTGATAAATAATAAAAGTATTTTTATTTTTTGGTACATTTGACTCTAACTGTTCTATCAGCGCTAACTTCAAAATCAACGTCGTAATCTTTATAAAGGGCAAATAAAAGTAAAATGCCTCCTATAGACATAGCCACGTATACTACTTGAGCCCCTCCTACTGTCGTAGTGGCAGCTGTTGCCACTGCTCCTGTTGCTCCTAGTGATAAACCGCCTGTAAATGGCGTTGCTGCTGCTCCTACCCCAAAAGCTATAGTTAGGCCAATTGCTGCTTTTTCGCTTAAGTTAGATATTTTTCTTGTTTTGTATAACTTTTGTGCTAGCTCTCCTATAACTATAAATTCTTCTTGCTTTTCTTTTTTAGCTTTCTTTAACTGTTCTTTAGTCTCAACAATTAACATATGTACGCCTCCTTAAAAACACGTTTTTTTAATTATACTATAGTTTATAAATTGAAAGTTTAATAAAAATATATTTATTTATTTTCTGTATTTATTCAATTATTTGCTCAGCTTAAATATGGTTATCATCTGTCATTGTATAAAGTTTATTTACTTATTTTCACACAAACATTTATTTTATAGCCCATATTTTTAGTAACAATAATTGAGTCGGAACCATAACTCAAGAGTTTTTGACCATCAAGCACAAACAAACGGGCAACCGATGAATGACAAAGCAAATGGTCGGTCTTTTTTTAATAGGCAAGAGCAGCTGGAAGATAAGGCTAGAACTCTTCTTCGTGAAATAGAAGCACAAGAGGGACGGATCTCGACGTTGGAATACCAAAAGGAACGCAAAGCACTCGGACTAAATAAGCAAGGCGGTCTGATCATGAGCGTTGATAACATTCCAATGATCAAAACAGAAATCGAACAAGCCAAGCAAAGGAGAACAATTATGAAAAAAATATTCACAGGACTTTTCATCTTGCTATTCTCTTTTGCTTTAGCAGGTTGCAGTCAGTCTATACAAGATGAACTTCAAGAAAACAATTGGAATGTTGTTTCAACAAATGGAGAAGCTTATACAGCTAGTTTCAGCGAAAGTACGGTTACTTTTAATTCAAACTTATTTCAACGAGGTTTTAATTATTCAATAGATGAAGAAGAAGATAACATAACCCTAAATGAACCTGATACAGATGATGAACCAATTACTTTTTCTATTAATAAAAATGAAAGTGAATTTACATTTACAGCTATTTTAGAAGAAGTAAAAGAAACTTTTGGTGATTTAACATTATCGCCCATTGTGACAAATAAATAGATAAAAAATAGCTAAATAAATATAAATAAGATTGCTTAGAAAAGAGGAGTGCGGATGGGATTTTAAGAAATATTTAAAGTGTTAGCTGAATCAACAAGGCGACGGATTTTGGATTGTTAAAGTCAGGACACTTGACAGGTGGGGAGATTGGCGCTCATTGTGATGTTGTTGGAGAAGCCAAGTATTTGGAGGTCGCTGGTTCATTTTTTAGTCCTAGTTATAATCTAGTCACGATTTTTCTTGCTGAAAGTCTAAAGGTCACCGATTCAAAATCAGGGGCTTATAAAAAATGAACCGCACTACTCTAATATTTTATCCATAAGTATTTATTTTTCAAATCTAAAAAAGAGAATACAGATTGACTGTATCCTCTAGATATTATTATCAACCCAATTGACAAAGAACCGTAAAAAAGACACTCAATGAATTGAGTGGCCTTTATAATAAATATTTATTCTACTTCTATAATATCGTGCCAAGAAGTTGCTGTGCGGACAATGACTTTATTTAATTTAGTGATGTTTTCTTTACCTTCGGTACGTAACCATTCTTTAGCGGCATCTTCACCTTCTGTAGCAAACGGTTCAACCACACCTTTCCAAGTTGCGCGTCCACATAACACACCGTTAAATGTCGAACCGGCTTCTTGAGCAAATTCTAAGGTCCTCATAAATAACTCAGCACTTACCCCTGCACTTAAGAAAATAAAAGGCAAGTGAGTGGCTTCGTCTTGCTCTTTAAAGTATTTAGCCGCTTCTTCTTTAGTGTGAACAACTTCACCTTCTGAGTAACCTCCAACAAAGTTCATGTTTACGGGTGTTTCCACCTTTAAAACGTCCACATTGTATTGTGGTTTAGAGAATTCAATTATCGCTTCATTCACTTTGTGCGGTTTAACTTTTGCATATTATGCGGATTTCGTATCTTCCATGTTAGCATCATACGTTAAGATTTCTAAGAAATGAGGAACATCTTTGCCCACACATTCACTCCCTACACGTTCAACAAAGGCTTTCTTCTTGTCATTAATTTCATCGCTCTCATCAACGTCGTAGTATAATAGTAGCTTTACACCGTCTGATCCTTCTTCGACTATACGAGCAACTGATAAATCTTCAATTAAACGGGGTTGGCGTCCCGGTTGATCCGGATCGAAACCTGTTTGTTCATAGGCTAAAAGCAAACCTGCCTTTTCATGGCGTACTTTTGCACCAGGTAAACCATATTCTGGGTCTAATAAAATGGATGAAGCGTAGGGTGTTAATTCTTCAGATACACCTTTTTTTAAGGCTTGAATATCTTCAGTAGTTGCTTCAATACCTAAATCATCAAACATTCTGTTCATTGCACCACGTTGATCAATGGCTAATGCATAAAATTTTCCGTCTGTTGAAGATAAGCGGTCTAATGCATCTTTTTTATTATGAGTTAGTTGTAACATTTTTCTACTCCTCGTCATTATAAAATCCTTGGTCCCATTTTTCTAAGTATTCATCAAATTGTTCGTCTGTGTTTTCTTTAGTGGAAGTAATTCCTTCATCTAATTGATTAATTTTTTCAATGAGTTTTTCGTTTTCAGGAGTGGGTTGGTATTCTTCGTGAATAAAAGCATCAACCGTTTCACGAATGAGGTGTTCGCCCGTAATTTTACCGCCGAAACCAATCACGTTTGCATCTAATTCACGGCGAGCGTATAAAGCCGTTGTCATATCGCGCACATGAGCCACTCGAACGCCTGGTACTTTGTTTGCAGCGTTAGAAATTCCGACACCTGTTCCACAAATCACTACGCCATAATCTGCTTCACCTGAAGCAACGAGTTCGCCAACTTTTTTACCATAGATAGGATAGTGTGTACGGACAAAACCGTAAGTTCCAACATCCATAACTTCATGACCTAATTCTCTAAAATGATCCGCTACAGCAATTTTCAAATCTGTAACAATGTGATCACAACCAATTGCAATTTTCATCTTTTAAATCCTCCCTAGCACATAGCGTTGAGCATATCGACACGGATTTGGTGACGTCCACCGTCATAATCCGCAGTCACAAATGCTTTAGCAGTAGTTTTCGCAAGTTCCGTTCCAACAATTTGACTACCTAATGTAATAATACGAGCATTGTTATGTCTTCTAGTCATGTAAGCAGACCATTCATCTGAAACTTCAGCAGCTACGATTCCTTTATATTTGTTAGCGGCCATGAAGCTTCCCGCACCATAGGCATCTATGGCGATTCCTAATCCTTCTTCATCTTTTTTTAATTTTTGGACAATTAGATTAGCAGATTCGACAAAGTCTTCTGCAGGAGACTCTGTTAGATCGATGACTTGGAAATCTTCTTCTACTAAGTAGGCTTCAAGAATCTCTTTTAATTCTTGGCCATCCTTATCAGCAGATAAATATAAGTTCATATTTTTTCCTCCATTTTTCGTTTTTAATTAATTATTTGTACCCACTTGGAATATTTGTCTTTCGTCTCTTGAGGCACTTTACTATCTGTAATTAAATAATCGATATCTCTTAAGTCGTAAAATTGATAAAAATCCACTTTGTCGAATTTTTCAAAGTCTGCAATGACATATTTTTTACGAGAGTTCTTTAAAATGGAACGCTGGATAACACCCTCATCTTCATTTGCATTGTATAGAGAATACTCATTTAAAGCATTAACCCCTATAAATGATTTTTCTACATTAATAGTAGAAATAAAATCATTTGCTATTGTGCCGGTGAATGAGCCTGTTTTAGAGCGATAGGTTCCACCCGTTAATATCAATTCGTATCTTTCATCGTATTTGAACTTGTCAAAGACGTATATTGAATTTGTAATAATTTTCGCATGATTTAAATCCAGATAATCATAAACCAATTCAATTGTAGAACCCGATCCTAGAAATACTGTTTCGTTATCATGGATATTTGAGGCGATCAATTGAGCGATTTCATTCTTTTCATCCGGATTAATTTCTCTTTTTGTTTGATGACTCAACTCTAGAAATGGTAAAGTTTGATTTTCAGTTTTACGAGCCCCTCCGTGTGTCCTTATAAGAAGGTTCTCGTCCTCTAGTTCTTGTAAATCTCTTCGAATAGTCATATCTGTTACGTTGAGTGTTTCGACTAAATCGGAAACTTTCACGGCATTTTTTTCATCTAATAGTTGCAAAATCATTCTGTGACGACGCTCTTTAATCATTCCTGTACCTCCAATCGACTTTACAGTGATAAACAAACAATTAAATGTTTGAATCGAGCATAAGCTGTTTGAGGTTATAATACAAATATGAGGCAAGGATGTCAACTGTTTAAAGTAATTATGTTAAATAGATGTTTAGCCTTGACAAACATATGAAAACGGTTTATATTGTTTGTAACGAACATTAAACAAACAAAACGAATAGATGTGGGGAGATGTATATAATGGACAAAGAACAAGTAGCAAGGATTGGTTTTGAAATTGTCGCGTATTCAGGAGAAGCAAGATCAAATTTCATAGAAGCAATTCAAAAAGTTAAAAATGGAGAAAGTAAAGAAGAAGTCAAACAATTAATTGAAGAAGGAAATGCTAGTCTAAACTTAGCCCATAATAGCCAAACTCAATTGTTAGCAAAAGAAGCAGGCGGAGAAGAAGTTGAATTGGGATTCATCTTTGTACACGGTCAAGATCATTTAATGACGACAATTTTGTTAAAAGATATCTTAGAGTTTTTAATGGATATCTATAAACCTTAAATAATCCATAGTTTTTCTAATAACATTTTAAAATAAAGGAGAATGTAAAATGGTTGAACGGAATAATTTTCCGGATGGTTTTCTTTTTGGAAGTGCGGCAGCAGCATATCATTTTGAAGGAGCATGGGATAGAGATGGTAAAGGACCGGCAGTTGCTGATGTAGTGCCTAATGGTACAAGACAAGGGCGTACAAAGCATCCGGAACCAGGAAATTTGAAGCATCGAGCAATAGAGTTTTATGACAGATATAAAGAAGATGTTGCTCTTTTTGCAGAGTTAGGATTGAAGGCATTTCGTACATCGATTGCATGGACTAGAATCTATCCAAATGGAATTGAAGAAGAGCCGAACGAAGCAGGTTTGCAATTTTATGATGATTTATTCGATGAATTATTATCTTACGGAATTGAGCCAATCGTAACAATTACTCATTCTGGAGAAATACCTCTCTATTTAGCGGATCATTACAATGGCTTTGCGAATAAAAAGGTCATTGAATACTACAAAAAATATGTTCGTACGATTATTGAGAGGTATCACCATAAAGTTAAATATTGGTTGACCTTTAATGAGGTGAATATATCTGATGAGATGCCTCTTTTCTCAGCAGGAGTAACTCAAGATCCGAGTACAATGGATGAATCGCTTCATTTCCAGGTATTTCATAATAGATTTGTAGCGAATTCAGAAGCAATTAAGATTGCTAAAGAAATTAATCCTGAATTGCAGTTAGGTTGTACGACAACGATTGGACCGATTTATCCATTAACGCCTAAACCTGAAGATGCTCTACAAGCCTTTTTCGAGACGCGTGAGATGTTATTCTTTACGGATGTTCATGCTTTTGGAGAATATCCTGACTATAAAATTAAAGAAGTAAAAGAAAAGAATTTACAATTAGATATTACAAAAGAAGAGCTACAACTCATTAAAGATCACACAGTAGACTTTGTAGCTTATAGCTATTACAACAGTGGAGTAGCTAGACACGATTATGAAGATATTTCAGATAAAGACGTTAATGTTATCAGTGGTTTACGAAATCCAGAACTTGAAGAAAACGAATGGGGATGGAAAATTGATCCGATTGGATTAAGACATATTCTAAATATCGTTCACGATCGTTATCACTTACCACAAATGATTGTTGAAAATGGTTTTTCTAAGATTGAGGAACCAGAAGAAGATGAAAATGGAGAGTTAACGGTTATTGACGATTATAGAATCGACAGTTTACGTGACTATCTATTAGAGCTAAACAAAGCAATCGGTGATGGTGTAGAAGTTATTGCGTATACAAATTGGGCTGTAATGGATTTTGTTAGCGGTTCAACAGGTAAAATGGAAAAACGTTGGGGCTTTATCTTTGTTGATTATTATGATGATATGACAGGAACGATGAAAAGATATAAAAAGAAGAGTTTTGACTGGTACCATAAAGTGATTGAATCGAATGGAGATTATCTATTTAATAAAGAAGTCATTCATAGCGAGGATGAGTAATTATGAATAATTTAATAGCACAAATAGAAAAGGCGCAACCTTTTTTTGAAAAGTTATCTAGAAACAAATATTTAAGAGCTATTAAAGATGGTTTTACTGCAGCGATGCCTGTTATCTTATTTTCTAGTTTGTTTATGTTAGTGGCGAATCTCCCAGAAGTTTTTGGATATCATTGGAGTGAAGCGACTAAACTGTGGATAATGAAGCCATATAGGTACACAATGGGAATTGTTGGTTTGCTTGTTGCGAGTAATACGTCAAAAGCTTTAACCGACTCTTTCAATAGAGACTTACCGAATAAACATAAATTAAATAGTAACTCCATTTCAATGGGAGCTATTTCAGGTTTCTTAATCTTATCGGTAGACCAAATAGAAAATGGCTTTGCAACTGCATTTATGGGGACGTCTGGGTTGATAACTGCTTTCGTAGCAGCTATCTTAACGGTACACGTTTATAAATTCTTTGTAACAAGAGAAATTATTATAAAGATGCCAGAAGAGGTTCCACCCAATATATCCCAAGCTTTTGCGGATATTGCTCCTTTTGCCGCTACAATTTCCATCACATTATTAGTGGATTTTATAGTCAGATCAACTTTTAGTACAAGTTTTGCAGAATGGCTCATTGGCATTTTTCAGCCATTATTTACTGCTTCAGACGGTTACTTTGGTTTAGCTCTTATAGCAGGAGCCATGTCTTTCTTCTGGTTTATTGGGATTCATGGTCCATCTATCGTTCGACCAGCAACTTCTGCTGTTGAATATTTAAATATAGATATCAATATTCAAACCCACTTAGCAGGGGGAAGAGCTACAAAGTTATTAACGGACCCGGCGAGAGCGTTTGTTATGACATTTGGAGGAACAGGAGCGACATTAGTAGTTCCATATTTATTTATGTTCTTCTCTAAATCAAAAAGAAACAAAGCTGTAGGAAAGGCAACTTTTATTCCAAGTACATTTGCTGTGAATGAGCCAATCTTATTTGGAGCGCCTATAGTACTTAATCCTGTGTTTTTCATTCCATTTATTTTAGCACCTATCGTAAATATTTGGATCTTTAAAATGTTTGTTGAAGTCCTTGGGATGACTGCCTTTATATTCGTCTTACCATGGACCATACCAGGACCAATTGGCATTCCTATTGCAGCTGGTTTCCACCCACTTTCATTTGTATTAGCTATTGTGTTACTTATAGTGGATGCGTTAATTTATTTCCCATTCTTTAAAGTATATGATAATCAAGTATACGAAGATGAATTAGCTGCGGAAGCAAATAGTGATGAAATAGAAACAATAGATGTACAAGAGGATACGAAGGAAATAAGTTTTCCAGAGGTCCCAGAGGAAGCAATACCTACATCGAATACTGTTCTAGATGAAAGAAAACACGTACTCGTCCTTTGCGCAGGTGGAGGAACCAGTGGGTTGTTGAGTAATGCTTTAAATAAAGCTTCAGAGAAATATAACACGGATGTAGAAGCCACTGCTGGTAGTTATGGGTCCCATAATGATATTTTAAGTGACTATGATTTAGTTATTTTAGCCCCTCAAGTAGCATCTAATTATGAAGTAATAAAGAAAGATACAGATAAACTGGGGATTAAATTAATAAAAACGAAAGGTACAGAATATATATCATTAACAAATGATCCCGAAAAAGCCATGGACTTTGTAATGACCCAATTCTAAAATGGTCAAATAGCCATTAAATGTAAACTAAATATTTTTATTTGTTACCCAAGAAGACAGACATTTTTTTCTTGGGTATCTTTTTACAAAAATCAGTGAACAATATAGGAGTTTTAAAATGATTTTAACCGTGACGATGAATCCATCCATTGATATTACCTATCCATTGGAACAATTACACATAAATACCGTTAATCGAATTGCCCAGGTTTCAAAAACAGCGGGAGGAAAAGGATTAAATGTTGCCAGAGTATTGACCCAATTAGGCGCACCTGTTAAAGCTACGGGTGTTGTTGGGGGTCATTTTGGAGATTACTTAACCGATCAATTAGATAAAGATGGGATTCACCACGCCTTCTCAAAAATAGCAGGTGAAACGAGAAGTTGTATCGCTGTTTTACATGAAGGTCAACAAACTGAAATTTTAGAATCAGGCCCCCAAGTATCAAAAGAAGAACAAGCTAACTATATAGCAAACTTCGAAAAAATATTATCAGATGCGAACTATGTGACCATTTCAGGCAGCTTGCCTAAAGGTATTCATCACGATTTTTATTCAGTATTAACTGAAAAAGCAACTCTGGCTAATGCAAGAGTTTTGTTAGATACTTCAGGTGCCACTTTGAAAAGGAGTATCGAAAGTGACTACAAACCCTTTCTAATCAAACCAAACGAAACTGAGATCGCGGACTTAATTGGAAAAGAAATTAAGTCAGAACCAACACTGGTTGAAGCTTTAGAAGATGAAAAATTCGATGGCATTGAATGGATTGTTGTAACTTTAGGAGCAGATGGTGCTTTAGTTAAGAATAAAAATAATTACTACCGTGTCGAGATTCCAACAATTGATGTAAAAAACCCAGTTGGTTCTGGAGATTCAACGATCGCTGGTTTGGCATACGCTTTATATAAAAATGAAACCCCTGAAGTTGTTATAAAAACTGGGATGGTTACTGGTATGCTTAACACACAAGAAGAAAAAACGGGATATATTAATGTAGATAATTTCGAAGCATTATTCGAACAAGTGAAAATTATAAAAATTAAATAATTCTATTTAGTACCCAAGAGGAAGATAAATCTTTTTCTTGGTTTTTTTCTATCAATCAATTTAAAATTCTTGATGGAAACATTTTATAATGCAATTGAAGATGAAGAAGGGATAGGAATTACGGTATTTTTTATATAGGCTTAAATAAGTCTATAAGATGATATGAAATTATGTTTCTGACGAGCTTTTACAGACGATTTCAACTTGTTTTATAGGGAACTATGCATAAGAATTGTTCTAAACGTTATTGGTATGATTTTTAATGACAAACTAAAAATACAATACTATAATGGAATTATAGTGTAATGTTTAAATAAAATTAATTTAGTATTTTATATCTTTTTCCTTGCAATAAGATGTATAAATCGTTATACTGATTTTAATCAAATAAAGAGCAGTTGGAAAAAAGCGCAAAAAAAAGCGCTAGCTTCCGAAATTATCGCAAAATAATTTCAGAAGAATTTCGATTGATAACGCCCTATCAATGAAATCTGTCTAACGCCCACTTGTTTATCAAGTTTATAAGTACATTTTACCATAATTTCTGGTATTGTCAATTTTGTACATTTATATAAACGTTTACATCAAGGGGTACTGGATAGATTCTAGCAAAATACATAGATAGAAAAAGGGCATCAGTCGAATAACTGATGCCCTTTTTTTGATGTTAAAATTGAATATTATAAAGAAATTGAATGTGGTGTCACGAGCCGTAGTTAAAAGGAATTGGTGGGGCGTTAGATAGCATATCCCTTATGTTTAATGTCCTAATTGAGTAAAGATTTGTCAATGCTCAAGTAAAAGCCTAAAAGTAGTTTGTGCTACTCATGGTAAAACGCAAAAAATTATGTTGTGGGTTAAAGCACCCTGTACTGTACGAATAAGCATGATTAACTTGTAAAACAAGCGCTGATGATACTTATGGACTTTGTAGATACTTTGCGATCAAAAGCAAATATTTTCTAGTAAGCGGTGGGACAGGCTCTGTATAACTGGTAAGGAAGAACGCATATAAGAAGCGAAAGCAGTTGTCGAAAGACAGTCAAACAGTCGACAAGGAGTAAGTATTAAAGCGTTCGTATTAACGCCCCAGAGAGCGTTAAATACAGTCTAAAGGGAACTTTCTCAGATCCATGCCGTCAGCTGGACCTAGTTTTGAAAGATAATGCAGACTTTTTCCATTTGATACAAGGGATAAGTCTGCCCATAACTCGAAACCAAAGCCTATCGCTACCCTAGTTTTTGTAAAGATTAAAGTCAAGAGATTAAATGAACAAAAATAAAATAAATTCGATATATATATAATTAGGTCATTAGAGTACACCTTAAACACCTAAAAAATGAAAAGTAATATTAGATATAAATAAATGTTGTTACAGGTGCATTTTTAGGATGTTTTATTTATAATATATACGTTAGGACATTTAAATAGGTCATATACGAAAAGGTGGTTTTATTGAATAAGGAAAAACATAGAATAGGCTATGCAAGAGTTAGTAGCAAAGATCAGAATCTTAATAGACAATTAAAAAGATTAAGTGAAGCAGGGTGTTATAAATTATATACAGAAAAAATAAGTGGTAAAGATACAAATAGACCTGCTTTGAAAGAAATGCTTAATTTTATTAGAGAAGGAGATATAACGATACGTTCAAACAACAGCACCCAAATTTTGACGAATTAGTGAAACTCTATGAAAAAGACGTAGTAAAACATGCAACATCCTATTCTAATCAGCTGGTAAAGCTTAATTAGGTTATATAAGCTTGAAAATAAAGGGTTTGTCCAATATGGACAAGCCTTTTTCTTATGTTTTACCACAGATTTGCCACACTTATTGTGTAAGAGTATCAAGGATAGGTATAATTTGATCCTTTGTTTTTTTAGTGATGTGCAAATAAATTTCTGTTACACGACTACCTCTAGAATGCCCTACACGGTCTTGAATTGCTTCTAGGGGTATTCCTTGCTATGCTAAGAAACTAATATGCGTATGACGGAATATATGGGTCGTAATATGTTTATTAAAACTAAGTTTATTATCAATATCAATTCCTGCTCGTTTTGGATTACCTTTTCGATTTAATTTTCCATTTTCAGGTGAGTTGAGGAAATTGTTAAGGACACTATAATGAAGAGGTGTTCCATTATAGTCGGGTTTATGACGACTTTTGGAAGTAAAAATCCATCCATTATCTTTATAATCAGGATTGAATCTTATATGTTGGTGATTTAACTCAATTTCCTCTTTAAGAATTTCTATAGCCCTTTTAGATAATTGGACATTTCGGTAACTTTGTAAGATTTTTACATTACCTTCATAGCTATTTTCTGCAGCTCCTCCGTGAGTGGACTGACTAATGATGATATTTTGCTTTTCAAAATATTGATAGGCACCAATATTTTGAAGTTTTCGACTCTGTAAGTCAACAGGGCCATTAGTTAGAATACCTATTGGGATGTGGTTTTTATGTAGAGCCAGCAGTAGTTGATGTATCTCAGGAATCATCGTAATCTGATCGAGTTCATATTCATAGTCAGCTTGGAAGTCTAGAGCTTCTGTCCTAGAAATACTATCGATGCCAAATTCTTCCATAGTCTTCTGACAGCGAAAAATTCTAAGCTGCTCAATACTGATGAGTTTTTTCGTGTATTTAGGAAAAGCAACATCAGACCAATATCTGAAACGTTTGTAAATGTTATCTATTTGTTGGATATCAATCGTTGGAAAACATTTCTCAACGCTACGTTTAAAGGGGAGTTGATGGTCATAAAGAGTGTCATCAAGGTCAAAAACAATATTTTTATAAGTCATAATTCTAGTCCGCTTTTAAAATAGTAGTGTACTGGCTAAATTCCTCTAAGTGTTGAGGGCTAATCTGGTTATCTGTAATGATGGTATCGAGTTGATCTAGATTATAGAAGTTAAAGAAATCGTATCGATCGAATTTAGTACTGTCTACTAATAAGAATTTTTCTACAGCATTGTTTAGGGCAAGTTGTTGAATCACACCTTCCTTGTCACTATATGTAGCAATAGAATTATGGGTAACAGCATTTGCACTAACAAAAGCTTTGGCAAATCTCATTGCTTTTAAATTTGTCGAAGCCATTGAACCTACAAAAGCTCCAGTTATTTCTCTATATTCACCGCCAAGAAGCAATAAATCAATGGTTTCGCTACCATTTAGAATCAAGAACACAGGGAGACTATTTGTAATGACACGAATTTTATAACCTTTACGACCTTTCAATTCTAATGCCAGTTGTTCAAGTGTAGTTCCGGGTCCAATAAAAATAGTATCGCCATCTTTGATTAAAGAGCAGGCTTTTTTAGCAATGTCAATTTTTTCTTTTGTATTTAGACTTTTCTTCTCGATATGTGTCTTTTCAAGTGGCTTTTTAGAGGAAAGCAATTGTGCACCACCATGAGTACGTGTTAAAAGTCCATCAGCTTCTAGAGCATCAAGGTCTCTACGGGCTGTCATATCGGAAATATCTAGTTCATCTATTATTTCTTTTATGGTTATGGTCCCATCAATCTTTAACATATCTAAAATTTTTTCTAATCGTCGTTTTTTGTTCATATGAAGACTCTTCTTTCATAAAGTAATTTTTTTCCAAAGATAATTCTCTTTTAATTGTATCATAAAAGACAATATTTTCAAGGTAAAACAAACAATTTCAAACAAAAACAAATGTTAGATGATGAAATAAGAACAGAGGATTGACGTATATTAGCTTAGGTCAGATTTTGTATAAGACGAAAATAAAGTAGGACCTCTTAATCAGTAAGTTATAGAAAGTAAAAGACTTTTGTAATACTTGAATAGATATTTCACGTCCATTTTGTGATGGATTAAATGAACAAAAATGAACAATAATTTAACGGTGTTATCTATTTTTTAAAAAAACAAATAAAAAAACAAAAAATAAACAAAAAGCGTTGCTTTTTGTTTGAATGTTTGATATTATATAAACAAAGAAATGACGAAAACGTTTTTTCGAACATTTTGCAAAATGTTTTCTACTTCTACGTAGCATTTCTTTCTAAAATTTAGGAGGTGGTCAAAATGGCTATTGTTGTTGGTGCAGATCTCAAAGGTACGAGATTAAAAGATATTGTGAAAAATTTTCTTGTAGAAGAAGGTTTTGAGGTAATTGATGTGACTAAGGACGGACAAGATTTTGTTGATGTTACCTTGGCAGTTGCCTCTGAAGTAAATAAAGATGAGCAAAACTTAGGTATTGTAATTGATGCTTATGGAGCTGGTCCATTCATGGTAGCAACTAAAATTAAAGGTATGGTTGCAGCAGAAGTTTCAGATGAACGCTCAGCTTATATGACACGTGGACATAACAATTCACGAATGATTACGGTTGGCGCTGAAATCGTCGGTGATGAGCTTGCTAAAAACATCGCTAAAGGTTTCGTCAATGGTAAATATGATGGCGGACGTCATCAAATCCGAGTAGATATGCTTAACAAGATGTGTTAAGAAAAGGAGTTAAGGAATGAGAATCGCAATTGGATGTGACCACATTGTCACAGATGAAAAAATGGCAGTATCAGAATTCTTGAAATCAAAAGGACATGAGGTCCTTGATTTCGGGGCATATGACCACGCACGTACTCACTACCCTATCTATGGTAAAAAAGTCGGTGAAGCAGTAGTAAGTGGTCAAGCAGACTTGGGAGTATGTATCTGTGGTACAGGTGTCGGCATTAACAATGCAGTCAATAAAGTTCCAGGTGTTCGCTCAGCGTTGGTTCGTGATATGACATCAGCTATATATGCAAAAGAAGAGTTAAATGCGAATGTTATCGGTTTCGGTGGAATGATTACTGGTGGTCTTCTTATGAATGACATCATTGAAGCTTTCATTGAAGCTGAGTACAAACCAACAGAAGAAAATAAAAAATTGATTGCAAAAATCGAACACGTTGAAACACATAATGCACATCAAGTAGATGAAGATTTCTTTACAGAATTCCTTGAAAGATGGGACCGTGGTGACTACCACGATTAAGGTATAACAAATGATTCTGACAGTCACACTAAATCCTTCAGTAGACATCTCTTATCCTCTAGAAACATTGAAAATTGATACAGTGAATAGGGTGAAAGATGTTAGTAAGACAGCTGGTGGAAAAGGCTTAAATGTTACTAGAGTCTTGTATGAATCTGGTGATAAAGTTACTGCTACAGGTTTCTTAGGTGGTAAAATTGGTGAATTTATTGAAAGCGAATTAGAACAATCTCCTGTTAGTCCAGCTTTTTATAAAATCTCAGGAAACACTAGAAACTGTATTGCTATCTTACACGAGGGTAACCAAACAGAAATTTTGGAACAAGGACCAACAATTTCTCATGAAGAAGCAGAAGGCTTTCTTGACCACTATAGCAATCTTATTAAACAATCAGAAGTTGTGACAATTTCAGGAAGTTTACCTTCAGGACTTCCCAACGATTATTATGAAAAACTTATCCAACTTGCTTCGGATGAAGGAGTAGCAGTCGTTTTGGATTGTTCAGGTGCACCTCTTGAAACAGTTCTAAAATCGTCGGCTAAACCTACTGCCATCAAACCTAATAATGAGGAACTTTCACAGTTGCTTGGAAAAGAAGTAACAAAAGATATTGAAGAACTCAAAGACGTTCTTAAAGAGTCACTTTTTAGTGGTATCGAATGGATAGTGGTCTCATTAGGTCGAAACGGTGCCTTTGCAAAACATGGTGATGTTTTCTATAAGGTAGATATTCCTGATATCCCAGTTGTTAATCCAGTCGGATCAGGGGACTCAACGGTAGCTGGTATTGCATCAGCTTTAAATAGTAAAAAAAGTGACGCTGACTTATTAAAACATGCGATGACATTGGGTATGTTAAATGCTCAAGAAACAATGACAGGGCATGTGAATATGACTAATTACGAAACACTAAACTCACAAATTGGAGTAAAAGAGGTATGAAAATGGTACTTACAGAACAGAAACGCAAATCTTTGGAAAAAATTTCAGATAAAAACGGTGTTATCTCAGCTTTGGCATTTGACCAACGTGGTGCTTTGAAACGTTTGATGGCACAGTATCAAGATACAGAACCAACTGTAGCTCAAATGGAAGAACTAAAGGTTTTGGTTGCTGATGAACTTACAAAATACGCTTCTTCAATGTTGCTTGACCCTGAATATGGACTTCCAGCAACAAAAGCATTGGATAAAGAAGCAGGTCTTCTTCTTGCCTATGAAAAAACAGGTTATGATACATCAAGTACAAAACGTTTGCCTGACTGCTTGGATGTTTGGTCTGCAAAACGTATCAAAGAGCAAGGCGCTGATGCCGTTAAGTTCTTGCTTTACTATGATGTAGACAGCTCAGATGAACTTAACCAACAAAAACAAGCTTATATTGAACGTGTTGGTTCTGAATGTGTCGCTGAAGATATTCCTTTCTTCTTGGAAATCCTTGCTTATGATGAAGAAATCTCAGATGCAGGTTCTGTTGAATATGCAAAAGTGAAACCTCGCAAAGTCATTGAAGCGATGAAAGTTTTCTCTGATCCACGCTTTAACATTGATGTTCTTAAAGTAGAAGTACCAGTTAACGTTAAATATGTCGAAGGTTTTGCTGATGGTGAAGTGGTTTACAGTAAAGCTGAAGCTGCTGACTTCTTTAAAGCACAAGAAGAAGCGACTAACCTTCCATACATCTACCTAAGTGCAGGTGTATCTGCTAAATTGTTCCAAGAAACATTGCAATTTGCTCACGACTCAGGTGCCAAGTTTAATGGTGTGCTTTGTGGACGTGCTACTTGGGCAGGATCTGTAGAACCTTACATCAAAGAAGGTGAAAAAGCAGCACGTGAATGGTTGCGTACTACTGGATTCGAAAATATTGATGAACTTAACAAAGTTCTTGTTAAAACAGCTAGTCCATGGACTGATAAAGTATAGTAAAAACATAAAACGGAGGATATTGTTGTGAACAGAGAAGAAATGACTCTCTTAGGGTTTGAAATTGTTGCTTATGCTGGAGATGCTCGCTCTAAACTTTTAGAAGCGCTTAAAGCGGCTGAAAATGGTGATTTCGCTAAGGCAGATAGTCTTGTAGTAGAAGCAGGAAGCTGTATTGCAGAGGCTCACAATTCTCAGACAGCTATGTTGGCTCGAGAAGCTTCTGGGGAGGAACTTCCATACAGCGTTACCATGATGCATGGTCAGGACCACTTAATGACTACTGTCTTATTAAAAGATGTGATTCATCACCTCATCGAACTTTATAAAAGAGGAGCAAAATAATGCATAAACTCATTGAACTTATTGAGAAAGGGAAACCATTCTTTGAGAAAATCTCTCGAAACATCTATCTTCGTGCTATTCGTGATGGATTTATCGCTGGTATGCCAGTCATCCTTTTCTCATCTATCTTTATCCTTATTGCCTATGTCCCAAATGCTTGGGGATTCCACTGGTCAAAAGACATTGAGACCTTCTTGATGACTCCTTATAGCTATTCGATGGGTATCCTAGCATTCTTTGTTGGTGGTACTACCGCTAAAGCTTTGACGGACTCAATGAACCGTGACCTACCTGCGACCAATCAGATTAACTTCTTATCTACGATGCTAGCGTCTATGGTAGGGTTCCTTTTGATGGCAGCTGAGCCTGCAAAAGAAGGAGGCTTCTTGACAGCCTTCATGGGAACAAAAGGTCTTTTGACAGCATTTATTGCAGCCTTTGTGACAGTTAATGTTTACAAGGTCTGTGTGAAAAATAATGTTACTATTCGTATGCCTGAAGAGGTTCCACCAAATATCTCTCAAGTATTTAAAGACTTGATTCCATTCACTGTATCGGTTGTTCTCCTTTATGGACTTGAACTCATTGTTAAGGGAACTCTTGGTGTAACCGTTGCAGAATCAATCGGTACCCTTCTTGCTCCTCTCTTCTCAGCTGCAGATGGTTACCTTGGAATTACACTTATCTTTGGTGCTTATGCCTTCTTCTGGTTTGTTGGTATCCACGGTCCTTCAATTGTCGAACCAGCAATCGCTGCTATCACTTATGCCAATATCGATGCCAACTTGCATCTTATCCAAGCTGGACAACATGCAGATAAAGTTATCACTTCTGGTACTCAAATGTTTATTGTTACCATGGGTGGAACAGGAGCTACATTGATTGTTCCATTCTTGTTCATGTGGATTTGTAAATCAGAACGTAACCGTGCCATCGGACGTGCCTCAGTTGTTCCAACATTCTTTGGGGTTAATGAGCCAATCTTATTTGGTGCACCAATCGTATTGAATCCGATTTTCTTTGTACCGTTCATTTTCGCTCCGATTGTCAACGTTTGGATCTTTAAATTCTTTGTTGACACATTGAACATGAACTCATTCTCTGCCAACCTTCCATGGGTTACTCCTGGTCCGTTGGGAATTGTACTCGGTACTAACTTCCAAGTTCTATCATTTATCTTAGCCGGACTCTTGGTAGTTGTTGATACTATCATTTATTACCCATTTGTTAAGGTATACGATGAACAAATTCTTGAAGAAGAACGTTCTAGTAAAACAAACGATGCTCTTAAAGAAAAAGTAGCTGCAAACTTCAATACTGCTAAAGCAGATGCCGTTCTTGGAAAAGCAGGCGTTGCTAAAGAAGATGTAGCAGCAAACAATAATATCACAAAAGAAACTAATGTCCTTGTTCTTTGTGCAGGTGGAGGTACAAGTGGCTTGCTTGCCAATGCCTTGAACAAAGCAGCAGCAGAATACAATGTTCCAGTCAAAGCGGCAGCGGGTGGTTACGGTGCTCACCGTGAAATGTTGCCAGAGTTTGACTTGGTTATCTTGGCTCCACAGGTCGCTTCAAACTTCGATGATATGAAGGCTGAAACAGATAAATTGGGCATTAAACTTGCAAAAACTGAAGGAGCTCAATATATCAAATTGACACGTGATGGACAAGGTGCTCTTGCATTTGTTCAACAACAGTTTGATTAATAAATTTGTAAAAGTTATTTGAGACGAGATTATTCTTTCAGTTCCTTATAATATTGTTAACCATATCATTGCATTTCATTTCATTTCCTTGGTTTCCGGAACTCAGAATATCGTCTCAAATGCTTTTTTTGAAAGGATTTATAGTTATGACTAAAATACTTCCTAAAGATTTTATTTTTGGTGGTGCTACAGCTGCTTATCAAGCAGAAGGTGCGACTCACACGGATGGTAAAGGCCCAGTTGCATGGGATAAGTATCTTGAAGACAATTATTGGTACACAGCAGAGCCTGCAAGTGATTTTTACCATAAATATCCTGTTGATTTAGAATTAGCTGAAAAATATGGCGTTAATGGTATTCGTATTTCAATTGCCTGGTCTCGTATTTTCCCAACTGGCTATGGCGAAGTAAATGAAAAAGGTGTTGAATTCTACCATAATCTTTTTGCCGAGTGCCACAAATGTCATGTTGAGCCATTCGTGACTTTGCACCACTTTGACACACCAGAAGTTTTTCACTCAGATGGAGATTTCTTAAACCGCGAAAATATAGAACACTTTGTAGATTATGCCGCTTTCTGTTTTGAAGAGTTCCCAGAAGTAAACTACTGGACAACTTTCAATGAAATTGGCCCAATTGGAGATGGTCAATACTTGGTTGGTAAATTCCCTCCAGGCATTCAATATGATCTTGCCAAAGTCTTCCAATCACACCACAATATGATGGTTTCTCATGCACGTGCTGTGAAATTGTATAAAGATAAAGGTTATAAAGGCGAAATTGGTGTAGTACATGCGTTGCCAACCAAATACCCTTATGATCCAGAAAATCCAGCAGATGTTCGTGCCGCTGAGTTAGAAGATATCATCCATAACAAATTTATCTTGGATGCAACCTACCTTGGACACTATTCAGATAAAACGATGGAAGGGGTCAACCACATCCTAGCTGAAAATGGTGGAGAACTTGATCTTCGTGATGAAGACTTCCAAGCACTTGAAGCAGCTAAAGATTTGAACGATTTCCTTGGTATCAACTACTACATGAGTGATTGGATGCAAGCCTTTGATGGTGAGACTGAAATCATTCACAATGGTAAGGGTGAAAAAGGAAGTTCTAAGTACCAGATTAAAGGTGTTGGTCGCCGAATCGCACCAGATTATGTGCCTAGAACGGATTGGGACTGGATTATTTATCCTGAAGGCTTGTATGACCAAATCATGCGAGTGAAAAATGATTATCCAAACTACAAGAAGATTTACATCACTGAAAACGGTCTTGGATACAAAGATGAGTTTGTAGATAATACCGTTTATGATGATGGTCGTATTGATTACGTGAAGAAACACTTGGAAGTTTTATCAGACGCAATTGCGGATGGTGCAAATGTTAAAGGTTACTTCATCTGGTCACTTATGGATGTCTTCTCATGGTCAAACGGATACGAAAAACGTTATGGACTATTCTATGTAGACTTTGACACGCAAGAACGCTATCCTAAGAAATCAGCTCATTGGTATAAGAAAGTAGCAGAAACTCAAGTGATAGAGTAATATTACTTGAAAATGTAAAAAATTGTTATCCGATACTTTAGAAAAAGTACAACACTTATTTAGACCAGGCTTTGAAAAGGTATATATTGTTAGTTTCGAAGATTGTCCTATGATTCCTGAGCTTGAAGCTACCCCGTTGCTAAAATGTGGTAAATGGTATGTTTCAACTGGAAAAGAGTGGATTTGCCATTCTGATTTAGAGTTATCAGCATTTGAATGGGAATTTTTACAATCACTCGATGTAGAAATACGTGAGACTATTCACTTCGAGGTAAATTATTTGCCTTTCCAATAATAAAAAGAAAGGAATTAGTTGTGACTATCGAATTAAAAAACGAGTATCTTACTGTTCAGTTTAAAACACTGGGTGGTCAACTGACTTCGATTAAAGACAAGGATGGGATAGAGTATCTCTGGCAAGCTGATCCAAATTATTGGAATGGACAGGCGCCTATTCTATTTCCTATCTGTGGTAGTTTACGAAATGATTGGGCTATTTATAGACCTCAAGAAAGACCCTTTTTTACAGGTCTTATTCGTAGACATGGTTTTGTTCGAAAAGAAGAATTTATTCTGGAAGAAGTCAATGATAATAGCGTGACCTTTAGTATTAAACCAAATGCTGAGATGCTTGATAATTACCTATATCAGTTTGAACTGAGAGTTGTTTATACCTTGAATGGTAAATCAATTAGAACCGAATTTCAGGTAACGAACTTGGAAATGGAAAAAACAATGCCTTACTTTATTGGAGCCCATCCAGCATTCAATTGTCCTTTAGTAGAAGGTGAAAACTATGAGGATTATTATATTGAATTTAGTGAGGTTGAGTCTTGCTCGATACCAAAGAGTTTTCCTGAGACAGGATTATTAGATTTGCAAGATCGGACACCTTTTTTGGAAAATCAAAAGATTCTCGATTTGGACTACTCACTTTTTTCCCATGATGCCATTACACTTGACCAGCTCAAGTCTCGTAGCGTAACGCTTCGGTCAAGGAAGTCTGGTAAAGGTCTTCGAGTAGATTTTGATGATTTTCCGAACTTGATTCTGTGGTCTACAACTAATAAAAGTCCATTCATTGCTTTGGAACCTTGGAGTGGTCTCTCCACTTCACTTGAAGAAGGTAATTTCTTAGAAGATAAAAGACAGGTAACGAAAATTTCACCTCAAGAAACTTCTAGAAAAATCTATGATATTACTATCCTTAATTAAAATTTGTTATTATTTGAGTCTTCAATAAGATTTGAATACTCTTACCTTGTGATGATAGATTGGTCTTCTCCGTGCCAGTCTTACATCGCAAGGTTTTTAAGTTTTTTGTGGGTCTATGTCAACGTAAGCCCGATGAAATTAACCGCATAGAAAGCCGGAAATTCTTCCTGTATGATAAGACTATCTTAATCAGAAGGAGGAATTTTTGTTATGCCAAAACAACCCCATCACACCATCGTCCCCGTCTCAC
>NZ_JBGQQS010000019.1:0-49622 GCF_045528365.1 Desemzia sp. FAM 23988
CACCAACTAACTAATGCGCCGCGGGTCCATCTACAAGTGACAGCCGAAGCCGTCTTTCTTCCCAATGCCAGGAGGCATTAAGATCTATGCGGTATTAGCATCCGTTTCCGAATGTTATCCCCCGCTTGTAGGTAGGTTACCCACGTGTTACTCACCCGTCCGCCACTCTTTTCCTTCGGTGGGTGCAAGCACCCGGTGAAGAAAAAGCGTTCGACTTGCATGTATTAGGCACGCCGCCAGCGTTCGTCCTGAGCCAGGATCAAACTCTCATAAAAGTTGTAAACCGAAGTTCACTTGTTTTAATGATGCTTGTAGCTCATTAATTGATTGCTAGCGAATAAATATTCACTAATTTGTTTGTTTTGGTACTTGCCAAAACTTCCTTACACGTTTGGTTCGTCTTACTTTGTTTAGTTTTCAAAGGTCTAATTTCTCGCCTCATCGCTTCGAGCGACAACTTCTAAATAATATCAAGATCCAAAGTGTTTGTCAACACTTTTTTAACATTTAATTTACTAGAATTTGTTGTTTTTTTTACATATGTCTCAGCGACATGTATTAATATACCACCATATCATGGGCTCGTCAAATATTTTCTTCCTTTTTTCGAACTTTTTTTATTTTGCTGAACATTTACTTTTCAGATAATTCTTTTCTCCATTTTTTGTTTAATAACCCGAATATTATAATACTTATTTTATTTAATCATTCCTGTTTTAAAAGTAACGTTCTCTCTAGTATAACTTTACACTTATTAAGAGTAACTATCCATTAAGATGAATTTTTACTCATCTCCTTTATTGTTAGCCATTACTTCCTCTTTCTACTATAGTAATTATTCAATAAAATAGTAAGCATAATAAAAGGGAGGTGACTAACGTCACATCCCTTTGTCAACTTACTCTGTCCCTATAATTGTTTCAATAGTTATAGTTAAGGATAGTTTTTATTTTTTCTCATCCACTTGATAAGTGTCTGGTGTAAACTCGACATTTTCATATTCGCCTGCTTCACTTGCATAAAAGCGATTGTAGCGGTGTTTGAATTTGCGGAATGCAAAAGTCACGATTACCTTACTGATCGCATAAATTGGTACTCCAAGTATCAATCCTACTAATCCTAAGAGCTCACCCAGCACAAGCAGGACGATGATGATTGTTAATGGATGGATTTTTAAATTTTTTCCCATAACATTTGGTTCCACAAGATTTCCGTCTAAGAATTGGACAACCAACCAAACAATGATCAACTTGACCAGCATAAACCACGATGTAGTCAAGGCGATAATAATTGCCGGTATCATTGCCAGTGTGGCGCCAATATAGGGAATAATACTAGTAACACTGGCTACAATAGCTAAAATTCCTGCATAATTCAGACCGATAATGGAGAATCCGATAAACATCATAATACCTAAAAATAACGAAATCGTTAATTGGCCTTTGACATAAGAACCAACTTGATCTGCAATGATTACAGCTAAAGAGCGTGTATCTTTTCTAAATTTTGGAGGAATGATCTTCATCACATAATTAACGAACTTTTTATCATCCTTCAATAAAAAGAATAGGATAATAGGGAAAGTTACCATTATAACGATAAAGCTGGATACCGTAGAAACGACACTTGAAATCCCTGTGACAGCAGTTGTCAGATAATTTACGATATTGCTTGGCAATTCTCCTATCCAACCATTGAACCATTCGATTACGTTATTCGTCGTTTCTTCAAAGACTGAGTTCTCCGTCCATCCCATAATAGCAGCACCGATGCTGTCTACATATCCAGGAAAGGCTTCTACGAATTGAGTCACTTGTTCACTGATATATGGAACAACTAAGAATATCAACCCCACTAAAGCACCTAGTAAAACAACAAACAAGAGAATGACTCCCCAAATACGTTTCAACCGATGTTTTTCCAGCCAGTCGATTAAAGGGTTAAACAAGAAATAGGTTAATATAGCTAAAATAACCGGCGCTATAATCGATGAAAAGAAAACAAGAAGCGGTTCAAAAATGAAGGCAATTTGATCATAAATGAAGATCAATATCCCTACCATAATGAATATGCCTAATGTATATAATAAATTCTTCCCGCCAAGAAACGAGATATATTTTGAATCTTTCATAAGTAGAAACACTCCTAGTATTTAATTCTGTTTTTTTACAAAAAGCGAAGTCTTAAGGAATCAAAATAATCGTTATTTCATTTATCCTTTCTATTCATCCGGATCGGGTTGGAATAGAGAAGAAAAACGTATAACGCACCTAATAAAGAAAAAATGGCTATATAATTACGTTTATACCAAAGGTGCTTATGTTCTGTCCTTAACTCCCCTCCTTTAGATACATTATACTAGTTTTTTTTCATTTCTGTGAACGATTCACTTTGATTAGCGAAATAATCAAAAAAAGACCAGGAAATGATCCTGATCTTTTGATTTTTTTATTTTGTGTTTCATGAGAAATCCTCTTCTAGCCAATGAACGGGGTCAAAGCGATCTGTTCCAATCTCTATAGGTTTCTCATAGTTGGGAACAATAGTACGTCTCGGATAGATTGTGCGTCTGTTAATAACATAACCAAACGATCGATTCCGATTCCTAGTCCACCTGTTGGCGGCATACCGTATTCTAATGATTCAAGGAAATCTTCATCGATTTGATGAGCTTCGTCGTTTCCTTGTTCACGTTCTTTCATCTGTTGTTCAAACCGTTCTCTTTGATCGATTGGGTCGTTCAACTCACTGAACGCATTGCCGTATTCGTGTTGCACGATAAAGACTTCAAAACGGTCTGTGAAACGTGGGTCTTTAAGATTTTTCTTCGCTAATGGAGAAATTTCCACGGGATGTCCATAAACAAATGTTGGTTGGATCAATGTTTCTTCCACAAACATTTCAAAGAATTCATTGACCACATGACCAAATTGGCTATGTGCTTCTACAGGAACATTGTGTTGTTTAGCAATTTCGCGCGCTTCTTCATCAGTCATCTTTTGCCAGAAGTCAACACCTGTTTGTTCTTTGATCGCATCCACCATATGGATTCTCTTCCAAGGGGTTTCCAGATCAATGTCTATTTCGTTGTAAGTGATTTTGCCGGTACCCAAAACATTTTGAGCAACCGTGCGAATCAAGCCTTCAGTTAAGTCCATCACATCTTCATAATCTGTGTAAGCTGTATAAACTTCTAACATAGTGAATTCTGGGTTGTGAGTTGTGTCGACCCCTTCATTACGAAATACACGTCCGATTTCGTAAACGCGTTCCATTCCACCGACAACCAATCGTTTCAAATGCAATTCTAGAGCGATACGCAGATACAGTTCCATATCCAATGCATTGTGGTGAGTTGTAAATGGACGAGCCGCAGCTCCGCCAGCAATATTATGAAGCGTTGGTGTTTCTACTTCGATATAGTCTTGGTTATTTAAATATTTACGAACTTCCGCAATGATTTGGCTGCGTTTTACAAAACGGTCATAGCTTTCTGGATTACTAATCAAGTCTAAGTAACGTTGACGGTAACGTTGTTCTACATTCGTCAAACCATGGTATTTGTCCGGTAATGGACGTAAAGCTTTAGACAATTGAGTAAGCGAAGTCGGTTTTACTGTAACTTCTCCCGTGTTGGTTTTCATTAGAGTTCCCGTAACTCCAACAAAGTCTCCTAAATCGGCATTTTTAAACGTTTCATAATCGTCTTCTCCAACAGCATCTTTACGAACATAAATTTGGATTTGGCCTTTACGGTCTTGTAAGTGAGCGAATCCTACTTTCCCTTTACCACGTTTCGTCATGATACGACCAGCAACGGTTACCTCGATGTTTTTTTCTTCAATTTCTTCTTTCGTTAATGCATCATATGTTTCATGTAGCTCTTTAGACAAATGGGTACGGTTAAATTTGCCACCGAACGGTTCAATATCGCGATCACGCAATGTTTGTAGTTTTTCACGGCGTACTTGCAATTGATCATTCAATTCTTCTACATGCGAATTTTCATTGCTCATTAGTTTCTCTCCATTCTTCTTAGCTTCTCAATTCACCCTTTATAATGCCAAGAGCACGCAAAAAAAGCAAGGCAATTAGCACATTCTCGACTAACGCCCTCAAACGATTTTTATATGCTCTATCATACCATATTTTAAACCGGTTTGAAAAGACAGTGAAAATCGTTGAAAAAGTGTCAAAATCTGGATTCGATTGTCTCATCGCAACTAAAAAAGGAACCTGATGAAGAACACACTCTTCTGATGCAGCTTCCTTTGGCTCTTCATCTTCTAACGTTGGCAAAGAAATTTCCTCCAGCCTATGGGGTGGCTTATGGAAAGCCATGGGAACGCCTTGAGCCGAAAACCGCGTCTCAAGACTTGCAAGCGTCAAACTTAGCATAACGGCTAAAGCCTAACGCTAAGTAATTGCCATGATTGTTGCTGCTTCAGGAGCTTACAAGCATGGTACACTGAGGCTACGCCCACAGTGTTTCCTTTTTTTGCATCCTTTTCATGGCTATAAGCCACCCCATATTCCTCCGAAAATTTCTAGGAGTGAGTTTCTAAAAGGTTTAGAATTAAAAAGAAATCTATTTTTTACTTACCAACATCAAATGTTGAAGAACCGATTAAATTGCGCTTTTTTAGTGGTTGAAAGCAAAAAAGCAAGCACCCCACTTTTAGGGTGCTTGCTTTTGGTTAAACTCATTATTGTTCTACATCA
The DNA here is from genome assembly GCF_045528365.1 of Desemzia sp. FAM 23988. Classification (NCBI taxonomy): domain Bacteria; kingdom Bacillati; phylum Bacillota; class Bacilli; order Lactobacillales; family Carnobacteriaceae; genus Desemzia; species Desemzia sp. FAM 23988. Next base: position 4,723 of record NZ_JBGQQS010000019.1, read on the forward strand.
AAAACACCTGTCGACAAGTAACGTTCTCCATTGTCAGGAGCAACTGTTACTACACGTTCATTGCTTTTCATCGTTTTAGCTACATCGATAGCAGCTTTGATCGCAGCACCAGAAGATGGCCCGACTAACAATCCTTCTTCTTTTGCTAAACGTCTTGCCATATCAGCCGCATCAGAACTGGTTACTTGAAGCACTTTATCGTATAAAATAGTATCCAATACCGTTGGCACAAATCCTGTTCCGATACCTTGGATCTTGTGAGATCCTGGATCGCCACCGCTTAACACTGGAGATTCAGCAGGCTCGACAGCATAGATCGTAATATCAGGATCCACATTTTTTAATACTTTACCCGCTCCAGTCAGTGTTCCTCCCGTTCCAACACCAGCCACAAATGCATCTGGCGCTTCTCCATCGAAAGCTGCCAAAATTTCTGGACCAGTCGTTGCAGCATGAACTGCCGGGTTGGCTAAGTTTTCAAATTGCATCGGCATAAAGAAACCGTCTTGTTCAGCCAATTCGGTTGCTTTAGCAATGGAAGCTTTGATGCCGTCAGCACCAGGAGTCAGCAGTATTTCAGCTCCATAAGCTTGCGCTAATTGGCGGCGTTCCACACTCATCGTGTCAGGCATAACGATCAGCACCTTGTACCCTTTAGCAGCACCGATCATAGCTAAACCAACACCTGTATTTCCGCTTGTCGGTTCTACAATAGTATCGCCTTTTTTCAATTTACCTTCTTGTTCAGCTACTTCAATCATGTTTAACGCAATACGGTCCTTAACACTTCCACCTGGGTTAAAGGATTCCAATTTAACGTATACTTCTGCAGCATCTGGCGGAACGACTTTTGTCAATCTTAAGAGCGGTGTTTCACCGATCAAATCTGAAACTGAATGTACAACTTTTCCCATATACTTAAAGCCTCCTATTTTTCAACTATTCTTACTTTTAGTGGGTTCTTCCTCCCTAGTCTATCGTTCTTTCTTCGCAAATGCAATCATTTACATTTATTGAAAAATCAGTTTTTTTCTTTTATGTGCCGAATTTGAACGAATTTTCTTTAAAAGGGAACGTAAATTATTGTTGCGTCACCTTTTTCCTCGTTTTCTTCCCAAAAAGGAACGCAAATCATTTTTACGTTCCCTTTTTCCAAATCGAGCGTCCATTATGGCACGCAACTCTCTTTACAGACGTTCTGCTCTCCTCTAAAAACAAAAAAGCTGCTGAAAAAAAGTCCCAAATTACTAGGGAACTTTTTCAGCAGTCAATGTCAAGCGGCCTCAGCTCTTAACAAGGATTCTATTTGCATGATGAGCGTTTTTACGCGTTAGCTTTTAATTCTTCCAAATCTTCTACTGAGAAGTGGTACTTGTTGCCACAGAAGTGACAAACTGCTTCAGCACCATGGTCTTCAGTGATCATGTCGTCGATTTCTTTATTACCTAGCGACACGATAGCTCCGGCAAAACGTTCTTTTGAACAATCACATTCGAAAGCGATCGGCATTTTTTCTAAGATTTTTGCATTGCCTTCACCCATTAGACGGTTCAGGATTTCTTCAGGAGTTTCGCCATTTTCCATTAATCTAGAAACCATCGGGATTTCTGCAACAGCTTTTTCGACAGCTGCAATTGTTTCTTCTGTTGCACCTGGCATAACTTGGATCATAAATCCGCCAGCAGCTTTGATAGACTCATCTGTATCTACTAAAACACTCAATCCAATTGCAGAAGGTGTTTGTTCACTTGTTGCCATGTAATACGTAAAGTCTTCTGCTAATTCTCCACTGATCAACGGAACTTGTCCAGCAAATGGTTCTTTCAAACCTAAGTCCTTGGTTACCGTTAATGTACCTTCTGTTCCAACAGCTCCACGAACATCGATTTTACCTTTTTCGTTCAACGGTAAACTTACTTTAGGATTGGCAATATATCCTTTTACAGTTCCTCTACCATTACTGTCCGCAATAATATGGCCAGCTGGCCCATTACCTTCTACTTTGACAGTTACCTTTTCATCACCTTTTACCATTACACCTAATAGCAATGCTCCAACCATTGTACGCCCTAGTGCTGCTGAAGATGCACTCCAAGTGTCATGTCTGCGTTGTGCTTCTGCAATTGTATCTGTAGCATCAATCGTAAACACACGGATTTGTCCATCGTAACAAACACTTTTCAATAAATAATCTGACATTCATTTCCCTACTTTCTGATTCTTTCGTACATTCATATCGTATGAAAGAGGGTTGCGGATTTTGCCGCAACCCTCTTTCATTTTGTTATTCAGTATACAATCTTACTAACTTTTTGTCTACTCTTTATGTGAGTCTGAATCTGTTTCTTCATTGTCAGATTCGTTTCCTTGAGGTGTCAATGCAGTATCGTCACCTTGTGAAGGCTGATCTTCATCAGTACCTAATTCTTTTTTAGCTTCTTCAACTATTTCCTCAGGGTTTTCTGTTGCTTGCTGACCTTGAGCTTTAGCTTGTTGTTCACGTTCGCGTTCTTTTTGTTCACGAGCTCGTTTAATTTCTTCAAAAGATAAGCCTTCTCCTTCACGTTTTTCACGTGGGAACTCTTCCTCTTCTGTCACTGGAGGCATTTCTCCTGTTTCAAATAAACTCTTGATTGTGCGTTCGTCTAACGTTTCAAGTTCAAGCAATTTCTCAGCAATCAATTTGTGCGCTTCTTTATGTTCTTCTAGAATTCTGCGAGCTTCATCATGTGCTTTATTCATGATCGCCAATACTTCTTGGTCGATTTGGTAAGCAATTTGCTCAGAAAAGCCTTTCGTATTTCCGTAGTCGCGACCAACGAATACTTGACTGTTTCCTTCATATTGTACTGGACCAAGTTTCTCACTCATTCCGTACTCAGTTACCATACTACGTGCCAATTGTGTCGCTTGTTGGAAGTCATTGCTGGCTCCAGAAGATTGAGAATCAAAGACCATTTCTTCAGCCACACGTCCGCCAAGTAATCCAACAATTTGTTCAGTCATTTCTTTTTTCGTCATTAGGAAGCGATCTTCTTTAGGAAGCATGATCGCATATCCGCCTGCGCGTCCACGAGGTACAATTGTAACTTTGTGAACAACACGAGCATCATTTAATACCATACCGACAATTGTATGTCCAGATTCATGGTAAGCCACCATAGCTCGTTCCGTTTTACTAATTACACGATCTTTTTTAGCTGGACCTGCAATCACGCGGTCTTGAGCTTCATCGATATCTGAAGCATCAATCGTCTTCTTGCTTCTTCGTGCAGCTACTAGAGCTGATTCATTCAATAAGTTTTCTAGATCTGCACCGGCAAAACCAGGTGTTTGTCTAGCCACTACGCCTAAATCTACATTCGCAGCAAGCGGTTTGTTTTTCGCATGTACTTTTAAGATTGCTTCACGTTCTTTAACGTCTGGACGGCCAACCATGATTTGGCGGTCAAAACGACCTGGACGAAGCAACGCTGGGTCTAATACGTCAGCACGGTTTGTTGCTGCAATAACGATGATTCCTTCATTTCCTGAGAAACCATCCATTTCAACCAGCAATTGGTTCAATGTTTGTTCACGCTCATCGTGTCCGCCACCCATACCGGCTCCACGTTGACGACCAACTGCATCGATTTCATCAATAAAAATGATCGCTGGTGCATTTTTCTTAGCTGTTTCAAACAAATCCCGTACACGGCTTGCTCCGACCCCAACAAACATTTCCACAAATTCAGAACCTGAGATGGAGTAGAACGGTACTGCTGCTTCACCGGCAACGGCTTTAGCAAGCAAGGTTTTCCCTGTACCTGGAGGTCCTTCTAATAAAACTCCAGCAGGAATACGAGCACCTAAGTTGGCAAAACGTCTTGGATCTTTTAAGAACTCAACCACTTCGACAAGTTCTTCTTTTTCTTCTTCCGCTCCGGCAACATCTGAGAAGCGTACTTTACTTGCTTTTGTATCGGCTTCTTTGGCTTTTGATTTACCAAAGTTCATTACTCCACGACCGCCTTGTCCGCCGCCGCCTTGACCACTTTGTCCCATCATCATATAAATAAAGAAGATGAAGATGACTAAAGGTAAGACAGATATCAATAATGTAACCCATACACCTGATGACTCTTCTTGCATTGGAGTCACTTCAGTATTGTTTTCTTTTGATACTTCCCATATTTCAGAAACGATTGGATCATTTTGTAAAATTGATGTCGTAAAGTTTGTTACTTCTGAATCAGTTGTTCCAATAATCGGAATACTGCTGCTTTCTTCCGATTCTTGTGCAGGTTGTTCCTCTCGGTATTTACCTGAAATCGAGTAGACACCAGCACTTGGTTGCATGGTAAATGATTCGATCTCATTATTTTCCAATTGCGTTACAAAATCACTAGCTGAAATACCTTGGCTTTGTTCATCAGAGTTTCCTCCGGTCGCCCAAGATACGATTCCGATGATCCCGATAAACACAATGGCATAAAAAATCCCATTTTTTAAGAATCCCTTTTTCACACAGTCGACCTCCCTTACTTTCATTCAAACTTTTCATTTATTTATATTTTTATTGCGACTGAATCCACTTAATCATAACATATTTGACCATAATTGACCAAACATTTTTACTCGTAAATTTTAGGTTTTAACACACCAATGTAAGGAAGATTACGGTAATGTTCAATAAAGTCTAGACCATATCCTACTACAAATTCATTTGGCACTAAGAAACCTACATAATCAGCTTCTAATGGCACCACACGACCTTCTGGTTTATCAAGCAAAGTAACGATTTTGATGGATTTTGCTTTGCGGTATTTAAACATATCGATGATGTAAGATAACGTACGCCCGCTATCGATGATATCCTCTACGATTAAAATATTGCGGCCTTCCACATTCGTGTCTAAATCTTTTAAAATTTTTACTTCTCCTGAAGAAACCATTGCATTTCCGTAACTTGACACATCCATGAAATCCATTTCTAAATAAGTATCCATAGCTTTCGTCAAATCAGATAAAAATGGGATAGCTCCTTTCAAGATTCCAACTACTAAAGGATCTTTCCCCTCATATTCTGCGCTTAATTCTTTCCCTAATTCTCGAGTTCGTTTTTGGATCTCAGCTTCAGTTACTAAAATTTTTTCGATATCATTTTGCATAAATTTAAGTTCTCCTTTTTAGCTTTCATCACCGTTTGGGTCATGAATTAGTATGTACTGTATTGTATCAGTTTCCCGCTCAATAGACAATCTTGAATCTTTGAACCCAAGGAAACAAATCACGTCTCCCGTAGCATCACAGACAATTCTAAACTCATCCCGCTGTTCCAAAGGGACCTTTCGATCAATCAAAATATCTTTGATCTTTTTTGTTCCGGTACTGCCTTTCAGCGACATTCGATCTCCCGCTTGGCGGCGACGAATCGTTAATGGCAACTGAACGCTGGCTGCATCCAGCCAGATTGCTCTCTGACCGCGGCTCTTTTGATCCATTTCTGCAGGGAACAAGCCAACTTTTCCGACTTGTGGCAAATGCACCCACTCACCCAATTCCAATTTCCTATCTGGTTCAAAAACAACTTTGCTTTCAACAAACGGGGAAAAAGTAAGTGTATCATAACTTCTCTTGGCTAGCCACTTCCCTGGCAAATCAATCTGCCCATTCGGTTTGTCGCTGGTCACTAAATCATGCAAGTCATGGATGTGTTGCCGTTGGAATTGTTGATCCCCACCCCTATAAACTTCCATCAATAACTGCTGCAGCACCAATCGCTGCAACCTTGCTTCCAAATGGAGATAAGGTTTGCGATCCATCACCCAGTTTCCAGCAGGCAGCTTTTTGCTGATGATTGCTAGTTGTCGGTTGACTTCTATTTGCGCTACAGCTAACGCATCTTGTAAGTCACTTGAAAAGTTGGCAAAATGAGGCACCAATTGAGGAGTTTCTTGTTTCAATAACGGAATCACTTGATTGCGGTACCGATTCCGAGTATACGCTAAACTATGATTGCTTTCATCTTCAAAATACAGCAGTTCATGTTCTGTACTGTATTCATACAATTGTTCTTTGGTATACGACAGAAACGGTCTGACCAGTACGCCCGTTAAAAAAGGGCGAGCTGCTTTGATTCCAGCCATACTCTCTAATGATCCTCCACGTACCAACCGCATCAAGATGGTTTCGATTTGATCATCTCCATGATGTGCCGTCAGCAAATGCGTGGCCTGCTGTTCAGCAAATACATCTCTGAAAAAAGCATAACGGAATTTCCGAGCAGCTTCTTCCACATTAGCTTTTGGCTGCTGACGCTTGTCCCATTTAGCCATAAAAAACGGAATATTTTCCTTGCGACACAATTGTTCCAGAAATTCCGCTTCATGGATAGAAGCTTTTCTAAGTTGATGATCGACGTGAACGACTCCGAACCAAGGCTTTATATCATTCGGCAATTGCTGCATCATGTCCAGCAACACCATAGAATCAACGCCGCCAGATACTGCCACCAGCACACGGGAACTGTTATTCCAGTACAATTGTTTTTGACACTGCTTTAAAAAATCCGCCAACAAATCCATGGAAATAAGCTCCTTTAACCTGTCATAGTTCTATTATACCTATAGAATACGAAGAATTTAAGAACATTCTACAGAATTTTATAATAAATTAAGAAATAACCGTTCTTTGACACAACTGTACGCTAAAAAGATCCGCACTTAATCTTCAGCCTCATCTTCTTCATAAAATTGCACCGCAACGCCCGAAGAATACAAGTTTTCTACCGGCTCACCTTGCATCTCCGCGATTTCGACCAGCGAATGCCCATTGTTTTGCCATAATCGCATACAATAGAACATTTCCTCGACCAACTTATGGATGTACAATACTTGTTCTTCCGTTTTCAATCTCACACCCATTCGTTGTAACTCAGTGAATGTATTACTGGTATTTCCATCTAAATGAATCGTATCGTAGATCTGTTCGCATACTTCTTGGGTATAATCTTCTTCACCATGAAAATAATCCTTCATATAATCGAAAAACGCTTGGTAAGCTGTTGTTTTCTCAAAATAGTAATGATCTTGATAACAAAGCAGCTCTTCTTTTTTTGGAATGTAATGAGGCTTGTCTGCTTTTTCTGCTAGTAACTTTGGAATGTCTGTTTCGAACAACACTAATGAATCATCTACAAAATAGTCTTCCATGGAGATCACAAAGTGTTGGGCAAGGTCTGCCGTTGAAGCCTCCACTTCTTTTTCTAAGTCTTCTTTAGTTACTCGTTTCTGATTTTGTGTATTGTATGTCTCTAGAACAACGTCTTTTGGTGCGATACCATACAAATTAGTCAGTGCTACAACATACGTAATGAGCAGTTTCATATCTATCGTCCTTTCTCCTAAATATCAAATGGGTTTCCGCGAAACTTCTTTGTCTTGTTTCGTGATTTCCCTCATTGGTCGGCACGGGTTGCCTATAGCCACTACATTTGCCGGAATATCTTTCGTCACTACGCTTCCTGCTCCTATGACAGCATTCTCTCCGATTGATACGCCGGGTAAAATTTGCGCTCCGGATCCGATCCAGACATTGTTTCCGATCCGTACGGGTAGATTATACTGGAACCCTTTTTCTCTCAACTCTGGAGCTACTGGATGGGTTCCCGCAGAGATAGTCACATTCGGTCCAAACATAACATGATCTCCTACATAGATATGTGTGTCATCCACTAATGTCAAATTAAAGTTTGCATAGACGCCTTTTCCAAAATGGACATGGTGTCCTCCCAAATTTGCATGTAAAGGAGGTTCGATGTAACAACCTTCCTTTATCTCAGCAAACATTTCCTTCAATAGTTACCGTTCGCTCTCTCATTTGCGAAGGGCGGGTGGCATTAAAGTCGTACAGTTTTCCCAAGCATTCCCTTTGTTCTGCCAAGACATCCTCGTCATTTGGATCGTACAGTTCTCCACTATGTATTTTTTCGTAATGATTCACAACTGCTCCTCCTCTTTTTTAGGTACCGCTCTCATTTAATTGTCTTAAAAACAAAAGTTCCCCATGCTTATCTTAAAAATCATCCCAGTCATCACCTGAAAAGGCAGTTTCTTCATCATACAAATTATCTCTCTGAGAATTGCAGTTATATGAGTGATTTTGTTCGCTGCTTTTCGAGTAGTAGCTATCTCCATAAAAGGAGTCCGTTGCTGGACCAAATCGATTAAACCCTTGCGTTCCCGGCAAAACAGACAAAAACAATAGGATAAAAGTCCCGATTCCAGGAATAAAAGCTGCCAACATCACCCATGCTGAAAGATCACGGTCGTGTAATCGGCGGGCAAGCAGACTAATGGAAGGAATCAGATTCACAACGAACCACAAAGTCAATAGTGCATTAACAAAGAAAATCCAAGAAAACAACGTCAGAACAACTGTCCCCATGAATAAAAACAGTACAGTCCGCCAATACTCTCGTCTACTGATTCGACCCGTAAAATTAAAATAATGGCTATAATACACTTGGATTGATTCTCTCATCACATCTCCACCTTCTACCTGAATTAAACTCTTCCTTCTTATGTATTATACAGGATACTCTTCGTGAATGTTTCTTTTTATCCATTAAATACGCACTATTACTCACGCTGAATCATTTATAGCTTTAGGAAGGTATGTTTTTTCAGATAATTTTTTGGTCTTAGTGGAAGATTGACTCTATTTAGTAATGGAAAATCAGGATTGATTCATCAAGCCTCAAAGAATAAGCCGTGTTGATGAATAACAGGATTTAAACATCAATGGTAAAACCTCTTTGATGAAGAATGCAGTTTGAACACCAAGAATCAATTCTCCTTGATGTTAAACGCAGACCAGAACTCCCCTGTTTTTTTCAAATGAAGACCTTGCATGGATTAAATCAGCTAGCCAGAAACCAAGCTACTCAGTAGTACGTTCCAAAAAAACACGCTTAAAAAATCGTTAACGCCTATTCCAGCGCTAACGATTCTTTTTCAGTGTACTTTTCCACATTATTCAGCAGGTGTTCCGGGTTCGATATCATAGGCTTTTTGAACCATTTCATGACGTTGGCCTAATTTATCATCTGTCTTTTTCTCCCATAGTTGCGCCATTTGCTCTTTGATCTGCGGAACCATCTTTTCAGGAACGACATTCCGGTATGTTTTTGTTTCCCCAAGAATGACTTTGACAGCTGGATCGATGACTTCTTTTGGATCATACTGTTCGTAAGGGAATGCCAATTTGCTGTAATCAAAAACGCGTTCAGAATCATCTGGCCAATTTTTCCAAGTCTCAAATTCGCGATCATTAAATCCTGTCAGGTAAGGTCCCGGATTCACAGTGGCTACTTCTACATTGAACTCTTGCAATTCTTTGCTTAACGCATCTGCAAACGCTTCTACTGCATGCTTCGAACCCGCATAAGGGCCTGAAAACGGATTAACGGTCAATCCAGAGATCGAAGAAATAAATACAATACGCCCTCTTTGCTTCTTCACCATCTCACGCGCAAATTCTTTCGTCAGGATGATTGGACTGATCGCATTCACTTCAAATTGACTCCGCAAATTTTCTTCCGGAATATCCATCAATGAGCCGCCCTCTTTGATAGCTGCATTATTGACGAGGATATCAATATCCCATTTCCAAGCTTTCGCACGATCTTTCTCATTCGTAACATCCAGCTTTTCAATTTGCATGGAAAGGCCCTTAGCTTGTGCTTCCTTTTCTAATGAAGAAACTTGCGACATGGCTTCAACACTCGCGATCACGTTTTTACCCATTTCAGCCAATTTGAACGCGATGTCTTTTCCGAATCCTGTCCCTGCACCGGTTATGAGTATCGTTTCTTCGTTCACTAAAATTCCTCCTTCATGAATGTTGTTTCTGTTTGTAGAGTAACAGTAATAAAAGAGTTGATTCAACTATTTTGGTTCAAGCACAAAAAAGAGTTATTGATGAGATTCGGAACCTCGTCAATAACTCTTTAGTCACTCCTTATTCTACATAAGCTCGGCTTAAATCAAATTCATTTCCAACAGATTGGAACACAATCCCTTTCAATGAAGGATCACGCAATTGTGTTTCTGCTTCTTGATACAACGGAATAACTCCCACATCACTGGTTAAGATATTATGTGCTTCAACCAAATCATTCCAACGCTCTTCAGGAGTATTCGCATTCGTTGTTTTAGCAGCATCAATCAAGGCATCAAACTCTGGATTCACATAACTTCCTTCATTATAAGCAGAGGTACTGTACATGAGATCCATAAAGTTGATTGGATCCGCAAAGTCAGCTCCCCAACCCGTTTGCAGCAAGTCAAAATCATCATTATCAGCTAAAGCTAAACGATTCTTTTTCGGTACATTTCGAATCTCGATCGAAACTCCCGGCAAATTATTTTCGACTTGTCCTTGGATATATTGACTGATTTTTTTGTTTTTTTCATCATCATCCGCCACTAAAGACAACTCAATCGTCTCCACGCCTAGTTCTTCTTTTGCTTGGTTCCATAATTCTTGTGCTGCTGCAATATCATAGTTCAATGGGTTTTCTGCTGCTTCTGTAAAATCTGTTCCATCAATTGGACTGTTTACAAAATCAACCGGTAAAAAGCCAGTGATCTCTGTTGAGCCATCAGCCAATACTGTATTAACTAACTCCTCTGTATTGATAACCATTCCTAAAGCTTCTCTTAAGCTTGCATTTTGCAGGTTTTCATTTGCCCAGTTAAATTCCAAGTAAGCAGTACGGGCTTTGTTTTGAACGACTACATTCTCATTACCGGCATATTGTTTCACCATTTCACCGGTTAATTGAGCATTGTCGATCTGTCCACTTTCAAATAAGTTCACAGCTGTGCTGGTCTCTTTGATAACTTGAACATTCACTTCATCCAGTTGAATTTCATCGCCTGCATAGTAGTCTTCATTTTTCATTAAATCCCAAGTTAAACCAGTGCCATCCCAATTCTCCAAGGTAAATGGTCCATTTGCTAAAAGAGTATCACTGGAAGTTCCGTATTCACTTCCTTGTTCTTCAACAAATGCTTGATTTTGCGGGAAGAACGGTGTGAAAGCTAATAAATTCTCGAAATAAGGTGTCGGCTGAGTCAATTCAAATGTTATTTCATAATCACTGACAGCTGTGACCCCTAACTCGCTAGGATCCACTTCTCCAGCCATGATTTCAGGAGCGTTCACTATTGTCTCTGCTAAGTAACTGTATGCAGCTCCTGTATTCGGATCTACTAAACGTTGGATCGCAAATACAAAATCATTAGCCGTAACGGGTTCTCCATTTGACCACGTAGCATCTTCACGTAGTTTGTATGTGTAAGTCAAACCATCTTCAGAAATGGTTCCTTCTTCTGAGGCAATCGCTGGGACAGGTTTCCCATTCTCATCAATTCGCAATAATCCTTCTACTACATGCCCAATGTAGTTGGCACTGTTGATATCTGTAATCAAGCTTGCATCCATAGTAGCTATTTCAGTAGGAGCCGTGTATTGAGCAACTTGTTCACTACCGCTTGAACTTTCTGTCGATTCTGCGCTTCCTCCTCCACAAGCTGATAATACCAGAGCTGCTCCAAGTGTTGTAAATAACCATTTTCTAGTTCTCATTTAATTGACTCCCTTTTCTAATCTTTTTTATCGATTTCTAATATAGTAACACATAAAAAAGGAAAAGTAAGGCCCATTTGCAAAAAAGTGATAAAATATTCAGAATATTCGGATGATGCGTCTTTGTTCAACCTATAACTAAGGATTATGGAAATCAGCATTTACATCCCCTTTCTTCTCTATATAGATTCCTGTACAATAGGAAAAGGCAAAAACGGGGTGCTAGTTTAAATAGACGCGTTGCCATTACTGAGTTGAATTAGAACTTTGATACCACAAGATAAAGGCGGAGAGCTTTATGAAAGAAACCACTAAAGGTTTAAAAAAAGAAATATCCTTTTTTACAGCATTAACTATTGTCATGGGAACCGTCATCGGTTCAGGAGTGTTTTTCAAACCGGAAGCTGTTTATTTAGCTACTGAAACGGCGGGGCTAGGTCTGGCAGCTTGGGTCTTAGGGGGATTAATCACTATTTGCGGCGGACTGACAACAGCAGAATTGTCCGCTGCTATTCCGGAAACAGGTGGGATGGTAGTTTACTTACGCCGTGCCTATGGTCCTTTGATCAGTTACCTCTTAGGATGGGCACAGACAATTGTTTATTTTCCAGCCAATATCGCTGCCTTATCAATTATTTTCGCGACACAAGCAGTCAATTTGTTGGGATTGACACAGTCATACGTGATTCCTATCGCGATTGCGGCAGCTTGTGCCATCATACTGACCAATTTAATGGGAACTCAAAAAGCTGGTCACTTGCAATCCATAGCGACAGTAGCAAAGATGGTCCCGCTTTTTGTGATCATTGTGTTCGGACTGTTGCATCAAGGAGATGTTCAGTTCCAATTACTGCCTGACTTTATGACTCCTACCTCCACGATTTCCAAATTAGGTACAGGATTGGTCGCGACATTATTTGCTTATGACGGCTGGATCAATGTTGGTACGATTGCCGGCGAAATGAAAGACCCTAAAAAAGATTTGCCCAAAGCTATCGTGGCTGGATTAACAGCCGTGATGGGGATTTATGTATTGATCAATTTGGCTTATCTGCAAGTGATGCCGGCTGTTGCACTCGGGGCTACGCCGATACCTGCCGCAGAAGTGGCTCATTTGCTGTTTGGAAATTCTGGAGGGAAACTGGTGACAATCGGTATTTTAATTTCTGTTTTTGGGACGATCAACGGCTACACGATGACGGGGATTCGTGTTCCTTATGCCATGGCTTTAAACAATGAATTGCCTTTCAGCAACCGGTTGAAAAAGTTAAACAGCCAGCAGGTTCCAGCCAACAGTGCTCTCTTACTTTTGTTGATCGCTATCGTAATGATTTTTACCGGTCAATACAACCAGCTGACGGATTTGCTGGTCTTCGTAATTTGGATTTTCTACACGTTGGTCTTTGTCGCTGTGTTTATCTTGCGCAAAAAAGAACCAGAACTTGTGCGCCCTTATAAAGTCCCTTTTTATCCTGTAATTCCTCTGATTGCTATCATTGGAGGCTGTTTCATAGTTGTGAATACTTTATTGACACAGCCTACAAACACCGCATTAGGAATTTTCTTGACCATTATCGGATTGCCTGTTTACTTTTATAAACGCAGGAAAACGGTATAAAAAAAGGTGCAGCCTCCACATTGAGGGCTGCACCTTTTTCTATTTGTCTAACTTAATAATTTGCCGCCGACAGCGTAATCGGTCTTTTTCATCTCTTCAATAATAACGTGCACGCGATCTGCTGGCACTTCAGCATTTTTTACTATTGCTTCTGTGATATCTTTGACTAGACCTGCTTTTTGTTCTGCAGTCCGTCCTTCAACTAATTCAACATGTACAAATGGCATAACGATCATCCTTTCTGTTTCTTTTTATTTTAGCTGTTCATGGCGAATAATCAACTGATTTTTTATTATTTGTAACATCGCCATCTGCCAGTACCTTCAGCTTTTAAATGCTTGTTTAAAGCATACCTGATTCTGCTAGCAGATAACTGAAAGTCGCACCATTTGAGAAGAACAGAAACAGTGATCTTTTGATCAGGAAACAGTAACCTACATTCTTTTGCGAGACGAATGATAGCATGTGACACCAATTCTTCTTTGCCGCAATAACTACACACAGCTTCTTTTTTTAGTAAATTGGTTTATGAACTTACCGCACTGAACACAAGTCACTCCTTTTTTCAAAAGGTTGTCATCATAATAAGGCACACTTCGCAAAGAAAGATCTACTTTGTGCAGCTCTTTGATCTCCTCAGCAAATTGATGATGGTTTGAATTCAAATGACCCGTTATTTCATTTAACGTTGTAAAATGAGCATCTATCATACTCGGTAAGATCAACCCGCTATTTCTCGGCGCTCCAAATAAGGTAAAATTTGGATTTACAAAGACGATATACTTTTGGATTGCAAAATGATATCCCATCTGATCCAGTAATTGACGCAAGACAGATTCTGCATTCCGGATTTGGTAAGTCGGGTCGTACACCTCTTTTTCATATCGTCCATGATACATTTTGTCGTTTTGGTAATAATACTCGCCTGCAAAATTTTTCACTTCGTGTATAGATAGTCCTTTTGCCGTAATCACTAAATTGTCTATTTGACAACTTTTTCCTTTTACTTCTAAATATAGGTCATTCAAAATTAAACAGTCGCGTGTTAATCGTGTCGTCGTTAATGAAATAAAGGTGATTTCTCCTTCATCGCCTTTTTCCCAATTGCTGTACTTATTGCGGTCATCCCGAGATAAAATCATCCGATTTGCCAGAGATCTCATCACTAATAGACGATGAGGGGTCTCCCTTTCTTTAACGATCATCCTATCACTCCTCTTTTTCACTTCATAAATCCATATACGCATTTTTAAGGAGTATTTTTTAATCGCTAAAAATTTTTGCTTATCTGACAAGCTATTTCACACTTCTCAATCTAGTTTAGCTGTAATTGTTAGGTAAACTGCTGCTATCTACTAATCTAGACTAATTTTCAGTTTGAATGATTAGATAGACCAACGCTACCTAATCATTCAAGCCATTTTTTCTTGTCATTTGTGAGCTGTAACTCCTCTACCTCATAAAAGACTCGTGTTTTTCTATGAAATGCTTCGGTAGCGCTCCTCTAGATTATGATTAACAACTTTTTATCTTGCTAATTATGAAGTAGCACCCCTCTACCTAATCATTGACCCACTTATTTCTCGCAAATCAGGAAGTAGAGCGTCTATAGCTCACCATTCGTCTTTAATAAAGTTCCTAATTATGAGCTATCCGGTCAATCACTTCCACAAAGCAGCTTTTCGCTTGAGCGAAAACTCTCCTAATGAAAAGTTCTTCATTACTTGACGACCTACTTCACACTTCTCGATCTGATTCAGCTGCAATTATGAAGTATGAGACATCTAGTTCATAAAACAAACGTATTTTTCTCTAGAATCATTAGGTAACGGCTCTCTATTTACTGATATACGCCCTTCAATCCTACCAATCGTTAGATAGAACCTCTCTACCTAATAATCACCTCGCTTTCTTCTGCCAAATTGTGAAGCAGAACGTCTATATCTTACAATTTACTAAGAAAAACAGTCCTAATTATAAAATAGCACTACTCTGCAGCCTTTCATTAAAGAATCTTTTCGCCTACGCGGAAATTAATCTATCAAAAACAGCGCAAGCACCTAATAAGGGGCGCTTGCGCTGTTTCAAATTCATTCTAAATTAGTATTTCATATCAAACAAACGAGCATTCTTCACGTCTTCGATCGTTTGCGTTCCTGCTAATTGCATCACACGTTGTAAGTCTTTTTCAAAGTAGTCTAACACAGATTTAACACCTTTCCAACCGCCTAGAGCTAGTCCATATAATACTGGACGACCTACAGCAACGATATCCGCACCACTGGCTAGAGCTTTGAAGATGTGTTCTCCACGACGAACACCACTATCAAATACGATCGGCACACGACCAGCAACTGCTTTAGAGATCTCAGCCAATGTATCAAATGAACCTGGTGCTTCATCTAATTGACGGCCACCATGGTTAGAAACCCAGACGCCTGCTGCTCCAGCACCAATAGCCAAGGCAGCATCTTCAGGAGTTTGGATTCCTTTAACAAACACTGGCAATCCTGAATATTCAGAGATAAATTTAACATCTTCTGGACAGATTTTTTGTTTTGATTGAGCATAAATATTGTTTAGAGACATGTTTTTACCTGATCCAGTCAAGTAGCGTGATACGATCGGCATGCCAAATGGATAAACAAATTTGTTCAGCATATCTTTTTCGCGGTTACCGCTTAAAGTTGCGTCAGCAGTTAAGATGATCGCTGTAGCACCATCAGCTTTTGCTTCGTCTAAGATATTTTTATTCATATCTTCATCTTTACTCATATAGATTTGGAACCAACGCGGGTTGCCATTCAATCCTTTTTCGATTTCTTCAAATGTAGCTCCAGAATAAGCACTGATCGACATGATCGTTCCGCCAAATTCAGATATCCCTCTAGCTGTTCCAGCTTCTTTTGTAGCATGAGCTAATCCATGAGCTGCAATTGGAGCCATAATGAATGGTACTTTGATGTCATGGCCCAAAATAGATGTTGATGTATCTGGATTTTCTACATCTGCTAATACGCGAGGCAAAATCCCTTTGCGTTTCCATGCTTCGTTGTTTTGTTTCAATGTGTATTCTTCTCCAGAAGCACCTGAGATGTAATCAAATCCACCTTTAGGAACTACTGCACGAGCTTCATCTTCAAGTCTATAAGTGCTTACGACCTCAATTTCTTGTTCTACTGTTGGTGCATCATATTTAATAATTTGTTCATCTGCCATAATTTTTCAACCATCCTTTTAAAGTATTATTTTTTAAGAGTATAACCTAAATTAAATTAAAATAATAAATTTGTGATCGGTACTGTTAGCGGAGCTAGAATAACCACTATGATTCCGGTAACCACAATCGATAAACCTGACATTGCGCCTTGAACATCACCTAACTCGATCGCTTTTGTTGTTCCCATAGCGTGAGAAGAACTTCCAAGAGCCACCCCTTGCGCCACTGGATCGTCAATTTTGAAGATCTTGAAGACCGTTTGACCAACGACCGCTCCAATAACTCCGGTGAACACAACTACCGCAACCGTTAAAGAAACAATACCGCCTAAGGAGTCAGAAACACCGACTGCGATTGCTGTAGTAATCGATTTAGGCAGCAAAGTTGCCACCATATTCCGATCAAATTTGAACAACAATGCAAAAGAATAAATCATAACCGTATGGAAAATCACTCCGGAAACGATTCCCGATAAAATTGCTGCATAATATTTCTTTAAGTATACAAGATTCTTTTTCAGCTTAATAGACAAAGCCACTGTAGCTGGAGTTACAAATAAACTGAAGAAGCGTCCGCCTGTATTATAAGTCTCTAACGGGATATCTGTTGCGAGCAAGAATAAAATAATGACAATGATCGCAAATACCAACGGAGTAAACAAAGGATTCTTAGGCCATTTGGCTTTTAATTTCCCAGCTATTAGATATAGGCCAATAGTTATTGTGATCCACAACATTGGATTATTTAAAATACTCTCAAGCATGCGAACCTTCTCCTTTCTCAACTAATTTATTTTTCTTCACTATACCTTTGACACTTTGTACTATTTTGCCAACAAATCCCATCATCAAAATAGTCGTTACTGCCATAATGATCAGTAGTTGCCACCAAGTATTTGCTAAGACACCAAAGTTTGACATCAGCCCCACACCTGCTGGGACGAAGAAAATCCCCATATTATCTGTCAGCCATGTACCGACCTCATCTACTTGCTCAACGCGAACCCAGTTAAATTGCAGCGCTAAGAACAGCAAGATCATCCCGATAACGCTACCGGGTATTGCTATAAATGAAGCGATCAAAGCGGAAATAATTTCCCCTATAAAAGAGAATAAAAAAATCCAAAAGAGCTGTTTGATTATTTTCAAAAGACCACACCTTCCACCAGCGTTTTGTAAACGCTTCAAGATGTATAGTATATCATGCTATCATTTAGTTCGAAAATACTGTTTTTTTATGGTACTATAAACATTATTTATGAAAATAAACACTATCATATCTTTTGTTTATGTTTGTGTTTTCACAATCTTTCGAAGGAGCCTTATATGAATTTACAAGATTTAGTCTATTTTAACCATTTAGCAAAAACACTAAATTTCACTGCTACCGCCGAACATTTCTATATCTCTCAACCGTCTATTTCCATGTCTTTGAAACGTCTCGAAAAAGAGCTGGATACTACTCTGATTGATAGGAAAAGACTTCACAAGAACTTGCATTTGACCGAGACTGGTGAAATACTGCTCAAACACTCCCAGCAAATTTTAAATACTATTGATACAGCTAAAGAAGAAATCCATGATTTAAAGAATCAAGTTGTCTACTTCGGTTTCCTGCCCACGATCGGCGGCCACTTTATGTCCAAACTGATGCCTCATTTAGGCAAATTCACCAATTCTTTAAAGCTGATTGAAGAAGAAAGTTCAGATGTCATGCTTGACCTAGTGAGCAGTGGACAAGTTCCTTTGGCGATCATTGGAAGTGATCAGTCTGTATTCAAGGACAAAAACCTGATACAGATTCCTTTAGTGACACAAGATTTGGCTCTTTGGGCATCTCCTGATAACCCTTTAGCTGCAAGAGAGTTCGTCCGTGTGGAAGATGTCCAGCAAGAAGTCTTTATTTCCTTGGCGCAAGGTTACACTCATCAACGTGTATTTGAACAATGGGCTAAAACTCATCTGATCAAACAACCAAAAACCCTTTTTACCAAAGAAATTCAAACGGCCTTGTCGATCGCTTCTTCTACCAACATGGTTGCCTTCATGATTGACATCTTGGTAAAAGACCACTACGATCTCGTCAAAATCCCTATTGAAGATGCACCAAAATTTTACATCAGCTTGATCGTCAATAAGGAAAGCAATGTCACTTATTTCCAAAAAGAGTTCAATAATACGATGATCCAACTAACACAATCCCGTGCGAAATAAAAAAACTGCCGCCCGCTACCTAAATGAATAAGTACCGAGCGGCAATTTTTTATCTTCAACTATGCTCACCATAATTTTTTACGACATTGACCCCGCCTTTGTCGAAACGATGCCGGGTCCTTGAATATTCAAAAGGCGTTCCATCTATCAAATGAACCACTTGTTCCACCTGTAAAACAGGATCTTCCTTTGTACAAAATAGGTACTCTTGATCCAATTCATCCGGTCTTTCAGCCGTTATACGTCTGTTCAATCCACCTATCTTCAATCCCAGCGTATGTTGAATGTAACTATAAATCGAACCGGCAAGGACTTTCTTCGTCACATCCGGAATAACTTCCACAGGCATGAGAGTGTGTTCGATCAAGTACTCTTCACCGTCTACGTATCGCACCCGCTGAATATCATAAATGAAATCTTCTTCCGTCAACAACAATTTGTCTGCTTCATCTTCTGCAGGATTGCGAATGACAAATTGAATCACTTTACTTGTAACGATTTGGTCAGAAAGTTGGTCTGTTAAGCCCGTGTACACATCAAACCGGGAATCCAGCTCATTCTTAGCAAGTGCATTTTTCATTACGTAGGTCCCAGAGCCTTGTCTGCTGTAAAGATAACCTTCCTCAATCAACAAGTTCAAGGCGCGCTTAATCGTTATCCGGCTCGCCCCAAATTCTTTACACAACTGCATTTGATCGGGCAAAGCACTCTTTAGTGTGTATGTCCCATTTTGGATCCTATCTCGTATCGCTTGAGCAACCTGTTCGTATTTATGCATGGTTCTATCTCCTCTTTATCTGCTATTTAAATTATACGAAACACCTCACAAAAGTAAAACTGTTCTTCATCATTCAGACGGATTAATTGATGTTAATACCCTAGTTTCATTGTTCAGGCTGGCTTATTGATGATAAAGCTCCTAACTTCATCATTCAGAACACATCATTGATGATCAAACGTCAATTCTTTCTCATCATGGTTAAGTCTCATGACTCTACACGTATCCCATACTCCTGCAGAAGTTTCTATAAGGTTTAGAATTAAGAGGCAGTTCGTTTTTATTCGCCAACATAAAAAGTTGAAGAACCAGTAAAACTAGATGTTATAGATAAAAAGACTGAGAGACGAGTCACAGCCTTTTTGTCTTTTATTCAATTTGTCAAAAAATCAGGTATTTTTCTCTGCAGCAATCTGTGCGGAACGTTCACTGATTTTCATAAATGGCAAATACAACGCTACTCCTATTACGATAATAATAAGTTGTACCACAATGGCTCGCCAATCTCCCGCAGTTGCCAGAAAAGCACTCAGAAGAGGCGGTGTCGTCCAAGGAATATTGGCCACTGTATAATTCATCCATCCCCAAGATGTCGCGAAATAACCAATTACAATCCCAATAGCCGGCTGCAATACGAAAGGTATCATCATCGGCAAATTAAAGACGATCGGATAACCGAAAATGACGGGTTCATTAATATTGAACACCCCAGGAGCTAGCGCTAGTTTACCCAAATCTTTAGGTGCTTTTTGCTTACTAAAGATGAAAATAGCGATCAGCAGGCAGAGTGTACTCCCGGTCCCTCCGATCATTCCAAATGTAGGAACAAAGGCGCTAGTCATGATATTTGGAATTTCTTCTCCATTTGCGAAAGCTAACGTGTTTTCATTCATATTTGTCAGCAGTAAGGGATCTAGCAGGGTTCCGTTGATTACGCTTTGGTGAATCCCCAAGGTAAACAAGAAATTTCCAGTGCTGTAAATCAACAATGTCCCCAACAAGCTCGTGTTAACAGCTCTCAATGGTTCTTGAATCGCTACTGAGATCAGTGTGATCAGGTCAGTGCCAAAGAATACATGTAAAACCAATGCCACGATACCAAACAATGAAAGCACCAAAATAACAGGAATCATGGTACTAAACGATTTCCCTACTTGAGGCGGAACATTTTCACCCAGATTGATCTGCAATCTTTTAACATTAGACAGTCTAATTCTGTGGCAGCTAAACCAATAATAATTCCTGCGAACATCCCCGTCGTACCCAGATTTCCATAGGTCATGACGCCTGAAGTGAGTATTTGTTCTTCTGAGCCCACCGGTGTAACGAAAAGATTTACAGGCATCATGATAACCAGAGAAGCAATCCCAACTGCCGCGGAAGCAATCGGATTCATAAAGCCTTTGTTCACAGATAAGTTGTACCCGATCATGGGTGCAATCAATAACCCAGCAATATTCAATGTTCCATTGATAATAACTGTTCCCCAAATCTGTGCACTTTCCAAGGTACTCCCTTCAAAGACCCAAGGAAAGACAACATTGTTAATCAGAACGGCTACCCCAGCTAGAATGAATAGCGGCATCAATACAGCAAAAGCATCACGCAATGATCGTAAATGAACTTGATTTCCTAATTTCGCAGCGAATTCAGCAAATTTATCTAAAAATTTTGTGCTTTTTTTTGTCTTTTGTGCCATGAATATTCCTCTATCCCGGTATTTACTCTAAACTTTCGCCATTACTCTTGATGACTTTTTGAAGCCATGCAAAACTTTTCTTCGGAATTCGTTTTAAGTCTTTGAGATCATGATTTTCACGATTGACATACACCACACCGTATCGTTTACGCATATCCCCTTGCGAACTTAGAATATCAATCAAGCCCCATCCGAGGTAACCGATGCAGTCGACACCGTCTAAGAAAATAGCATCTTTCATCGCTTGGAAATGATCTCTGTGGTAAGAAATACGGTAATCATCTTGAACGAGTCCTTCTTCAGGCAATTCTTCTCTCACACCAATCCCATTTTCAATCGGGAATACGGGCAAATGATAGCGGCTGTACATGTCTGTCAAGATCGAACGGAATCCAAGCGGGTCAATTTGCCAATCCCACTCTGTAGCTTCTAAATAAGAGTTCGTTATTTTTCCTACTTCCAAATAACGATAAACAGGTGTTGTATCCGTAATTTTTTCTGCACTGACCACATTGCTGGCATAATAACTGAACGACAGCCAGTCACTCGTCAACTTCGCTAGTACTTCCAAGTCATCTGCTCTCATTTCAGGAGTCAAGTCATGATTTTCCAGATAAGTCGTCATAAAGGCAGGGTATTTTCCATAAGTAAAGACTTCTAAGAAAAATTGATTGAAGAAATCATCCAATTTTTGAGCCGCGAAGACATCCTCAGGTTTTGGTGTAGCCGGATAGACTTTTGAGTAAGCGACCATTCCGCCAATTTCACAACCGGGAGCTGATTCGTGAATGTAATTAGCTATCTCTGCATGTGCCATCATTGTATTGTGCTGCAATTGATACAACTCTTTTTCAGTATTCTCCCCTGTCATTACTCCGCCGATAGGAAACGCGCCAGAAAAACCAAAAATATTTTGTTCATTAAAGGTGATCCAGTATTTCACTTTTCCTTTAAAACGGTCTACCATGGCTTTCCCATAACGGACAAACGCATCCACGACATCACGAGATAAGAATCCATTATAGGTTTCTGCTAAATGCAGCGGCATATCAAAATGGTACAAGCAAATCATCGGCTCGATGCCTCTTTCTAACAATGCATCAATAAAACGTTCGTAAAAAGCGACTCCTTCTTCATTGATTTCGCCATCCCCATTCGGAAACACACGCGACCAAGAAATCTGGAAACGGTAGCAGTTCATGCCCAACTCGTTCATCCAATCAAAATCCTCTTCGTAACGGTGGTAGCTGTCTGTTGCCACCTTCCAGTCAGAAGCAAATTCCGAAGCTTCACGTATATCATAAACTGATTTTCCTTTTCCACCTTCATTCCAAGCTCCTTCAGTCTGCATACTCGATACCGAATTCCCCCATAAAAAATCGTCTCTCAGTTTCTTGCCCATGCAAATACCTCCTCTTTTTTATGAGTTTATTGTAAGCGTTTTTATTTTTGTTGTCAATACAAATGTATCCATATTTAATAATTTGGTATATCAAATTATATTTAAATATTCTCTAAGTAAACAAAAAAAAACTGATTATTATTCTGAATTTTACTATAATAAAAAAGGAGGGATCATGATGAGTATTGAACGTGATGAAATGAGCGATGAGCAATGGAACCACATCAAAGACTCGTTTCCTAAATACCGTACTGGCACGCCTAAAAGTAATCGGCCGATGTCCAATACTATTTTATGGATTGCGGAAAGCGGTGCGATAACCGTGCTCATACGGTTCTTTAGCATTTGCTCTTATGTCAATCAGTTCTTTTTCAATAAACTAAAGCAATTCCTATATATTGCTGCACCTTATGATAAATTGGCCAAGTTCTATTTAGCTTTTATCTATATAGCCATTATTTAACTTATAAAAAAGTTTTAAGACACACCCTAATTAAACCGTTTAATATTTCTATATCATACACAATGTAATTGGGTTAAAATTGATTTAGGAGTGAATTGTGATGAAAAAAAAACTAATTATCGTAGGTACTATTCTAACTATTGTTAGTGGAAGTATAATTCTATTTCTTGGATTTAAATGGGTTTCACCACGATTTTTTCCACCAGATAGCATATATCGATCTCCAACTGCAAGTGCAGCTGGACATACAATAAAAATTGATAATCATTATCATATTGTTACAACTAGTGCCACGACTTCATATTTGTGGTTTGTTGAAGAAAGAGAAAACCCAATAACTTTAATTGATCATGTAGAAAAATTAAATTATAACGATAACTATATTATTGTTCAATCGATTACTAAAAATAATGATAGTCTCTTTTTTAAAGAATACCAATATTTTATTGTAGATAAAGAAACACAGAAGGTTGATTCTTTTTCAAAAAAAAATGATTTTTTAGATGAATGCCAGAAGAGAAATATCGATTTAGATTTGAAGATTAAAGAAGAGTTTGATTGGTATTAATAATGCTTACTATGCACAGTTTAAATTTCAAAAAAATAAGAAGGTGACAACAAAAAATAAGAATTCTTAATCTCCAGATTTTGGAAGCTAAGGATTCTTATTTTCTATTATGATAATTTTAAAAGCTTGTTAGCACCACCAATTTTTACCATTCCGCAATTGTTCCATCATAATTCTTCCACTGAGGATTCATCCATACTAGCCCTTCTTGTGAAATATCATGAATCAACTCTTCATTCAACTCAAGTCCTATTACGAATAGCCATTTTAAGGAATATTTTAATAGCTTCATTAGTAGATGTACCTAGTTGATTAAAAAGCTCATCAGCTTCATCTTTTAATTCGCTATCTATACGGATTTGCAAACTTTTTGTTTTAGTAGTCACATTAATCCTCCTCATACTTATCTTACAGTTCTAATTTTATAAAAACATTACTTTTTATTCAGTACCTCTTCCATCCCTTCAGCAACTTTTGGACTTTCAAGACGGATGAAAAGATTTTCCTTATTATTTTGGCCTAACACATTTATGCTCCCATACCACACAATATTCGAATCAATAATCACGCAATGGTGGTACAAATTACTTTCAAGTGAAACAGAAATAGCCTTTTGTTCCAATTGTTGAGAGCAACTTTTTTGGTTGTTTATGCGGCTTTTGCTTTTTATCGAGTCATAATTCCTTGTAATCACTGAAAGCGCAACCGTCTGATCCACTCCTGAAATCATTTCTTTCAAAAATTGGGTAACTGCTTGTTTGGTTAACGAAGGACTTGATATCACTACTTTAGTTTGAGATTTTGTCATGTCTTCTTTTAATTGTTCTACATATTGGTCACTGCTATAAATAATGCTTCTTTCTCCCGCATCCTTCTCATTCATTTTCACTGTATAGCCTAAGGAAGAATAACTACGCAACCGCTTTTGATACATTTTTTCCAAAACTGGTACATGAATGTCTGCATAATCATAGATTCTGACTTCTGTCTTACCTTTGTACAAACGGTGGAGTCTGCCAGCATACTGTTGAACTCTTCCTTTCCAAGAAATAGGCATAGCCAAAAATAAGGTATCTAATCTCGGTTCATCAAACCCTTCACCGATGTATCTACCTGTAGAAATGATAGTTAGAGGCTCATTTTTCTCAACTTCACGTATTTGTTTAAGCTTCTCTCTGCGTTCTTTCTTACTCATTCCACCTGTAATTGCAATAATATCTGGTATTTCTTTTTTCAGTAGTTTTTCTAATGTCTCTACATGAGCCACTCTTTCAGTTAAAATAATGCTATTTCGGCCTTCTTTGTAGCAGTTCACAATGTCTTTTATAATTTTTTCGTTGCGCACTTGCGACTCAGCTACTTCGTTATACAGTTCTTGCAACTCCATATTTTGCTGCAACAAGGGATCGAATGGAACAAATCGAGTTACAACAGTATGCTCAAACGGTCTTTTTTCCATTTGTTTTTTATTGTTATCCTGAAACCGAATAGGGCCACATTGCATAAAAACTATCGGTTGATGTCCATCTTTTCTTGTAGGCGTTGCGGTTAATCCATAAACATATTTAGCATTTGCTTGTTGTAACACACTTTCAAAGCTAAAGGCTGAAATATGGTGACATTCATCAACAATGATCATCCCATAGTTATAAATGCTTTCATGAACTTTGCCTTTTCGATACATCGATTGAAGCAAAGCGACATCAATCTTGTTTGACAGTTTCTTTTTTCCACCACCTAGTTGTCCCACATTGCTCTCTTCATCATTTTCAAAAACAAGGAATTCATTGATTTTTTCTTGCCATTGCTCAACCAGACTTGTCTTGTTGACAAGGATTAATGTATTGACCTTTTTCCTGGCAATCATATTGAGAGCGGAAATTGTTTTACCAAACGCAGTCGTTCCGCAAAGGATACCGGTATGATATGCCAGCATTTTTTCTACTGCCTCTTCTTGCTCTGCTCTTAATTTCCCTTTAAATGAGACCCTTGTTTCCTTCCCTTCAAAAGAACGATCTTCTATTTCAAATGAAACGGCTGCTTCTTTGAACAATTCTTCAACTTGCTCCTGTAATCCGCGTGGCAAAATCAAATAGTCTTCAGTCTCGTTGCTGCAAGAGATAATTCTTGGGATTTTCCAGGTTGATTTCCTCATCGCTTGTGCTTGATAAAATTCCGGATTTTGAAAAGCAGCCATTCGCTTTAGTAGATTTAACCCTTTTTGAGAAACCCCGCTTTTATGGATGTAAAGTTGATTCAGTTTTATCATATTGACTGTTTCAGAAAAATCTTCTTTTGTTAAACTGACGTTATTTTTTGCACCCTCTGATTTTCTATTTGACAATAAGCCAAGAGAACTCACAGAATCCGTTTCTTTTGTAAGTATCTCGATAAAATGCGCCAACTCTTCTAATGAGATTTTTTTGATTTGGCTTAAAAATTGCCATTGATCTTCATACTCCAAGAAATCCTCATCAACAAATACACTATTACCATTCTGTCGAGCTTCCTTTTGTAAAGGCAAAGCAATCAGGTTACCAAATCCACCCTTCGGCAGAGTATCCTGATTAGGAAATAACCGATCATAAGACGAGAAGTCTATTTGAGCATGTGCATTCATGGCGTCCGTAATCAATAAAGAGCCAAATTTCCTGGCCCTTCTAGCTGGTACCGCTTCTTCAAAGAAAAACCAAATATGCGCTCCATTCCCTGAACGTGAACGTTCGATATTTACTGGTATTTGATATTTTTTTGCTACTTTTCTTAAAACAGCAGCATCCTTTTGCCATTCCTTTTTGTCTAGATCAATGGCTAAAAAGTAACAACTATCATCTACGCCAATTGGAAATATTCCTGCGATTATATTTCCTCTCAGATGACTATTGACCACTTGAGAATCGAGAGGTGCATAACTTTTATTCGAAGAATCCCAATATCCGACCTTAACAGGAGCATATGCAGGTCTACCTGTTTTAGAATGGATAAAACGTTTGGCGTAGACATCATCTCTTCCTCTAAATAGAGTCATATACAGCTCAATTTTTTTATCGGTAGGAGCATACTTATTGAATGTAGTGGTATCAAATATCTTTGATTCTGTTTTTTTATGCCACACTTCGCCAGTTGTGGCATCGCTTTCACTTAAAACAGCTTCATGGTTCAGCATATTTTTCAAAGCACTTACTTCTTCTTTTAATTCATCATTTTCCTGTTTCAATTGATTATAAGCTTTTAACAACTCTTCATAATTCACTTGTATCACCTACTATTCCTATTCTATTTACATCAATTGTAATAGAACATTGTTGCAGTAACAACAAAAAAAGGTTTCAAGTCTACACAAGTAGTGACACTTTCCTTACTTTTTCTTCATTCACCTTTCATGATTTTCAAAGGGCACTTAGCAAGCACTATTATTACAACACTAAATTTGAGAAATTTTCTCAAAAATTTCATTTTAACGGTGTGGTGTGATATTATAACCTTGAGGTGATGGATATGTTACAACAGTTTACATTTGAGAACTTCAAGTCTTTTAAAGATGAAGTAACCCTAGACCTAATTGCTTCTCCTATATCAGAGCATAAAAGTGATATTGCAGTAGATGTTTATGATGAAAAGGTACTAAAAGTTATTTCCATATTTGGCGCAAATGCTAGCGGAAAATCAAATATTATTAAAGCATTCAACTATATGAAACGTTTTGTTTTACTTTCTTTCTCCCAGGATAATTTTTTAGAAAATAATTTATTTAAAGTCGATAAATTCCGGTTTGAAAATGAAAATCGTCCTTCTTCTTTTGAAGTATTGTTCTCTTTAAATCAAGATGTCTATCAATATGGCTTTTCAATGAATCATGAAAAAATACTGGAAGAATATTTGTATATTAGAAAATCTACAACCAGGAAAGAACAATTTAATACTTTGTTTTATTTACAAAACGGTGAAATTCAAGAACTAGATGAAAACATCGGTGAAGCTACTGAGCTAGTAAAATTAATGGATCAACGGACACTTTTTCTTTCTCTCGCTTCTAAATTAAAAATCCCAGTGATTAGAACGGTTTTTGACTGGTTTAAAAATAGTGTAGTTATTAATTATGGTGATGAATCTTATAGAGAACGAGTACTATTTGTTGGACGTCAAAGTTCACCTCTTGTAAGTATTATTAAAGACAAAGAGAGAAAAACGGAATTAACCAGATTTGTTAAAGCTATTGATTTAGGCATAGAAAATTTTGGATTAATTGAAAATCCCATGCTTAATGAACTTGACTCCGCGAAAGATATCCAATATCAAGTGGTAACCTACCATAAGAATATTGATGATGGTAAGTTGGTTCCAGTTCCGCTATCTTCCGAATCTAGCGGAACAAGGAAAATGATTTCACTGTTTATCCAAATTAACGAGGCTATTAAAAAAGGGGATACTGTATTTGTTGATGAGCTAGATGCTAAACTACACCCCCTGCTTTTGAGATATATTATTATCCTGTTCCATGACATAAATAAGAACCCTAATAATGCTCAATTAATCTTTACTACGCATGATGTCTTCACACTAGATAAAGATAATTTTAGACGAGATGAAATTTGGTTTGTAGACAAAGATAAGAATGGAGTTTCTGATTTATATTCATTAGATTCTTATGTTTTTGAAGATGAAGAAGGAGCTACAAAAAAAATTAGAAAAGATGCAAGCTACGGAAGAGACTACATTCTTGGAAAGTATAAATCTATTCCAAAATTGAAACGATAGGCAGGTACAAAGAATTGAGTCCTAGAAGACAACCGGGGAAAAAGGGAAAAAGAGCAAAAAAAACACCACTCCCTTCAAGCTATTTAATTGCAACCGAAGGCCAACAGACAGAAGTTAATTATTTCAAAGGATTTGAAGACGATATCAATATACGATATTCTGGCTCTGTAGAATCTTTTACCATTCATATTCGTGGATTAGGCAAAGAAACTTTACGTGTCATAGAGGATATCGAAGATTATAAAAGAACTTCTCCTATTATTTATGAACATGTCTGGGCTGTTTTTGATAAAGACGATTTTCCTGATGATCATTTTGATAATGCCATCAATAAAGCTGAATCAATGGGAATACATGTTGCTTGGTCTAATGAATCTTTTGAACTGTGGTATTGTCTACACTTCGCTCTTCAACAGTCAGCCTTACCTAGGAGTCAATACAATTCTATAGTAGATACTCACTTGAAAAATATTGGACAGCCAGGATACAGTAAAACTGATCCCGATATGTATGATAAGCTTAAACCTTATATGAGTAGTGCAATAAAAAATGCAGAAATACTAGATAGTCGCTATGAACCATCTGATAATTACTCAAGTCGGAACCCCTGTACACATATATATAAATTGGTTGCAGAGCTCAAAGAAATCTTAGATAGATAAGTATAGTAACATCAATTGTTTATCTCTATAAAAAGGAAGGCCCCTCTTCATAATGTATTTTCCTGATAAGGATACACATTTATGATGAGGGGTCTTCTTTCTTTTTTAATACATTAATACAATCTCAATAACTATCTTACATGTGCACATGACTTAATTGTTCGGGAGACAATCTTTTTAAAGCCAGAAAAAGATCGAGTCAATTAAGACTCAATCCTCAGCAAATTCTACTCCGATGGCAAAACCAGAGTTGTTTTTTTACTATAAAAAGCTTTTCGGCCCCGAAAAGTCCCCGAATTAAAACTTACTTCATAATATATTGCGCGTAAAATTATAGAAGAGACTCTCTAGTTAATATTTCCACAAGTTTCACAGCACCAATTATGAGATAAACGACTGCTACTTAACATTACAACTTGGTTCACTGCTCCTTTTGCGAGATAACCACTCGCTACTTAACATTACAACCTGGTGCACTGTTCCTTTTGCGAGATAGTCTACCGCTACTTCGCATTCCAGCCTAATTCAAAGCACCTATTGTTAACTAGATGACTTATAGCTCACATTCCGACCTAATCCGCAGCTCCGATCGTTAATTAGACATCGGCTACTTAACAATCGCCACCAATTTCCATACCAAACTACGAGCTACGACATCTAAAAGAGCACAATTAGTTCATTTAAGAAACTTTTCGTCCCCGAAAAGATTCAAAATCAAACAAGTTTCTTCTATCTCTAAACTCAGCTTACCAAGCCGGCACCAATGCCCCTTTAAACTCGTCTTCGATAAACTGCTTGATTTCATCCGTCTTATAATACTCCACAAACTGCGCTAAAGCCTCATCGTCTTTGTCTTCTGTTCGCGACACAATGTAGTTCACTTGCACTAGGTCTTCCACATTTTCCATCACTAAGCCGAATTCTTCCGGATTCATGCCGGCATCCAACACAAAGTTCGAGTTGATTCCTGCAGCTCCCACGTCTTGCAATTGAGACGGCAGCTGAGCAGCTTCAGAAGTCACAAAATCTAAGTTCAACGGATTTTCCACAATATCGCTAGTGGTCACTTCTACGCCAGAGCCCTCTGGCAATGTGATCAAGCCGGCTTCTTCAAATAATTGCAACGCTCGGCCTTCTTGAGTAGGCGAATTCGGGATCCCGATAACGTCGCCTTCTTGGATGTCGTTGATATCTTCATACTTTTCAGAATAGATGCCCATCGGAATAGTGATAGTGGGTTCAATTTTGGCTAAATTATAGCCGCTTTCCTCCACGACCGTGTCTAAAAAGATCCCCGTTTGGAAGGAGTTGATATCTAGATCACCTTCTGCTAGCGCAGTATTCGGCTGGACAAAATCGGTAAATGATACGACTTTGATTTCTAAACCATCTTCCGCCGCCAATTTTTTGACCTCATTGACAATATCTTCGTGCGGACCAGCGGTTACGCCCACCGTCAACACTCCATCACTTAATAACCCTTCTGCTTCGGCAGAGTCGGCTTCTTCCCCGCCGCAACCTGATAAAACAGCTCCTATTGCTAAAGTCGTTAGTAATCCCCATTTTTTATGCATTCCAATTCCCCCTGTTTTTTAGTAACTCAATACTTTGTTGCTTACCTGTGTGCTGAACGGCGCCAATACCGCGATTCTTTTCGCGGCTTCCAGCAGTCGTTCGTCTGATTGCGACAATCCAATACGCACATACCCTTCCCCTAATGTACCGAATCCGTCTCCTGGTGCCACCAGTACTCGGGCTTCATTTGCCAAGAAGTCCATGAAGCCTTCTGAGGTGTACTCGCCGGGTGCTTTGATCCAGACGTAAAAGGAGCCCTTTGGTTTGTTGATTTCGAGTCCAGTCGCTGCCAACTCGGCCAAAAATAAGTTTCGGCGGCGTTCGTAGGTTGCTGTCAATTCTCGTACAGACGCTTGATCTCCCGTTAAAGCTTTCGCTGCAGCGCGTTGGATTCCGCCATAAAAGCCGCATCCGGTGTGGTCTTGCATCAAATTAATCCCCTCGATAACCGATGCATTTCCGACAGCGAATCCCATTCGCCAACCAGCCATGTTATGTGATTTCGATAAGGTGAAAAATTCTACGCCGACCTCTTTAGCGCCAGGCGTTTGCAAGAAGCTCAATGGTTTGTCGCCATCAAACCCAATCGTTCCATAAGCAAAATCATGCGCTACACACACTTGATTCTTTTCCGAAAATGCCACCGTCTCAGCGAAAAATTCAGCTGTTGCTACAGCGGATGTCGGATTATTCGGATAGTTTAAAAACATCAATTTTGCTTTAGCAGCCGTTTCCGCATCAATCAAATCATACCGCGGCAAGAACTGATTCTCCGCCAACAATGGCAATTCAGCGATTTTTGCATCTGCCAACGCGATTCCGGATAAGTAATCTGGGTAAGACGGATTCGGCAACAGCACGGTATCTCCGGGATTCAATAAGCATTGGCTAATTTCCACGATGCCGGCTTTCGACCCATGCAAAACAGCGACTTCCGTTTCCGGATCCAGAGTTACTCCATACTCTCGTAAATAATAGTCCGCCACAGCTTCTCTTAAGTAATCGAATCCTCGATCCGGACCATAACGGTCATTCGCCAAATCGTCGGCTGCTTCTTTCAATTCATCCACAATAAACTTCGGTGTTGGTAAATCCGGATTGCCTATCCCCAAATCAATGACGTCATCCCATTGTGCTTTAATCTGGTCGGTCTTTTCCGCTAAATAAGTAAAGTACTGTCTCGGTAGACGTTTCATCGTATCCGAAAGTTCAAATGTTGCCACACTGCATTCCTCCATTTTATATTGCTTTTGCTACTACATATTCTTCTAAAGACACGATGGCTTGGTACAATTCTTCTTTTGAAGCTGGATAGCCCGATTCCACTAAGTTCTCGTCTCCTGCCACCTCGCCAGCAAACACCACCAGTTGCTCATCCGTCAAAGAACTCAGCCGCAAGTCCGCTAACGACTTCGGCAAATGCAACCCGTCATAGAAAGCAGCCAACTGGTCGATTTCAGTCCATTTGCCCTCAAATGCCAACTGCACCAATATCCCGTAAGCAACTTTTTCACCGTGCAAAAACGCGTGCGTCTCAGGAAAGACGGTGATTTTATCGTGAACCGCGTGCCCAATCGTTGTTCGTGCATAGCCGTCTCCTAAACCACCGACCAATCCGCTGACCGCAATAATAGTTTCCGCTACTTGGATAAACGCTGGCGTCAACGATTGCGCTTCGATATCGGCTACGGCTTGCTGTCCATATTGGACGATGTTGTTTTTGCAATTCAACGCTGCTGCTCGAGCCATCAGTAAGAACGCATTGGTTTGGTGCTCAGGTTGAGACAAGATGACGTCCGATTCATACCATTTCGCCAACGTGTCCGCTACTCCTGCCACAAAATAATTGACCGGTGAATCCAAGACTAAATTCGGTTCGATCAACAATGCTCCAACTTGTTTCGTGTGCAAATCAAACCCCAAACAAACGCCGTCAGCTGTGTACATCACGCTCAAAGGAGTCCATGGGGCACAGTTGCTGGCTAAAGTCGGGATCAAAATCGACTCCACTCCCGGAGATTTAGCAGCCGCATATTTAACGGTATCCATCAGCTTTCCGCCGCCTACCCCAATAATGGCCTCAGCGTTTATTTGTTCAGAGATGGCTGCAATTCGTTCGACTTCTTCATAAGTGCAT
Organism: Desemzia sp. FAM 23988; assembly: GCF_045528365.1. Lineage (NCBI taxonomy): Bacteria > Bacillati > Bacillota > Bacilli > Lactobacillales > Carnobacteriaceae > Desemzia > Desemzia sp. FAM 23988. The sequence continues at coordinate 37,450 of NZ_JBGQQS010000019.1, forward strand.
TCTCCATTGAAAGCCACGAATTCCAATTCGATGTTGCCTTCCAGTAAATCCACCACATATGAGCGCGCTTTTTCCCAAGAAGTTGTTCCATGAATGACAACGGCTTTTCGAATACCTCGCATCTCTAATTTATTGGTTAAGGAATCCAATACTCCTACTTTGCATTCATACTCTTGCGGCCCCGTTCTCACTACTAATGACATATCCTCATCCTCCCCATTTCAATGCTGGATAAAACAAAATCCGCCCCCGCACAAAAAAACTTTGTGCAAGGACGGAAAATTCATTTCTCTCGTGTTACCACCTTGATTTGCAACAACTTTACAGTCGCTGCCTTAGCCAGTGCGTTCGGTTAAACAACGACCTACTGATACTGTGGCACTGTAACGGGTGCACCCGTAGCCGTCTAATGTTCCAAGAACCTTCGACCGTTCCACTCCAAGACCATCTTCCATTTCCATTCCGCTACCTCTTCTCACCAACCGAGGCTCTCTTATCAGCTTCCTTGAAATGTACTCTTCTCTTCACCGTGTTATCTGATAACGATTTAATCTTTCTATCATCATCGTTTAATTTTAACTACTATATCAATCCCAACTTTTTTTGTCAAACAAAATTTAGTCAAAAGGATTAAAGAAACGTCCTTCGTTCACTGCAAATAATCCTATTCCCACAATGGTAATCAACACAACGACCAGTAGTGTGAGGTAATCAGCTGGACTAAACGCTTTTGCTGCATACCAAGTCCGCTTTTTATTGGTTCCAAAACGACGCAACTCCATGGCGTTCGTGATAGTATCGATTCGGTCCAGACTAGAAAAAATCAACGGCATCACGATTCCAGCAGTCCCTTTAATGCGGTCGCTGATTTTACCTTTGCGAGACATTTCCAATCCACGTGCTTGTTGGGACTGGCCAATTTGATGAAACGATTCTTGAATATCTGGAATGTAACGCAACGCCAGAGCCACCGAATAACTGATTTTATAATGGACGCCGATTTTGTTTAAACTGGCCGCAAATTCACTTGGATTGGTCGTCAGAATAAAAATCAACGCTAAGGGAATCGTCGCCGTGTACTTCAAGACTAAATTCAACTCATAGAATAACTGCTCTTGCGTTAAGGTGTAACGACCTATCCCTTCCCAAATCACATGCCGGGAGCCATAAAGTTGAACACCGTATTCCGGTTCGAATAAGTAGACGGTCACTAGGTTCAGTATCGAAAAGACGGCAATGAACTTCACCACAAACGAAATCTGGTGCCATTTGATGTCTGCCATTTTGAACAACACTACTGACAACAACGAAATAAACAGTAAAAAACGGGTATCGTACCCCACCATGACAATGACTGACAGCAACATAAAGCAAATCAATTTTGCTGCTCCGCTTAACCGATGCAGAAACGTTTGGTTCGGGATATAGCCTAAAATTTGATGGTCATCCATTTCCCCGCACCTCCCGATCATAGGCGATAAAGTGTTCTGTAAAAGCATAAGGATCTTCTAGCCCCAACCGTTTCGTAAATGTAAACAGGGAGGTCTCTTTTAGGGAAGCCTTGGCTGTCAACTCTGTGTTCGTTAAAACATATACCGGGCTTGTGTCTGCAATAATCTGTCCCTTTGAAAAGACTAAGACTCGTGTCGAATATTCCAGCATCAAATGCATATCATGAGTGATCATAACAATCGTGACCCCTTGATTTTTCAAGGTTTCCAATAAGCTCAAGAATTCCGTATAATGCTTGAAGTCTTGTCCAGCAGTCGGCTCGTCTAGAATAATCATTTCCGGATCCAACGCTAAGATAGCCGCAATCGTGACACGCTTCTTCTGTCCATAACTCAGCGCACTGATCGGCCATTCCCGAAATGGATAAAGGCCACAGACTTTCAATATTTTTTCTACCCGCTCGCGGATGATGTCTTTGGAAAAGCCGCGCAACTCCAATCCCAATGCCACTTCATCGTAAATGAGTGTTTTTGAAATCATTTCATTTGGATTTTGCAACACGTAACCAATTTTATCGGCCCGTTCTTTCACACTATACTTGGTAAAATCAGTTCCTCTCCAAGTCATCTTGCCGTCTTTTGGTAATAAGAATCCACAAATCGCTTTTGCCAACGTTGATTTCCCAGCACCATTCTGCCCAACAATACTGATCATCTCGCCTTTTTTAAAGGTTGTCGAGACATCCGTTAAAACGGTTGGAGACTGTCTAGTGTAGCGATAAGACAGATTTTCAATATCCAACAAAGTTTCTGCAGGGAGTGTTTCCTGTCTGTAAGCTGCTGACAGCGCCCAGTCTTCCATATGCTTGCCTAAATGTGGAGCCGAAACTTTTTCCACATTGGCTAAAAATTCAGTCTGCTCTAAGGATACTCCTGCATATTTCATCGCCGTTACATGTAAGGGTTCGCGAATGCCGACTTCTTTGAGGAGAGTCGTTTTCAACAACTCGTCTGCTGGTCCATCGTAACTGATTTGCCCATCTTGAAAAAGCAAGATGCGGTCTACTGGGCGATGCAAGACTTCCTCTAATCGGTGTTCAATAATGACTACGGTCGTTTGTGTCGTTTGATGCAGCTCATCAATCAGTTCAATCGTTTTTTGACCAGTAGCCGGGTCTAGATTGGCTAACGGTTCATCAAACAACATCAACGGTACTTCATTGATTAAGACTCCTGCCATAGATACTCGCTGTTTTTGACCGCCAGATAAATCTTGGGGTCGATAATGGATGTAATCGGTCAGTCCGACCACTTCCGCAAAATGTTGCACACGTTCCATCATTTCTGATTGAGGAACTGCATCATTTTCGAGTGAAAACGCGATGTCTTCGGCTACTGTCAAACCAATAAACTGGCTATCCGTATCCTGCAGCACCGTTCCTACATCAAAGGAAAGCTCTGTTAAAGAAGAATCCACCAGCTCTTTGCCTTTAATCGTCACGGATCCTGTAATTTCGCCTGTGTAAGAATGGGGAATCAATCCATTCAAACAATGCGCAAACGTTGACTTGCCAGAACCACTTGGACCAATCACTAGTACTTTTTCGCCTTCATAAAGAGTGACATTCAAGTCTTTCAAGGTCGGTTCCGCTTGGCTCGTGTATTGAAAACTAAATCCTTTAAACTCTACTATTGCTTGTTTGAACATGTTATTCCCTGTCTTTCTACTGTATTACCCTTTTTTCAAACTGCCTTTAGGTGTTCTGGTTTTAGCATAAGCTGTCATCAAAAGAGTGGCAATGATTCCTACAGAAACAATATTCGCACCAGCTGCAACCAGCCCTTGTACAAACACTTTATTTGCTGGCTCACTGTAAATCAATACATCCAAAAGCGGTGCGATTCCTGCCCACACGACTAAGTTTCCAAAAACTTGCCAAATATTGAACGCAATGATTTCTTTTTTGCCAAATACACCATCTTCCAGATTGATTTTGCGACCAGCTGCACCAAAAATCACTCCAATAATACCAGAACAAATGATCCAACTCCACCAAGCACCATAAGTCGTCACATCTTTAATCGTGTGACCAATCAATCCAATCAGCCCGCCCGCAACTGGCCCAAATAAAACAGACATCAATGCTAAAAATGGATACGCTGTTTCTAAATTCGTATTTGGAATCCCAGTTGGAATCACCGCAAACCGACCCAATATAACAAATACTGCTGCTCCAATCCCAATAGCTACAATCGTCTTAACGGAAAATTTTTCTTTCATCTTAACTTCCTCCTCTAATGGTTAAACTGTTCCCACTTTTTTGATTTGAATGATCCAATCTTTTCCTATTCCAATATCATACATTTGCGAAAATGATGCTTGATTAACGGCAACTCCAATGTTGACCAATGAATTCACATACACCAAGGCTTGCCCAATTTCCACTTCTGCAAATGAACGGACAAATGTGAGGCTATTCTGATAGATTTTCACTTGTTTGTTGTAAATCGTGACTTGTACAGTGTCATTCGGATGAATGCCTGCTTCCTTAACGACTTCTAATGGTATATTAGTCCACAGCGATCCAAAACGAATATCCAAAATATCGATACTGCCTGTTACCGCATCTTCCTTAACTTCTATCGGAACAGTTTCCAAAACCGTTAAGCTGGTCGTTTCGACCACGGACCCTAACTCTTCAAATGTCACTTCGCCAGAAGCCAGTCTCGCTCCGTTATATGCGTAAACATCTCTTCCATGAAAGGTATGACTATCTTCCGAATGAGGCAAACGGCTCTTGACTTCATCAATCTGACGCACTTCTTCAATCCCTAAATTCAATTCTAAATGAGTCAGAGATCCGTTATCTGGTGTGATCACATAATGACCGGACGCTGTTTTCACTGCCACACTTCGCCGTTCACTGCCCACTCCAGGATCAACAACCGATACAAAAACAGTTCCTTCTGGCCAATAAGGAACTGTCTGCAACAAACGATAAGATGCAGACCAAATGTCATACGGAGGAATATCATGTGTCAAATCCTCCACTACAATTTCTTGACTCACCGTATGAGCAACTCCATACATCGCACTAACGGCTCCATCCCCTAAACCAAAATCAGTCTGTAACACTAGATACTTCTTCACTGTCTTTCCTCCCTAAAATAAGTCGCTAACCTCTAAAAATTATACTTCCGCCTTCACCAGTTCTTCATTAGCAATTTTTTGGAAAGCTTGTTCCAAGTCAGCAATAATGTCATCAATATGCTCAATCCCAACAGAGAGACGGATTTGGTCTTCAGTAACGCCCGCTTTCAGCAATTCATCTCCTTGTAACTGAGAATGTGTTGTACTTGCAGGATGGATAACTAAGGATTTCGCATCCCCTACATTCGCCAAATGAGAGAATAGATTTAGGGAATCGATGAAACCAACCCCAGATTCTCGCCCGCCTTTAATCCCAAATGTAAAAATCGAACTGACTCCTTTAGGGAAATAATTGTCTGCCAATTCTTTGTATTTGCTGTCTTCCAACTCAGGGTAATTTACCCAATCCACTTGTGGATGATTCTTTAAATAAGCCACCACTTTTCGAGCATTCTCTACGTGACGCTCGATTCGAAGAGAAAGCGTCTCAATGCCTTGAAGCAACAAGAATGAATTCGTTGGGCTGATAGAAGCGCCAATATCCCGAAGTGACTGAGCACGAATTTTAGTAGTAAATGCAGCCGCCCCTAAATCACCGAATACTAAGCCGTTATAATGCGAATCTGGTTCAGTGAAGCCTGGATATTTTCCGCTGGCTTTGTAGTCAAATTTCCCAGATTCCACAACCACGCCTCCCATTGTTGTTCCATGACCGCCTAAAAATTTCGTAGCAGAATGGACAACCACATCTGCTCCCCATTCAATAGGACGGAACAAATAAGGGGTAGCAAAGGTATTATCCACAATCAAGATGATGTTATGGTTATGAGCGATTTCAGCCACTCTTTCGATATCAATCAAGTTGATGCCTGGATTTCCGATGGATTCAATAAAAATGGCTTTTGTTTTATCTGTAATGGCCGCTTCAAAATTTTCTGGATCGTCAGGGTCTACAAATGTAGTGTGGATACCCAACTTTTCTAATGTCACACTGAATAAATTGTGCGTACCGCCATATAGCGTCGAAGCGGACACGATCTCATCCCCGCTGTCTGCGATATTAATGATCGCATAAGTAATGGCTGCCGACCCGGAAGCAACGGTAAGACCGGCTGTACCGCCTTCTAATGCAGCGACACGTTCATCCACCACAGCCGTAGTCGGGTTAGTCAAACGGGTGTAAATATTGCCTGGTTCAGTCAAGGCAAAACGTCCAGCAGCCTGCTCCGCATTGTCAAATACATAAGAAGACGTTTGGTAAATAGGAACCGCACGAGAACCAGTCTCGTCTATATGCTGTCCTTCGTGAATCTGTTGAGTTTCAAATTGGTAGTTTTTTTCTGTCATCGTAAATCTCTCCTTTTTTATGGCTTTCCAATAGATTGTTCTGCTTTATCAGTGCTTCCATTGTAGACAATATAATTCAACCAGTTGCTGACAAGTAAATGAGCCGCAGACCGCCAACGAACTAATGGCGATTTAGATGGGTCATCATTTGGATAGTAATTTTTGGGAACGGCGATTGACCGCCCTTTTGCCAAGTCTCGCATATATTCTTTTTCCAATGTATTCGCATCGTATTCCGCATGCCCGGTAATGAACACTTGCCGATTATCCCGACTGCGAATGAGGGCGACCCCTGCTTCATTTGACTCCGCTAGTATTTCCAGCTCAGCTGTTTTTTCTATGGATTCTTTATGGATTCCAGTATGGCGGGAATGGGGGAGGTAAAAGACATCGTCCATTCCCTTAAGAAGACTTGCTTTGGAATCAGATACGCTATGTTCAAAAATGCCAAATAGTTTCTCTGACAAAGGGTATTTATCCAACCCGTAAAAATAGTAGAGGCCAGCTTGAGCGCCCCAACAGATGTAAAAAGTGGAGTAAACATGGCTCTTGCTCCACTCCATGATTTCTACCAGCTCAGGCCAGTAAGCAACCTCTTCAAAAGCAAGATGTTCTACTGGAGCGCCGGTGACGATCATCGCATCGAATTTTTCATCTCGAACTTCCTCTAAGGTTAGATAGAACTCAGCCTGATGAATAGCCGAGGTATTCTTCGATTGATAGCTCTTCATGCGCAAAAAAATCACTTCTACCTCCAGCGGTGTATTTCCCACCAACCGCAGCAAGTGCTCTTCAGTTGTTTCTTTCAGCGGCATCAAATTCAAAATCAATAATCGTAAGGATAGTTTCTTCTGTTCTGCACTTACCTCGCCTTCCATATTTTGGATGTTCTCTCTGGCTAGCTTTTGTGCAGCCGGTAATTGTGGATCAACCCTTATCGGCACGATCATCCCTCCTATTTTAAAAAAAGTTCATAAAAAAATCCGCCCCTGCACAAAAAAATCTTTGTGCAAGGACGGAAGAAAGTTCATCTCTCGTGTTACCACCTTGTTTCGTAAAAGCCTCACAGCTTTTACCTCATCCAGTACGCCGAGTTCATTTGACTCAATTATACTGTGACACTATAACGGGCGTACCCGTATTCATCTAAAGTCCAATGGAACTGTCGACAAATCCACTCCAAGGCCATTTTCCATTTCAATTCCACTACCCCTTCTCACCAATAGGGGTTCTCTTTGAGTTTCCTGTAAAATGTACTTTCCTCTTCACTGTGTTTTCTAATCATTATTTAATGTTTGTTATTTTCATCTAATATAACAAGCAAATGTTCAAGTGTCAATCATCAAATTAACTTAAAATTCATCTAGCAAAACGCCTGTCCATTTGAAACACTGTTACTCGGAAATTATATTTTTGTGTATCACCATCGCGCTAACGATATTTAATAGGATAGTTACAATAAGAAGCACCGCGGATACCCAGTTTAAGGTGCTAGTCGTATCCATCAGTGCAGTCCAATCTTGAATTTGGACTAAGTAATTGTTAAAGGAAATTTGAAGCCATAAGGCGCCAGCACAGGCCCCCATACTCAACAAGGGCAGGACAAATGGAAATTTAGTTTTTCTTTTTTTGTATCGTACTATACTAACAACGGGAATGAACCAGGCAACCAAGCCCAAAATTAAACTCCCCACATTAAGCCAACCGTAATCAAATGAATCAAACATAATAATCTCCTTTCACGATTCTCGTAGTATGTGTCTGCATAGATTAATTAGTTGTATTATAGCCTAATGCTGTTAAGAAAAATATAAATTCGCAGCCTTCTTCTTAACCCAATTTTTCTTTTATCTTTTATATATGTAATTCTTTAGTTTGAGTACACATTTTTATGTAAATTTCTCCTTTACTATCATAACGGAAACTGCTCTCATAAAAAGGCACTACAAGGATATTGAAAGCAGCAGCAAAAAAACGAGCCGGTTATCCCGACTCGTTTCCACTTAACTATTTGTTCCCTTTGCCGTTATTTCCTGAATTTCCGTTGCCATTTCCGTTGTTTTGTTTCAACTGAATCTCATAAGTGAATTCTACAGGATCTCTTTTCCCAGCCGGAGCTGCGTAAGTCGTAATCATGTAGTTTTTCCCGTTTTGGAACAGTTGATTCAATTGCAACGCATCTTCTTGAGTCACATTAAATGGATCGACCTCAATGACTTTCGTGTTTGTCTTTTGGCCTTTTCCATTGCCTACTACACGTTCATTGATAAAGCTGACCGTGTAGTGAACATATTTGCCCGTAGCTTCATCTAACGTTTTAAATTCGTCGGTAGATGATCCATCATTGGCATAGCCGATTTCCGGGATGGAAATATTGTCGACATACCAACCGGCTTCGTTACTCGCCCAGTCTGTTAAATAACGGAACGACAGCAAGACCGATTCGCCTGCATAAGCCGATAAATCAATGGATTCCTCTTGCCATTCCTCGTTCACTCCCGTAAACCCTGGGAGATTTTCCACAATTGTTGGGTAAACACCATCTGCTGTATCACTGCGTGTGTTTTCATTGGCTAAACTTTCCCATGTAGCTCCACCGTCCGTTGAAACTTGTACAAATCCATAATCCCAAGTGTCTTCAATTTGAAGGAGTTGGTCAAATTCTAAAGTAGCTGTCTCTACTCCTGTCAAGTCAGCTTCGAAGATTAACCGGTTGTCTGCTTCATCTCCTTGATTCCCCCAGAAAACAGTGTTGTCTGCGTTCAACGGATCCGCAACTTGTTGCCACTGTTGAGGAAGGAAATCGACCCCGTTGAAGGAGATGTTGTCGATTTTGCTTTCAAATTTCAGTTCTTTGAAGTCACCGCCCCATGCCGGGACACCAGACTTCTCATAGAGTTCTGACTTTTCAAAGTTGACGGTAATGCCTCTAGGAGTCCCAGCATTATCTACAGGAACCTCGCGTAAATCAATGCTGTTAAAAGCATACTCTTCATTTCCGTGGCGATCATTATCCAACACTAAAGCAGCCATAAAATTCTGATACAGCTGAGTAAAGTCTAATCCTGTTCCGTGATTCGCCAGCGTTTCATTGACACTCTCGATCCCTTGTTTGTCACTCAATGCCAGGTCACGAATAAACTCTTGGCCAAATTGATCATTCATGTATAAAGTAAACAGGTACACTTGCCCATAATCTGCAATCGTTTCTGGTCCTGTTTCCGCGTAACGGTGGTCATCCCAATTGACGAGCGAATTCTCCGGATGATCCAAGTAATAATTGATGGCCCCTGTGTTGTGACCATATCCTCCAAGATACTCAGAGAACGTTGACATCCCTTCATTGATCCACGTTTCTTCCGCTTCATCATTGTCCGCGTGAATCAAATGCTGCAGTTCATGAATGGTTGTTCCAAAGTACGTAGGGTCTAAACGATTCTCCCAATCCAATGTATCCACCGTAATCATATTACGGTCCGTATAAAGTTCCAATGTCTGCCAGAAAAATCCTGCCACATAATTCGGATATGTCGGATCAAAGTAATTTTCATCTTGCACGTTATCCACCATCAGCATGACTTTCTCACTGCCGGCATAGTAATCATCCGGAATACCCATCGATTCTAGTAACGCATTCGTCCCATCTAAAACATCTGGTGTTCCAAAAAAGGACGTCGCTTGTGGATAGATGTTGCTGTCAAATTCAGTCCGCAACTTGTCCACTTGTGCTTGTGTCACTACCGGATCTGGACGAGGATCGCCTTCTGGATAGCCAGTATCATTCGCTACCCAAATCTCAACGTTCTCTCCCACACTGCGCAATGTGTACTCTTTCAATTGCAAATTGTAATCCAAGAAAAGCTTGGTTCCGCCATTATATGTAAAATTTTCTTCAGCTGCAATGTCGGAACTCGCTTCAGCAGAATCAAAATTGATGTCAGCTGTTTGTTGTTGTACTTTTTGTGCCGCTTCTTCTAAAAAGGCTTCATCTTCTGAGAGAGTCTCCAGATAAGTATCCACATCCAGCGTATCCCCATAACGCTCTGAATCCCATGCTGTCCCCTCAGCTGAAACAGGTGAACTGGCAACAAGTGGGCTGACTAATGATAACCCCACTGCGCTTAATGTAACCAATGACGATAATTTTTTCTTCTTCATTCCTTTTCCCCCTTTAAATTATCCACATCAAAAAAACTATAAGACCAAACTCACCTTCCTCATTAAAAATAAATACTTCTCACTAAAATTTAACTAAACTGAATTCAAAATAACATAAAGTATAATTATGAGCAAGTTTTAGGTTCTTTCGTTATCAAAGTAATGGCTTCGCTAGCATTATTGAAAAGGAAAAAAATGTCATAAAATATCTTTTGATATTTTATGACAAACACTTTACTATCAAATTAAGTCCATCCATCAAGACACAAACACGTTGGATTAGATCAGCAGAATAAATACAAGTATGGAGTCCCGCTAAGGATTTTGGTGAATGGATTTCACAAATGAGCTTGCTGCTGCAAGATGAACTAGACGACGTTTCCCTCCTCACTTCTTTCTCCGCCTTTTTTATATCATGCATCATTATTGCCATTATTATATCCCCCTAAAATCCTATTAAACAACTGATAACATGGTTTCGAGACTATTTTTTTAGAGTCTATCGATGTTCCAACAGCTGATGAATACAAATGGGGAATCGACCACACGAACCGACACCAGATGGCACGATCGTTGCCCCCAGAAATGAAAAATAGATGCTGAAAAAAGAACAATTTACCTTTCCGTTCCTTTTTTATTCGAATCACCGTAAAAAGGGAACGCAAATTTTGTTTGCGTTCCCTTTTTTGTTCGCCCAGCATGGGCGAACTCTAACGGGTACAAGTCCCGAATGCAACCTGACAGTGGTAAGCATATAGCTGACGGCAAGGGTGTCCACCGTGAGGTGGAATCTGAAGCCCAAAGCAAAACTCTGGTCTGACGAACAGAAATCACATAAGAGGTGAGTCGAGTGGATAAGGCTGCGAAAGAAGCTGAAGTCCGATAACTGTTTTAACTCGAAGCATACATGTGGCAGATAGATGGAGTGAAAGAGTTCGCACCTTAACTGGGGAGGTCTCATGGTGTTATTCCAAATACACTTAGTGATAAGTGCTTGACCCATGAGAAGTCAGCCGAGGTCGTAGTAGTGAAGACAGCTAGTGAAAGCTAGAAAGAGCGAAGGACTGAACAATTTTATCGTTACAAACATCTTTATTGGAGGTCGCCGAAGACTACTGGCTATAACAGCGTAAAAGTAGATAGCTGCCTTACGAGAACAGAAAAGGAGTAACAAACATGCATGGAAACAGGACATTGGATAGAATCCTATCCAGAAACAATTTAAACGAAGCCTTTCGACAAGTGGAACGGAATAAAGGTGCCGCAGGCATTGATGGTATGTCTATAGAAGTGGCTAAAGAATATCTTCGTCAACATAAAGAAGAACTTGTTCATGACATTCGTCAACGACAATATCAACCTAAACCTGTGAGAAGAGTAGAGATACCTAAAGCATCGGGTGGGGTCAGATTACTGGGGATACCGACAGTGATTGACCGGGTTATTCAACAAGCGATTGCACAAGTTCTGACACCTATTTTTGAGGAACACTTTCACAATAGTAGCTATGGCTTTCGTCTAAATCGTAACGCTCATATGGCTATAGCCCAAGCGCTAAGAGATATAAACGAAGGGTACCGTTGGATTGTCGACATTGATCTAGAGAAGTTCTTTGACACAGTTAACCATGACCGACTGATGAATCTGGTTTCTCGGAAAATAACGGACGGGGATGTAATATCGCTTATTCGGAAATATCTTGTGAGTGGTATTATGGTCAACGGACAATACAAGGAAAGCCAAGTAGGCACCCCCCAAGGGGGAAATCTTTCTCCATTATTGAGTAATATCCTCTTGAATGAACTCGACCAAGAACTTGAGAAAAGAGGATTACACTTTGTTCGATACGCAGATGACTGTATTATTTTCGTTAAGAGCGAATTCGCAGCAAGGCGCGTGATGCGTTCGGTTACACGATATATTGAGGAAACACTGGGGCTAACTGTTAATGCGACTAAATCGAAAGTCATTAAACCAAATAATCCAACATTTAAATTTCTGGGATTTGGATTCTATTGGTCGAAAGCAGACAAAGGCTATCGAGCAAAGCCCCATGCCATATCAAT
>NZ_JBGQQS010000020.1:0-48991 GCF_045528365.1 Desemzia sp. FAM 23988
GCTTTTATTACTTTATATTTCTTATCTTCATTCATCGTTAGTATTATCCTTTTCATGATTTTATTTTATCATTTTGGGACATTTTATGCTTCGACCTACTTAGGACATTATCACGTTCGAACGATATGACACTAACTCTTCAAAATTAGTTTTCGCTTTTTCTAGTCAAATGAATTAAAATAATACAATAACTGCCTATGAGAAGAAAGGTGAATGACGTGAAAACACTCTATGCAAAAAACGAAATGGAAACAAAAGAAATAGCAGCTAGTTTAGCGGATCAATTAGCAGCAGGAGATGTGTTGTTGTTGGAAGGCAATTTAGGAGCTGGCAAAACAACTTTTACAAAAGGTATCGCTGAAGGATTAGGAATCCAACGCATTATTAAAAGTCCCACGTATACGCTTATACGTGAATATGATGAAGGAAGATTGCCTTTGTATCACATGGATGTCTATCGTTTAGAAGAAACTGGAGGAACTGACTTAGGGCTTGAAGAGTACTTTGAAGGAGAAGGCGTTTCAGTGATTGAATGGGCGACTTTTATTCCTGAAGATGTTCCAGAAGAGCATCTTGAGATCCAATTAAAACCAGTAGGTGAAGAGTTGTCAGAACGAAAAATAACGTTTATACCAAAAGGGAAACGTTTTGAGAAATTAATAGAAGCATGGAATATTGACTAAGGAGCAGGTGAATTGATGGAAGAACAATTGGATGTATTAATCAGAGAAGCTATTCCGGATGATGCTGCAAGCATCTTAAATCATTTGAGTCATACAGCTCTTGAAACCGGGTTTATGACAATGGGCGAAGAAGGACCGGGAATCACGGTAGAAGAAGAACAAGAGCAATTAGCCAAGCTGTATGAGTCAAATAATAACGTCCTGCTGGTTGCCTTGGTAAATGATGAAGTTATCGGAACCGCTTCTGTGCATGGCTCTCAAAGCCCAAAATTAAGCCATATTGGTGAGATAGGCATCGTCATCGCAAAAGACTATTGGGGCTACGGGTTAGGGACCACTATGATGAAAGAAATGATTGAGTGGGCTAATGAATCATCTGTCTTGAAACGCTTGGAGTTGACTGTGCAAGCCCGGAATCAAAAAGCGCGTCATTTATACGAAAAGTTGGGGTTTACATTAGAAGCAGTCATGTCTCGTGGGGTAAAAGACAACGGGGAATATTTAGACGTGTGTTTAATGAGCATGATGATTGGTGACATAAAGTAAACGAAGTACCATCATTCTAATCACTATCCAAAAAGCTCGAATTTTCTTCTATCTATTAGAAAATTCGAGCTTTTTTGAATGTGAGAGTGGAGTGCCAACTGCAGAACAACTATTGAACTAATGCGTATTGATTGTTTTCTATAACTGATGACTTATAATAAAGATAAGGTTATTTTTATCAGTTCTCTCATTTTTTCAAAATACTGGATCAGTTGAGGAGGAATTTTTATTCGAAAATTATAAGTATCATTGCTGTAAAAAGATTCGCTTGCTTCTTGTTGTTAACTGGAAAATGGAGAAGGATATTTTATAGGAGGAATGAATATGAAACATGTAAAAGCATTGATCATTAAGGCCATTATGATATGGGCAATTGTTTGGATTGTTTTATCTTTGATTTACGATGTGGCATTTATGGATTCTACAATAGTAGGTGTAATTATTGTAGTGTTGATCTATATTCTAGGTGATTTAGTTATTTTACGAAAAGTAGGAAATGTTGCAGCTACTATCGCTGATTCAGGGGCAGCTGCGATCATTCTGTATCTCTACCTGAACTCGATGGATTATACTGAAAATATCTGGATGATGACACTGATTAGTGCAGTTCTTATTGGAGCAGGAGAATGGTTCTTCCATAAATGGCTTTTAAAAGAACATGTTGTACCAGATGAACGAAAAATGAAGTGAAAAACAATCGGGCAATATGCCAAATAATACTGGCCGGATAGGCTTAAAGACACCTTTCTCCTCGTAAGAGAAGAGTGTTATTTTTTTGTTCAAAAAATAGAAAAAATTTACAAAAAAAAGATTGTTTCTCCCTCTTTCACCGTATATAATTTGACTTGTCGCGAAAATGAATCGATCAAACTAACGTTTTACATAAAAGGAAAAAATGAATAGAATGAAAGATCCAATGTATTTTTGCGAGTAGAGAAAACGTTGATGAAAGTCTCAAAAAGAGGAGGAATTAAATTGTTAAACGTAACCTTTGTCATGCCTAAAACAGGAATTCGCAAAGCTACCCTATCTGATTTACCCGAAATGGTGGGTATTTATAATGATGCTGTCGCATTAGGTGGAATTACTTGTGATATTGATTTATTTACTATAGAAGAAAGAATTCCCTGGTTTGATGTCCATCAAACAGCTGAGTATCCATTGTTTGTTTATGAAGTAGATGGAGAGGTTGCGGGATATAGTCATTTGAGCGCTTATCGAGCAGGTAGAAGAGCTGTTGAGAAAGTTGCTGAAATCAGTTATTACGTCAACAAAAAATTTCGAAAACAAGGTATTGGATCTGCATTAGTTAGCCACACGATCAATCACGCAAAAGAATTAGGATATGACCACTTGATGGCCATGATTGTTGAAGGAAACTTAGGCAGTGAGAATATGCTGCTGAAATATGGATTTAACCAATGGGGACGTATGCCTGGAATTGCTGTCTTTAATGGGAACACACATGATCATATTTATTATGGGGTGTCTTTTGAGCAATACAAAAGTTTATGAAAAGCAATCTTGGAACCCCAACATTGCTTCTAAGCTGTATAAAAATGAAGAATACCGCTTTCCCCTTGCTAAAAGGAGAGAGCGGTATTTTTTTAATAAGGAAGTAATAAAGTGTCCATTTTATTATTCTTGTGTTATACTAGTTATATAACAAATAGGGCGGTGATGAAATGTTTATTGAAATCAATCCTCATGATGAAACACCTATTTATACTCAATTAATGTATCAAATCAAAAAGAATATTGTTATCCATCGCAATTCGATCGATAAAGATTTGCCAAGTGTAAGAAGTTTAGCTAGCGACTTGGGCATCAACATGCATACCGTTAATAAGGCTTATAATCTATTAGTAGACGAGGGAGTATTGATTAAAAGTAAAAGAGGTTATTTTATTCAAGATCAGTCTTCTTTGAAACAGCATGAAAACGTAAAACAAGCGATGCTGGAGAAATTAGCTCAAATTCAAATCGATGCAGAAATTTACGGCGTCTCTGAACAAACGATAGAAGAATGGCTGAATACAATCAAAGAAAAGTTGAAAGAAGAGGTGAAATAAACATGCTATTATTTAGTATGATCATGACAGGAACATTTTTGTTAGTAGGGGTCATTAATGGAGTGACACCTTACTATAGTAGAAGAGGGACCCCTTTTGGCATCACAGTCCCAAGCACTCATCAACAAGATTCTTTTATTCAAATGCTGAAGAAACGCTTCTTGATTCAAAACATTGTTTTGAGCCTTCTATTTTCTATACCACTATTTTTCTTTTCCACTATAGAGAATATACAAGCACAAGAAATGTGGAGTAGTTTATATTTCACAGGAGCAGTATTTTTATTTATGATTTTGACTTTTGTTTTGTATTTGAGCAATAGAAAAAAGATTCAAATCTGGAAAAAAGAGAACAATCTTTTTACAGATATCAAAAAAGAGCGAATCATTGTGGATACCAATTACCATAGTGATTTAAAAACGATTTCGACTCGAACGATAGTGATGGCACAACTGCTGATCGTATTGATAACGGTCGTTGTAACATTGTTCTTCTATCGCAGTATCCCAAATGAATTCCCAGTTCATTGGAATAGTCAAAATGTTCCAGATCGAATTGTGGAGAAAACTTATTTGTCTGTATTGATGGTGCCAGCGATCCAATTACTGATGATACCTGTAATGGCGTTCAGTAATTACTCGTTCATCAAATCAAAACAAAAGTTGTTATCTAATTACCCACAGTTGACTAGCAAACAAAGTAAACAATATCGAAAAGCATGGTCTGTTTATTTTTTGATTGTCTCAGTAGCACTGCAACTTCTGTTTACACTAATAAATTTTTATGCTCTTTTCATTGCCGATGATTCCAGCTTTGAATGGGTCAGTATCGTGATAGGCATATTTATCGTCGGAATTATCGGGTATAGTTTATTTTTAACTTGGAAATATGGACAAGGTGGAGAAAAATTAGTTTATAGCCAAATAAAGGAGAACTCAGATGAATTCACTGAAGTAGACGAAGAAAAATACTGGAAGTGGGGCGTGTTTTATTATAATCCCGAAGATCCAGCTGTCTTTGTGGAGAAGAGATTTGGAATTGGAAGTACGATCAATATGGCTAGATGGCAGTCATGGCTGGCTATAGGTGGATTAATTGTGTTTTGTTTTCTGCTTGCGGTTGTGCCATTTTTAATGGAATAATAGATGAATTATAAAAAGAAGGAAGCTGGAGTTCATGACCCCAGCTTCCTTCTTCTCTATTTAGATCAATACTTTATCTAAGAAATCTTTTGTCCGTTCATTTTGCGGATTGTTGAAGACTTCTTGAGGAGGACCTTCCTCAACGATATAACCACCATCCATAAAGATGACACGGTCAGCAACTTCCTTGGCAAATCCCATTTCATGAGTAACGACCAGCATGGTCATCCCTTGACTAGCTAAGCGTTGCATAACTTCCAGAACATCGCCAACCATCTCAGGGTCAAGAGCACTTGTTGGTTCATCAAACAACATAATATCTGGCTGCATGGCTAACGCACGAGCGATAGCTACACGTTGTTTTTGCCCACCTGAAAGTGATTTCGGATAGTCATCTGCTTTTTCTTCCAATCCGACAGTTTCTAATAGTTTTAAAGCACGAGCTTTGATGTCGTCATTCGATTCGTCTTTCAGCTCTTTTGGAGCCAACATGATGTTGTCCAGTACAGTTAAGTGAGGGAATAAGTTGAAATGTTGAAACACCATCCCGATATTTTCGCGTACCTTATTGATGTCTTGAGATGGATCCGTTAAATCATGATTGTCCACAATGACTTTACCACCGGTAATTTCTTCTAAATTATTCATACAGCGAAGGAAAGTACTCTTACCTGATCCGGAAGGACCGATAATGCAAATAACTTCTCCTTCTTGAACTTCTAAGTTTAAATCTTTTAATACTTCTAAGTCGCCAAAGTTTTTCTTTAAATGTTCTACTTTTAGTTTAGTCATTTGTCAGTTTCCTTTCCAATACAGATGAAAGCCAAGTTAAAATGGTAATAATAACGATGTAAATGGCTCCGACGATCAACCACATGCTGCCAGATGAATATGTTCGAGCAATGACGATACGTCCCGTTTGTGTTAATTCTACTATCCCGATTACGGAAAGGATAGAGGTGTCTTTTAATGTAATGACAAATTGATTGATAAGAGACGGAATCATTATTTTAATAGCCTGTGGAAGAATGATTTTTCTCATGGATGTATTGTAAGACAGCCCCAAACTTCTCCCAGCTTCTAATTGTCCTTTAGCAACAGCTAAAATACCCCCTCGTACTTGTTCTGAAATGTAAGCCGCTGTATTAAGCGTTAATGTAGTGACCCCTGCTATAAAGGCAGACATTTTAATATCAAGCAATTGTGGTACTGAAAAATAGATAAAGAAAGCTAGAACAATTAATGGAATCCCGCGCATAATCGTAATATAAATAGAAGATATAACATTCATCACTCTATTTGGACTGGCGCTAAATAATCCCAAAACAGTTCCGAGTACTAATGCAATAGCAAAGGAAACAAGCGTTAACACTAACGTAGAGCCTAGGCCACTGGCTAAGTCTTTCCAGTTAGCTGCAAGTAGACCGAAGATTCCATTTCCTGCAGCTGGTTCAGCATCTTCGCTTAAATAACGATCGACAATTTCATCATAAGTCCCATTTTCTTGGATATTTGCTAAACCTGCATTAAACATTTCGAGTAATTCCCGGTTTTGATCTTTGTTAACGGCAAATCCGTAAACATCCCCAGACTCTGGATCAAGCGGGAATTGCAATTTCAGACCTTGTTGAACAGCATATGCCATTACAGGGTAGTCATCAAAAACAGCATCTGAATGGCCAGCCATAACGTCTTCATACATAGTTGCTGAATCGTCAAATTGGTTTACGTTGATATTGTATTCTTCTTGTAATTCATTAACAAAATTAGCTCCAGTAGTTCCTACTTTTACGGCTACTGTTTTACCTTCTAAATCATCGTAAGAAGTGATTTCATCATTCGTTTCGGAAACAGCCATAACAGTCCCAGCTTCAAAGTAAGGGTCAGAAAAATCAAACGATTCTTCACGTTCGGGAGTAATACTCATGGCTGCGATCATACCATCCACTTGGTTGGTCTCTAGAGCTTGCAATCCTGCACTAAAATTTAATGGATTAAGTTCAATTTCAAAACCTTGATCTTCTGCGATGGCACGTAAGATATCAACGTCAATACCGACATATTCGCCGTCTGCATTTTGAAATTCAAATGGTGTATAAGTAACGTCCGTTGTAATAATGTACGGGTCTTCGGGGGTTCCTTTCGTTGAATCTGTTTCACTTGCTCCAACTTGCATTGGTAATAGGATGTTGATTATAAAAGCAAGTGTTGCGATAAAGGCAAACAGTTTGCCTTTCCTTTTATATTTATTCACCGTGATCTCCTCCTGATTTTTGGTACCCCTATAGCATACGGGAATACGAATCCTATTTCAACTAATAAGCATTCAAAAATGAGATTTCAGTTCATTTTCTAATGAAAATGAAGAGACATAAAAGTTGTTTTATCAGTCGGTTACAATCTAAATATGAATAATATGTGTCTAGTAAATGAGGAAATGAAGCGAGGAATACCAGAAGAAGAATCATCATTTATCGTGCTGGCAAATTAAAAAGACTCTATTTCCATGCAATCGGCTAGATCCGTTGCTTTGCATAGAATATAGAGTCTGTTAACTATTAGCCATAGTAGAATTGAAAAACTTAGTTACACATATTTGACTAATTTTTTTAGGGGCGTTGTCCCAAAATGGTCTTCAAGGTAAAGAAGGATATTTGCACAAGCTACACTATCTGCCAAAGCATTGTGGTGATTGTCCAGTGTAATGCCTAAAGATTCGCATACCGTATTTAATTTGTGGTTTGGCAGTTCATACAATAGTTTTCGGCTTGATTGGACAGTGCATAAGGTTTGGAAATGAGGTTGTTCAAGCTGATAGTAATCCAGACAACCTTGCAGTACACCTCGATCAAAAGGAAGATTATGGGCAACGATCAACTGGTTTTGTGTAAACAGAGGATTGATCTCTGGCCAGATCTGAGCAAAAGTGGGAGCATTTGCCACATCTCTTTCGTAAATACCATGGATACGAATGTTTCTTTGATCAAAAAAAGTGTCAGGTTTCAATAAGGTATAATAATTGTCAACGATTTGACTGTCTCGAACGATCGTTAAAGCTACAGAACAAGCGCTGTGCTTTTGATAATTAGCTGTTTCAAAGTCAATAGCAGTAAAATTCATTTCAGCCTCCATAGTGGTTTAAAGATTTGTTGCTAGTAGTATAACTCTTTTTACAAACAAACTCTATGGTAATTTCAGTTTACGAACACTATTGTTTATTGAAAATAATAAAAATCGGTGCTTGAATGTAAAGCATTACATAAGGTAAAGTAATAAATGAAAGCGGTATAATTTAAGGAGGGAAACTTTATGCAACAGAAAACAGCAAAACCATTTCCAAAAGACTTTTTATGGGGTGGATCAACAAGTGCTTACCAAATTGAAGGCGCCTGGAATGAAGGCGGAAAGGGGCCATCTGTTCAAGATATAAAAGTTATTCCAGAGGATACTTCTGATTTCAAAGTAGCAGCGGACCATTATCATCATTATAAAGAAGATGTGGCATTGTTAGCCGAAATGGGATTTACAACGTATCGTTTTTCTATTGCCTGGACACGTATCGTTCCAAGTGGAGATGGGGAAATCAATGAAGAAGGTATCCAGTTTTATAATACTCTGATTGATGAATTACTGAAATACAATATTGAACCTTTAGTGACGGTATACCATTTTGATTTGCCTGCTGCATTAGAAGAAAAGGGCGGCTGGAGCAATCGCGCTACGGTCGATGCATTTGTACGCTACTGTGATATTTTATTTGATCGTTTTGGAGATCGAATTAAGTTATGGCAAACCATCAATGAACAAAATATGATGATTCTGTCTGCTGGTGCGGTTGTTGGTGGAGGCGCCAGTACCTTGAAAGAGACGTATCAACAAAATCACCACATGCTCTTGGCACAAGCGCGTGTGATGAAACAATGCCACGATAAGCTGCCAGAGGCTAAAATCGGCCCTGCACCAAATATCTCCTACATTTATCCTAAAACAAACAGTCCAAAAGATATTCAAGCTGCTCAAACCTTTAATGCATTACGAAACTGGTTGTATTTGGATATGGCAGTGTATGGGAGATACAATAATGTTGCGTGGTCTTTCTTAGAAGCTAATGATGCAACTCCAGAATTCGAACCAGGTGATGAAGAAACTTTAAAATCTGGTTTAGCTGATTTTATTGCCTTTAACTACTATAGTTCAGGAACTGTTGAATATTATCCGCTTCAAGAAGAGAGTACGGATTCTACAAGTGCTGACCAACAAAAAGGACAAGGAATTCCTGGATTCTTCCGCCAAGTAGAACATGGTGCACTTGACAAAACTGAATTTGGCTGGGAGATTGATCCAGAAGGTTTACGTACAACAGCAAATGAAATCTATTCTCGTTACGCGTTACCGTTAGTCATCACTGAAAATGGATTAGGCGGAAGAGACACTTTGACAGAAGATGGAAAGGTCCACGATACTTATCGCATCAATTATTTGCGAGACCATATCAAACAAGTTCAATTAGCTATTACAGATGGTGTTGAGCTGTTTGGTTACTGTCCATGGAGCGCGATCGATTTGATCAGTACTCATGAAGGTTTCCGTAAACGTTATGGATTTGTGTACGTCAATCGTTCAGACTTTGATTTGAAAGATCTCTCTCGTTTACGCAAGGACAGCTTCTATTGGTACAAAGATGTAATTGCTTCAAATGGTCAAGAGCTAGGCTGACATTAACGAACAAGCTGTCCCAAAATCGACTATTACTCGATTTTAGGGCAGCTGTTTATTTTGTTAGTGGATAGAGAATTTGCTAAGAACAATTATTGAGAGATAGAACCTCTGTCACTCATAAATTGCTTTTTACTAGAAGCACAAACTCAATCAAAAAAAAGGCCATCATAATTGAGACGACCCAGTTATTTATTTCGAATATTTTTCTTCGATTCCACTGAACCAGTAAGAGAAAATCACACCTATCACAAACATAATGAGAGAGAACACCAAAGTCAACGTAAAGGATAATCCAGATGCTGCTAATCCTTCAGATGAGAATGCTGGGAGGATAACAGTTGGGAAAATAGCTAGAGATGAACCAATCACCATTCCTAAAATGAAATGATACATTTTTGAGTAGAAGCGAGTAAATAACCAGTCTGCTAATTTAGCCAACAATAATACGCACAGCAGGCCGCCGATAACTAAGGGAATAATCACACTAAAATCAAATGAACTGATTCCTGCAGACATTTTTTCATACAAACCAAAGTAAATAAGGAAGTTGCTTGGACTCATTCCGGGAACGATTACTCCTAGACCGATCAAGGCCCCAGAGAACACCCAAGTTAAAAAGCCGGGAGCTAATTGTGTCAGTGACTGTCCGCCAATCACCATCAATAGAGTCAATCCAACAGCGCTGATCACAAGAATGCTGATATCTACAGTATTGCGACCTTTTTCACCGGCAGTTTTCCATAAAGAGGGGAAAGTTCCTACAACAAAACCAATGAACAAGCAAGTAAACATAGCTTCATATTGGCCAAAAGCTTTTTCAACAAATGCAGAAAAGATGACTACACCAATAACGCCGCCGATACCAACCGGTAAAAAGTAACGAACATTTTGCAAGAAATTTTTAGTGATATTGCCTAAAAATGAAATGATTTCATCATAAAGTCCAAAGATAACAGCTAAGACACCGCCTGATAAACCGGGTAATATACCGCCGATTCCTACTGCAGCTCCTTTTAACAATCTGATAAACCAATCTTTCGATGAGTTTGCCTCATTTTTCAATTGCCTTTCTCTCCTTTAGGTAGTACAATTTTTCACTGTCTTTCATTATAAACAGATTTAATGAAAACACACAAGTATTTCAGCAAAACGTAATAAAAGATTAAAAATTAAAGTAACAGATTAAAAAAAAAAGACTTGCTTAGGTGAGCAACATAGATTAAAATAAAATCAGATACTAAAGTAAGCGATTACAAAAAAGAAAGGAGGAGCAAAAGCGCACCTGAAATACTGCAGGCCCTATTATTTTTATCAGTTTTTACTCTTTAGGATTTAGTTGTGAGTACACATTCCGTTCAGAGGAGGAAATACAAATGGATAAATTTTTGGACTTTTTACAAGAATAAATGGCCCTACTTGCTTACAAATTAGATTCAAATCGGTATTTAACCGCTATAAAAAGTGGTTTTTTTGCAGCAATGTCTATTTTGATCATTGGTTCGATCTTTTTGCTGTTAGCCAATCTTCCCATTAATGGCTATGCAGATTTTATGGCTGGCATTTTTGGGGCTAACTGGTCTGAATTCTTTATGGTTCCTTATAATATGACCATGAATATTATGACGCCTTTTGTTATTATCGGTATTTCAAAATCATTATCTAGTCATTATAAAGTCGATGATGTAGCAGCAATCGTATTGTCTATCGTATCTTTCTTGATTTTGACTCCAAGTTTGATTACAGCCGAAGGAGCTACAGGTATTCCATCTGCTAACTTAAGCGCAAGTGGTTTATTTGTAGGGATGATTACAGCTATTTTAGCTACTGAGATTATGAGAGCTGTTGTACAACGCGGATGGGTCATTAAAATGCCTGAATCTGTACCCAGCAATGTAGCACGTTCATTTTCATCTTTGATTCCTGGACTTTTTGTTATTCTTTCCTTTAATGTTATCAGAATGTTGTTTGCAATGACTTCTTTTGAAACAGCTCACAATTTCATTTTTGAAGTGTTGCAAACACCATTGTTAGCTTTAGGCGGGTCTTTGCCTGCAATGATCATTGTGCTGTTGTTTGAAGCAATTCTCTGGTCTTTTGGGATTCATGGATCTCAAATCGTATCAGGAGTTATGTCACCGATCTGGCTGTCCTTAACGGCTGGTAATGCGGAAGCTTTTGCAGCAGGACAAGCTTTGCCAAACATTATCAACTCTCAGTTCCATGATAATTTTATCAAACTAGGCGGAGCCGGCAGTACTTTAGGGTTAGCCTTATGTGCGCTATTCTTTGCAAAATCCAAACAATTTAAGACTTTAGGAAAATTAGCCATCGGTCCTGGAATGTTCAATATTAATGAACCATTGATTTTTGGTATTCCAATTGTATTGAACCCGATTATGTTGATTCCATTTATTATTAATCCAATTATTATGGCAATCGTTGCTTATGCAGCTATGTCAACAGGATTAGTGAACGTAGCCAATGGTGTCAACATCCCTTGGACAACTCCACCAATCTTTTCAGGGTTCTTAGTTAGTGGATGGACAGGTGCATTGCTGCAAGTTTTCCAAATTTTCTTAGGCGGATTAGTTTACTATCCATTCTTCAAACTAGTAGACCAAAAAGCTTATATGCTAGAACAAGGTAAAACAGAAGAAGAAATCTTGGAAGCTCAAACAACTGATACAGATGCTCCAACTGGAACACCATCTGTTTAAAGAATACACTAAAAGAAAAAACGATTCCTTCTACAGTTGTTATAGAAGGAATCGTTTTTTTAGGTATTTAGATTTGGCTTTCAGAAGAGTCATCTACAAATTTACCATAGTTGGGAACAGCCGCTTCATCAAAGTTGTCTGCTAATTTATTTAAATCCTTTTTTAACTCGCTTCCTTCCATTGATGGACCGTGTCCTGTTATGGCTATATAAGGGTTCAGACTTGCTAATTTACGGACTGATTCCTTAGCGGCTGTCCAATCTGGTGTCAAGTACCTCGGGGGCCCGCTTAATTCTTTTTTCTGTGTCACTACATGATAGAGAGAGTCTTGTTTAGTAGTCACAAATGCATCTGCCGCGATCAGTAGCCGATCTTTATCTCTGAACAAAGCTATTTGGCCTTCTGTATGACCTGGAACATGGATCCATTTGAAATCAGATAAATAAGGTACTGTTCCATCTTCTGGTAAAGGATGGATATGAGAGCCTAAATTGATTGGTTCTATAGGGAAAGCTCCAGACATCTTAGCAATCAATCCACCTTCGACAGTAGAATCTCCTTTAGCATAGCTTTTTTTCCCTGTTAAATAAGGAAGTTCCATTTTATGAGCGTAAACAGGTATGTTCCAGTGATGAACTAGTTCGATCACAGAACCTACATGATCGAAGTGGCCATGCGTCAAAATAATAGCCTTGGGAGTACTATTTCTCCCAAAACGTTCCTCTACAGCTGAGATAATATCATCAGCTTTATTAGGTGTGCCGGCATCAACGATAACAAAATCGTCGCTGACAATATCTCCAATCAGATAAAGGTTAACAAACTGGACAGTATAAACGTAGACATCAGGTGTCAATTCTTTTCCATGACTTCTTTTTATAGAAGTCATAGGGATAGACTTATAGTCTTTTCCGTAATACAGATTTAAATCCATTGTCGATTTCCTCCTTAAGGATCAAAAATGCTATCAAGTAGTATTAAGACAAAAAAGGTAAGACACCTTTATTTTATCCAATTGAGCAAACTTATTCAGTTAATAACACTTGTCAACTGACAGTTAAGTCTTTTTGTTCTGTAATAAAGGTTTTTTCAAATTAAGCTTGACTGTAATGGATTACACATCTTATAGTGAAATTGTACTTAAAAAGAAAACGCTTTCCAAGGAGGATAACAATGACTAAAGAAGCTTTGAAAATTGTTACGATTGGTGGAGGTTCAAGTTACACACCAGAATTGATTGAAGGATACATTAAGCGCAAAGACCAGCTGCCGATTAAAGATATTGTTTTAGTAGATATCGAAGAAGGTAAAGAAAAGCTGGAGATTGTTGGAGAAATGGCTAAACGGATGGTCAAAGCAGCAGGTTTAGACTGGAACGTTGAATTAACTTTAGACCGTAAAACAGCTTTGAAAGATGCAGATTTTGTGACGACTCAGTTTAGAGTGGGATTGTTAGACGCTCGTGTCAAAGATGAACGTATTCCTTTATCACATGGGGTTTTAGGACAGGAAACAAATGGTGCTGGTGGAATGCTGAAAGCTTTCCGTACAATTCCGGTTATTTTAGAGATTATCGAAGATATGAAAGAACAATGTCCAGATGCATGGCTTGTAAACTTTACCAATCCTGCAGGAATGGTCACTGAAGCAGCAATCAAAGTAGGAGGATGGGAACGAACAGTTGGACTATGTAATGTGCCAATTGGCCATTGTTCATCTGCATCTGAAAAATTGGGCATTCCTGAAAATGAATTGTTCTTTAAATTTGCTGGAATCAATCATTTCCATTGGCACCGGGTATGGGATAAAACCGGAAAAGAAAGAACAGCAGAATTGATCGACATTTTATATGGACCTTCACAAAATGAAGAAGACAATCACTTAAAAAATATTCATAGTGCTTCTTTCCATTATGAGCAGATCAAAGATTTAGGTATGCTGCCTTGTGGGTATCATCGTTATTACTATATTGAAGATGAAATGCTGCAACACTCTATTGAAGAATTTGAAAGAGGCGAAACAAGAGCTCAAGTAGTCAAAGAAACAGAGAAACGTCTGTTTGAACTATACAAAGATCCTGCATTAGACTATAAACCAGAAGAGTTGTCTCAACGAGGAGGCACACATTATAGTGATGCAGCCTGTGAGATTATTGCTTCTATTCAAAATGATAAACAAACTACCATGGTAGTGTCTACTCAAAATAATGGCACGATCACTGACTTGCCGTATGACAGTATTGTAGAAGTGTCAGGTGTGGTCACTGCGCATGGAGTCGAACCTTACAATTGGGGTGCATTCCCATCTGGAGCAGCTAGAGGAATCATCCAAAATATGAAAGGAATGGAAGAAACCGTTATTCGAGCAGCAGTTGACGGAGATTATGGTGCTGCACTACAGGCCTTTACAGTCAATCCTCTTGTTCCTGGCGGTAAGTTAGCTAAAACAATTTTAGATGAATTACTGTACGCCCATAAGGATCACTTGCCGCAATTTGCGGATAAAATCAAGGAAATAGAAGGAAATCAGCCAGAAACAGTTGGTTATGTAGATGAATTGATGAAAAGTAATCATCCAGCAGTAGCAGAAGAAGTAAACAGTTAACCATTAAAACAACAATAGAGGCTTACTCCAGTAGGAGTAAGCCTCTATTGTTGTTTTAAACAAGATTAATAATTAGTCATTTTTACTTGGAAAGAAAACTTTTTTTAGTTCCATAAGGATAACGGCAGCTAAAGCTAAACCTGCAGCAATTCCCCATTGTTCTAAACCAAAGTCAGCTGGAACATCAAATACTGAACGAACACCAGGCAACATAGTGATACCATACAATGCCATACAGAAGATAAATGCGTAAATAGCATACATATTAGAGAAGAAGCCAGCACCGATGGATGTTTGAGTATTTGAACGAGCAGGGAACACTTGTAACGTACGAGCTAGGATCAATGTCGTAAATGCCATTGCAACACTCATTTCATCTGAATAACCTAATCCAATGTATTGAGAAATGATAACGGCAATACCGATCAAAATTCCACGGAAGACTACAGAAGTAAACGTACCGCCAGCAAAAATACCCTCATTTGGATCGCGAGGTTTACGATTCATCACATTTGGCTCACCAGGTTCCATACCTAAAGCGATAGCAGGAATAGAGTCATTGACTAAGTTGATAAACAGTAGTTGTAATGCTGTAAACGGGCTGACCCAGTTCATTAATAAAGCAGCGATGATCGCGATGATTGCTCCTAAGTTACCTGAGAATAGGTAAGCAATCGATTTTTTGATGTTGTCATAAACGTTACGACCAACTTCAACAGCACTCACGATAGAAACAAAGTTATCATCTGTCAATACCATAGCAGCAGAGTCTTTGGCAACGTCAGTACCACTACCCATTGCAATACCAATGTCCGCTTGTTTTAAAGCAGGAGCGTCGTTAACTCCATCACCTGTCATAGCAGAAACTTTGTCTCTGTCTTGCCATGCACGAACGATACGGATTTTGTTTTCAGGTGAAACACGAGCGTAGACAGAAATGTGTTCTAATTTTTCATGCAATTCTTCTTCGCTTAAAGCATCTAACTCTTGTCCTGTTAAGGCCAAGTCGCCTTCTGCAAAGATACCAATATCACGAGCAATGGCACGAGCTGTCGTTTTGTGG
Organism: Desemzia sp. FAM 23988; assembly: GCF_045528365.1. NCBI lineage: Bacteria > Bacillati > Bacillota > Bacilli > Lactobacillales > Carnobacteriaceae > Desemzia > Desemzia sp. FAM 23988. The sequence goes on from NZ_JBGQQS010000020.1 coordinate 15,547, forward strand.
TCACCAGTAATCATAACCGTTTTAATTCCGGCGCTCTTAGCTTCTTCAATAGCTCCATAAACAGCTTCACGAGGAGGGTCGATCATAGCCATTAAACCAGCTAAAATCAAATCATTCTCGTCGTCAAAACTGATTTCATTCCCTTCTGGAAGGGGTTTGTAAGCAAATGCCAACACGCGTAATGCACGATCTGAGAAGGCTTCATTTTGAGTTTGCAATGCTTTCAGACGTTCGTCAGTCAATTCAACGACTTCGCCATCCAACATCATTTTAGTACTGCGGCCAAATACTACGTCTGGACCACCTTTTGTCAACATTAAACGTTCTCCGTCGATAGTGTTGACGGTTGACATCAATTTACGGTCAGAATCAAATGGCAATTCAGCTTCACGTGGGTATTGACGACGAAGATCTTCATACGATTTGTTTAATTTATTGCTGTATGCGATCATAGCCACTTCAGTAGGATCTCCAAGTTCTTGACCTTCTTCATTAATATTAGAATCATTGGCTAGAACAGCGATTTCCATCAAGCGTTTTTCATCGGCTGTCCAAGAATCAGGAGTTGTACTGAATTCTCCAGATTGTCCATTTGGCAAGAAATAATCTACGATAGTCATTTTATTTTGAGTCAATGTACCTGTTTTATCCGTACAAATGATACTTGTTGAGCCTAAAGTTTCAACAGCCGGTAATTTACGGATGATAGCGTGTTTCTTCGCCATTTTATTTGTTCCGACAGACAATACGATCGTTACAATAGATTGCAATGCCTCAGGGATAGCAGCAACGGCAACGGCTACAGCAAACATAAACGCATTCAGCAGTTCGGTTTGAACATCTGTCACATCACCAAAGAAAATACGAGCAGCTTGGATAGCAAAGATCAAAATACTTAATAGTAAGATTCCGATACCCAATTTTTTACTAAATACATCTAATTTCTTTTGCAATGGAGTCTGTTTTGAGGAAGCGTCATCGATCAAGCTAGCAACTTTACCCATTTCAGTGTTGTTACCAGTTCCTGTAACTACAAATAATCCACGTCCATAAGTAGTTAAGGTTCCACTGAAGACCATATTAGAACGGTCACCTAGAGGAACGTCTCCGCTTAGGGAATCAGTGTTCTTTTCAGAGGCAACAGATTCACCTGTCAACATACCTTCTTCGATTTGCAATGAACCGGCTTCGATCAAACGTCCGTCTGCAGGAACATAATCCCCAGCGTCTAAACTCACAATGTCGCCAACAACCAAATCTCTTGCTTCAACAGTGGCTTTTCCACCATTACGCAATACTTTTGCAGAAGGAGCCGACATATTTTTCAAAGCATCTAATGAACCTTCAGCTTTTCTGGTTTGGACAACACTTAAAACAGAGTTGATCATCAATACCGCAAATATGATTAGAGACTCAGTTACTTCACCCAGCAACATTTGAATAATAGCTACAATCAAAAGTACAACAACCATTGCGTCTTTAAATGTTTCTAAAAATAGCTTTAAAACGGAATCTCTTTTCTTTTGTTTTAATTCGTTTAGACCATCGCGTTCTTGTCTACGTTTAACTTCTGCGTCTGATAAGCCTTCTCTTGAAGCTTCAAAATCTTGATAGATCTGGTCCATATCTTTTTGATAGTTTTCCAAATTATACACCCTTTCTTTTTGTCAAATTAGTACGTTGTTGAATTGCAGAGGAAAACCTAACTACTAAAGAGATAGTAGTAATAAATAACTTACATCTAACATACTATTCTAGCTGTTTTTTCACAAGAAACAGAACTTGTATTTAACTGTCAAAATGCCTTGTATTTTATTTTGGCAGCTGATCAGCTGGATTAAAATGTGCTATCTCTTAATTCAATTCCTCCTTAAACAGTATTCATAATAAAATCGACAAAAAAAGAGACTTATGCGGAATTGTTTATGGTTCAACAACTGCATAAGTCTCACTATTTAAGACAACACCAGTAGACCGTTACATCTACTTGCTGGTGACGTTGCCACAGCTTCAGCTGCCAGTTACTCCCTTATTGGAAACTATTCGATTTCATCATAATCAAGTATATCGTATAACGAAAACTGGCGCAACAAAAAGAATGGAACTTTTTTATTGTTTTTATTAAGAATAATAAAAAACAAAAAATGAAAACGATTTAAAAAAGTTTGCTTATTTTGCAGACAAATGCTCTTTTTTTTGTTATCCTTAAAAGTATAAAGTTATAAAATAAAAGTATAGTCATTTAAAAAGGAGAAGAAAGCTATGAAATATGAATTTCCAAAGAATTTTTGGTGGGGATCAGCAGCTAGCGGACCACAAACAGAAGGCGTTTTTGAAGGCGATAACAAAGGGGACAGTATTTGGGATTACTGGTACAAAGAAAGCCCAGAATTATTTTTCAACCAAGTAGGACCTGAAAAAACTTCTGTATTCTATGAAAAGTATAAAGAAGATATTCAATTAATGAAAGAAACTGGACACAATACATTCCGTACTTCTATCCAATGGAGTCGTTTGATTCCAAATGGCGTAGGGGAAGTCAATGAGAAAGCAGTCGATTTCTACAATAGAGTAATTGATGAATTGATCGCTAATGATATTGAACCGTTCATCAATTTATATCACTTTGATATGCCAAGGAAAATGCAAGAAAAAGGCGGCTGGGAAAATCGTGAAACAGTAGAAGCTTATGTAGTGTTTGCTAAAACATGTTTTGAATTATTTGGAGACCGTGTTAAAAAATGGTTTACACATAATGAGCCGATCGTTCCTGTTGAGGGAGGCTACTTATATCAATTCCATTACCCAGCTATAGTAGATATGAAAAAAGCTGCACAAGTAGCTTACCATGAAGTACTAGCCAGTGCTAAAGCCATTAAAGCTTATCATGGAATGGATCTAGGGGGAGAAATCGGAATCATCCTAAACTTGACGCCAAGTTACCCACGTGATGAAAGTAATCCCGAAGATGTGAAAGCAGCAAAAGCAGCGGACGCATTTTTCAATCGTTCTTTCTTAGATTCTGCTGTAAAAGGTGAATTCCCAAGCGATTTAGTAGAAATATTGAAGGAAATCGATATTTTACCGGTTATTGAAGAAGGCGACTTAGACACGATCAAAGAAAATACAGTCGACTTATTAGGTGTAAACTACTACCAACCTCGTCGCATCAAAGCGAAAGAATCGACTACGAAGTTAGCGGATGGTCCAATGCCGGATGACTACTTTGACAACTATGAAATGCCAGGACGTAAAATGAACCCTTATCGTGGATGGGAAATCTACGAAAAAGGCGTGTACGATATTTTAACGAATTTACGTGAAAACTACGACAACATCAAATGCTTTATTTCTGAAAATGGAATGGGTGTAGAAGGCGAAGAACGTTACGTCAATGAAAAAGGGATTGTGGAAGACGACTACCGTATCGAATTCGTGCAAGATCACTTGAAATATGTACACCAAGCCATCCAAGAAGGAAGCAATGTGCGTGGATACCACATGTGGACATGTATGGACAACTGGTCTTGGACAAACGCTTATAAAAACCGTTATGGATTTATTGCAGTTGACTTAGACAATGAGCACAAACGGACGATCAAGAAAAGTGGTCGCTGGTTTAATGAAGTTTCTAAAAATAATGGTTTTGAAGACTAATTCAATGTTACTTAAGTACACTTGTATTTTTACTATGCAAGTGTACTTTTTTCATCAAAACGAATTCACAATTGTGAACAGAATATGAATTCGGAGTAAAAGCTGAACTTATTTTTAAAAAGACTAGACATTTTATGTAGAAATGGTATACTTTGGTTTGTAAACGTTTGCTATAATTTATTACATTTTAAAAAAAGAAAAGAGGTATTTTACTTATGAATGGCTTTATTGACAAATTAAGTGAAAAATTGTTACCGATTGCAGGAAAGTTAGGACAAAACAAATACTTGCTAGTCTTGCGAGATGCTTTTATGTTGGCTTTCCCAATCACCATGTTTGGTTCATTAGTAGTAGTTATCAATAATTTACCGTTTTTCAGTGATGATGTGAAAGGTACATTAGGAACATTATTTGGTAATGGACAAAATGCTACCATGTCTATTATGACTATCTTTGTAACATTTGGTATCGGGTATTATTTATCTAAAACACACGATGTGGATCCAGTGTTTGGTGGAGCCGTATCTCTTGCATCCTACTTGATTTTAACTCCGTTTGTGACTACTCTTGAATCTGGTGAGGTAGTAAGCGGTGTGTTAACTTTAGATCGCTTAGGCGCTAAAGGGATGTTTGTTGGGATGATAGCATCATTTCTTGCAGCTGAAATCTACTGCAGAATAATCAAAAAAGGAATTGTTATCAAAATGCCGGATGGCGTTCCAACAGCAGTTTCTAAATCATTTGCAGCGATGATTCCTGCAATTATTACATTAGGTATTTTCACAATTGTAAATGCCATCGTAACTGGCGCATTTAATACAAACTTACATGATTTTGTATACAATGTTATTCAAGAGCCGTTAACTGGTTTAGGTAGTGGATTGCCAGCAACGTTGATTGCTGTATTCTTTGTTCAATTATTATGGTTCTTTGGATTACATGGACAAATCATTGTCAACTCAGTAATGGATCCAATCTGGAATACATTAATGTTGGATAACTTAGAACACTTTGAAGCTGGAGAAGCATTGCCAAATATCGTTACAAAACCATTTATGGAAATGTATACAGTTGGTATGGGTGGATCTGGTAGCACGTTGATCGTTGTTATCCTTATGGCATTCGTGATGAAGAGTCGCCAAATGAAAGATGTTGGACGTTTAGCTTTAGCACCTGGTATTTTCAATGTTAACGAACCTGTTATCTTCGGTATGCCGCTTGTATTGAACGCAGCTATCTTCATTCCATGGATCTTAGCTCCATTAGTAACAACTACTTTAAATTATGTAGTGATGGACTTGGGTATTTTCCCAACGCCGACTGGGGTATCAGTGCCGTGGACAGTACCGGTATTCTTTAACGGTATGTTAGCTACGAACTCTCCAATGGGTGGGGTGTTACAATTGATTGATATGGCAATTATCGGTGTTATCTGGTATCCATTCTTGAAAGTTGTCGATAAAACAAACCTTAAATCAGTCGATTTAAGTACAGCAGAATAAAATAATGTTGAAAAGACTAGTTTTTTGTATAAAAAAACTAGTCTTTTTCTTTGAGATGGAGTATGCTAGGGGAGAGTATAAACCACCGGAGGGAAGAACATGATCAAATATGAAATGATAGCGAATAAAATTAGACAACGTATTCAAGAAGAATTCTATCCAGTGGATTCTCTGATCCCTGATCAAATTTCTTTGGCAAAAGAATTTGGTGTAAGCAGAATGACCGTAAAAAAAGCCATGGACGTTTTGGCATTAGAAGGATTGATTTTTCGGAAACGCGGATCAGGAACTTATGTGAAGAAAACGGCTCTAAAAAATGGCCTAAATGCTAACGCAATGGAATATGAAGGATTGACCAAACAATTGGTTGGTCATGAAGTTAAAGGAGAAATTATTTCCTTTTCGGTAGAGTTTCCTGAAGAAGAGATACGAGAGACGCTGATGCTGGATAAACATGTTCCGGTATATAAAATTATCCGCTTGCGTATTGTAGACGGAGAGCCGTATATTATTGAGCATACGTTTATGAATGCGAATTTGATACCGGGGTTAAGCGAAGAAGCCTTAAACTCCTCTATTTATCAATACATTCATAATGAATTAGGGTTGCAATTCGGAGGAGCTTACCGAAAGATTCACGCAGCGAAGTCTTCCAAATACGATCAGAAGTATTTAGGCTGTGCTGTCGATGACCCAGTTTTGGAAGTAGAGCAAGTTGTCCATTTAGAAGATGGGACACCTTTTGAATATTCCCGGAGTAGAAATAGATACGACAAACGGAGTTACACAGTCGTTGATTTGCAAAACAAAAATAAAGGGTAAGCGATAAAAAGAATGGACCGTCCATTTAAGACGATCCATTCTTTTTTTAATGGTTCTACAACATTTGATGCTTGTAAGTCTTGAGACGCGGTTTTCGGCTCAAGGGCGTTCCCATGGCCTTCCATAAGCAACCCCATAGGCCGGAGGAAATTTCTTTACCAACGTTAGAAGATGAAGAGCCTTTTAAATAGCTTTAGCTAGGGTATCTTTAAGAGTCAGTTCTACTGGGCAATGATCTGAACCCAAGATAGTGTTGTGTATTTTCGCATCTTCTAGAAATGGAATCAATTTTTGTGAAACACAGAAATAATCGATGCGCCAACCGGCATTGTTTTTGCGGGCATTGAACCGGTAGTTCCACCAAGTGTAGCTTCCTTCTGTTTCAGGATAGAAATAGCGGTAAGTATCGACAAATCCATTGCTTAAAAGAGCCTCAAATTGAGCTCTTTCTTCATCAGAAAAGCCAGCGTTGCCGCGGTTGCGTTGCGGATTTTTTAAATCAATGTCTTTATGGGCAACGTTTAGATCTCCACAAAGAATAACTGGTTTTCGGATATCTAATTCAGTTAAATAAGCTAAAAAATCTTGTTCCCAACGTACACGATAGTCTAGCCGTTTCAACTCGGATTGAGAATTAGGAGTGTAACAAGTAACCACATAATAATCGTCGTACTCTAAAGTGATTACTCTTCCTTCTGTATCGTGTTCAGAAATACCGATTCCATAAGCTGCCGATAAAGGCTCATATTTAGTAAAAATAGCTGTACCCGAGTAGCCTTTCTTTTCAGCATAATTCCAAAAAGAGTAGTATCCAGGGATATCCAGATCGATTTGTCCTTCTTGAAGTTTGGTCTCCTGAAGGCAGAAAAAATCAGCATCTAATTCTGTAAAAATATCTAAGAAACCTTTTTTGACAATAGCGCGTAATCCGTTGACGTTCCAAGAAATTAGTTTCATTTATTAGTTTGCTCCTTTAGTGTAACATGGTACTATTATTGTACAGTAAACGAAAAAAAACTTGAAGCAGTAGAGCTTAGTAGTTCGGCAAGAAAATCCATTAAACTAATGAAATGAGGAAAAGTAGTGAAAATAGGAATAGTAGGTTTAGGCGGCATCTCTCAAAAAGCGTATTTGCCAATTATGATGTCCATGAGTGAAGAAGTCGAGTGGCATTTTTACACACGGAATCAAGAAAAACTGTCCAAAATCGGCAAACAATACCGAGTAACAAATCTGCATCCAACAATCGAATCTATGATTGAAAGCGGAGTGGAAGGAGTATTCATCCATACGGCAACCCACACGCATACAGCTTTTATCAGACAATTTTTAGAAAATGGTATTCATGTGTATGTAGATAAACCAATCAGTGAAGACCTTGAAGAGGTAGAATCCTTACTAGCTTTAGCTGAAGACAAACAACTGGTATTGACTACCGGATTTAATCGTCGCTTTGCACCAATGATTCAAGAACTAAAAAAAGTTCCGCATAAAAATATGATTTTCGTTCAAAAAAACAAGCCTAATGGTTCTGGGACAGTTCAGTTTGGTATTTTTGATATGTTTATTCACGCCATTGATACAGCCTTGTACTTATTGGACGATGAGGTAGTAGAAATGTCACATACTATTACCGAAACGGACGGACAATTGGAAAACTGTGTCGTGCAGTTGGAAACGGATCAAACGATGTGTATCGTTTCAATGAACTATAAAGCTGGAGCTAATCTGGAAGTAGCTGAAGTACAGTCTCCTGAAGGAACGTATCGCGTAACGAACTTGACCGATTACGAAAGCGATTCTTATGGAGAACAAGAGACCAGAGCATTCGGAGACTGGGACCACACTCTTGAAAAGAGAGGATTTGCTCCTTTGATCCGTCAGTTCATTGAAGCTGTGAAAACGGGAGATAATCCTGTAAGTCTGGAATCTTCTTTTATGAGTCACCAAATATGTGCCGAAATAGTGGCTGACAACAAGGACTAGAGAATAACAAATACATGATCAGTCAAAAGCGGTGGACGTAACTGTCGTTCTTGACTCATCATGTTTTTGTGAAAAAGAGGAGAAAAATTTACGAAGGAGGAATCCAACCTTTTATGATTGGAGATAAAATACGTCATTTATCACCATCTAAAAAAATTGCTTTCAGTTTTTTGATGATTATTTTTATCGGATCCCTATTGCTGAGTCTGCCTGTCAGCCAATCTGCAGTTTCAGAGGCAGGGTACTTTCAGCATCTGTTCACATCAGTTTCTATGGTCTGTGTGACAGGTTTATTGACGACACCACTTATCACTACCTACAGTTTATTCGGTAAAGTAGTTTGCATTTTCTTGATGCAAATTGGCGGGTTGGGCTTAATGACGATTCTTGCTGCGTTTATAGTCGGTGTAGGTAAAAAAATAAGCTTTAAAGACAAGATTGCGGTTAGTGAAGCTCTAAACCGCGATAAATTAGGGGATTTTAAGAATTACCTGACCTCTATTATCAAGTATACGGCTGTTATTGAAGGAACAGCATTTATATTTTTGGCAGTTAGACTTATCCCCGAATACGGAACGAAGAACGGTTTCTTCCATGCGCTTTTTCTGGCTGTTTCGGGTTTTTGCAACGCTGGATTTGATACGCTGAGAGGAAATAGTTTGCAACATTACGTTCACGACCCTGTGGTCAATATTGTTATGATGGTGTTGATTGTTTTAGGAGGGATCGGTTTTTCTGTCTGGTTTGATATCACGCAAAATGTACAATCGATTTTTAAGAAAACAGGTAGCCGCAATTTAAAGAGAAATTACCAACGTCTGCAAGTGCACACTCGTCTAGCTATAAATATTTCTGTTTTCTTATTGCTCTTTGGAATTATGCTGTTTTTAATTGTTGAATGGAACAATCCTTCTAGTATTGGAGATTTTTCTATCGGAGAAAAGATCTTGGCAGCAGTATTTCAATCCACTACTTTTAGAACCGCTGGATTCACTACAGTAAATTTTTTGGACTTTAAAAGTTTTACCAACTTCTTTTTTGTTGTCATCAGCTTCATCGGAGGATCTCCAGGTGGGACTGCTGGAGGTCTGAAGACAACTACGGTAGCTTTAGTTGTTTTATTGATGTACAACGAAATCAAAGGACAAAAACACATCAATTACGCTTACCACACGATTCCAACTGAAATTGTGCGAAGAGCTTTGGTAGTATTGGTCACCTTTTTTGTTTGTTTTATGGTAGGGACAGGTTTATTGTTGTTATTTGAGCAAGATCAGAGACCCTTTCATTTGATTTTTGAAACGGCTTCTGCTTTAACAACGATCGGACTAACTGTAGATAACTTGACGCCCCAGTTATCTACAGTTAGTCAAGTAGTGATTATGATTTTAATGTTTATTGGCAGAATTGGCCCTATCACCATATTTTTGAGTTTGGGTAGAAGAAACAAAAAACAAAAAAATTACCGTTATGCAGAAACAAAAATTTTGATTGGGTAACAGAAAAAAGTAGTCAGAACCTCATTAGTCGGGCTCCTTTTTCGATGTTTAGTGCTTTAGTTTAATCCGAAACAATCCTTATCTAATTGTGGCATAGAGTAAACGAATCGCACAAACTTACAAACTGAGTAAAAAAATAATCAATAAGAGATTTACCTTCGAAAAAAAGAGTGTAAAAAAACTTTTTTTGAGGAAAGAATTTGCTTTACTTTTATGCGAATAAGAATATAATACATGAGAACTTGATAAAGTATGAATGAAAGAGGAGAAGGGAATGTCTGCAAAAAAGATTAGGGAGGTACCTCCAGCTTTAAAGATTGCTATTAGTTTTGCAATAGTTATTTTTGCAGGATCACTGCTGTTAACACTGCCCATCAGCAATCTGGAAACATCACAAACCACTTATTTTGATAACTTATTTACAGCGGTATCCATGGTATGCGTGACGGGATTATTTACATTGCCTGTGGCAGCGTCTTATACGGTGTTTGGCCAAATCGTTTGTATCGTTTTGATGCAAATAGGTGGACTGGGTCTGATGACTATATTGGCAACTTTTATCTTAAGAATAGGAAGAAAAATCAGCTATTCGGATACTATAGCTGTAAAAGAAGCTCTTAATAGAGATGAATTAAGCAATTTTAATACTTATTTAGCTTCCATCATTAAATATACAATGACTATTGAAGGAACAGGAATGCTGCTGTTATCTTTTAGATTTGTACCAGAATTCGGATGGGCTAAAGGGCTATTTGTCTCTTTATTTCTAGCGGTTTCTGGATTTTGTAATGCTGGTTTCGACAATATCGGAGCTATTAGTCTACAAGAGTATGCGCATGATTCTTTAGTCAATCTAGTTATTATTTCGCTGGTTATTTTAGGCGGTATTGGTTTTTCAGTTTGGTTTGACGTCACACACAACCTTCAATCCATTGTAAAAAATAAATTTCAGCACGGTTGGAAACGTGCTTATCGGTTGTTAAAGATTCATACGCGTTTAGCTATTAATGTGACACTTATTTTGATTGTAACAGGTACTCTGGTTTTCTTATTAGTCGAATGGAACAACCCAGACTCCATTGGAAATTTTTCATTTGGGGACAAGGTGATGGCTTCTCTATTTCAAACAGTAATAATGAGAACAGCTGGTTTTGCTACATTGGATTATGAACTGGTAGAACCTTTTACTTTATTATTCTTCATTTTTACAATGTTTATCGGAGGGTCTCCTGGAGGTGCAGCCGGTGGTATCAAAACAACTACATTTGCTTTGATTGTTCTGTTGATTATTAATGAGGTCAAGGGGCAAAAACACATCAATTACGCACACCACACGATTCCAATCGAAATCGTACGTCGTGCGATCGTTGTTGTAGCTACATTCTGTGCTTTTCTAGTAATGGGTGTAAGTATTTTGATGCTGGTTGAAGACCAACCCTTCTTGTATTTACTGTTTGAAGCCGTTTCTGCCTTAGCAACAGTAGGGGTCAGTGTAAATTTAACACCTGAGTTGTCAGATATCAGCCATATTGTGTTGATGATTTTGATGTATGTTGGTAGAATTGGACCAATCACCATACTATTAGGTTTAATCAGAAACAATAAAAAGACAAAAGACAAATTATATGCGAAAACAACTATTTTAATTGGATAGGAGATAAGAATATGGCAGTAAGAACAATTGGTGTACTGGGGCTGGGAGTCTTTGGATCATCAATAGCGAAAGAATTGAATGATTTTGATTGTGAAGTGATTGCAATTGATATCGATATAGACAATGTTGAACGCGTAGAACCTTATGTAACACAAGCTGTACAGGGAAATATCACAGACTTGGATTTTTTACAAAGTGTAGGACTCGAAAATTGTGATGTGGTAGTAGTAGCTACAGGGACTAGTTTAGAGGCAAGTGTTTTAGCTGTCATGAACTGTAAGAAATTAGGGATCGCTACGATTGTTGCAAAAGCAAAAAATAAATCTTTTATGGAAGTACTGCTTGAGATTGGGGCAACTAAGGTCATTCGTCCGGAAAAAGAAGCAGGGACTCGTGTGGCAAAAAGTGTGTTAAGAAGACATATCACGGATATTGTTGACTTGGATGAAGACTATGCTGTAATCGAGTTTATTCCGCCTGCTCCTTGGGTAGGGAAAACATTCGATGAATTGGATTTAAGAAAACGATACGAAATCAATATTATCGGAGTGCGAAAATCTTCTCAAAAACGAATGGATGTATCCTTTAGCCCAGACTACCGAATTGAACAAGGTACTGTCTTGGTTGGGATTGCAGAATCTGAAATATTTGAACGCTACGACTACTTGAATAAACTAAAATAGAGAGCGTGGAGCAAGGCGTTTAGCTCACCGGACAAAATCCAAACGACGAGAGTTAGGTGTTCTTTACCTAACTCTCGTCGTTTGGATTTTGGTAGTGTGAGCTGCCTTGCGCAACGCGTTTAAGAGCACAAATCAAGCGAAGATGTGATGGGACAGAACCTAGCACATCTTTTTTTGTTCAAAAGTTATTCTAAAAGAATTAAAATTTTGATTGTTATAGCAAGACAAGCTACAAAAATACATCTTTGCATGGTAAACTAAAAAACAGGCAAGAGACATCCCTAATGAAAACATTACTTGGGATCATTAAAAAGTAGAGTATTTGCTCTATTCATAGGAAAGGGTATTTAAACACTATGGTAATCGAAGAATTAAAAAAACAAATTCCTGATTTAATTATAAAAGAAAATGAACCACTATCACTATACACCTACACTAAAACTGGAGGTCCAGCTGATGTGCTGGTTTTCCCCACAACTATTGAAGAAGTCACAAACGTCGTACAGTGGGTAAATAGGGAACAATTGCCTCTAACTGTGTTGGGCAATGCCAGCAATCTTATTGTCAAAGATGGCGGAATACGTGGTGTAGTGATGATCTTAACAAAAATGAAACGTATTCAAGTGGAGCATAAAAAAATTATCGTTCAAAGTGGTGCTCGTTTAATCGATACTTCTAATGAAGCTTATGAAGCCGGTTTGACAGGTTTGGAATTCGCTTGCGGTATTCCAGGCAGTATCGGTGGTGCAGTTTACATGAATGCTGGAGCTTACGATGGAGAAGTCAGCGAATCCATTGAATCAGTCACGGTGCTAACGCTTGAAGGTGAAGTAAAAACAGTGAAAAATAAGGACTTAGAATTCAGTTACCGTCACAGTGCCATCCAACAGAGCCATGATATTGTGTTGGAAGTAGTATTTTCTCTTGAAAATGGTAAGAAAAAGGCTATTAAAGAGCGAATGGATGAATTGACTGCTTTAAGAGAGTCTAAACAACCTTTAGAGTATCCATCATGTGGGAGTGTGTTCAAGCGTCCAACGGGGTATTTTACAGGCAAATTGATCCAAGAAGCTGGCTTACAAGGTTTAATCTGGGGTGGTGCACAAATATCCGAAAAACATGCAGGTTTTATCGTAAATATCAATCATGCTACAGCCACAGATTATATCGAATTGATCGAACACATCAAAGAAGTCATCCTTAAAGTAAACAAGGTGCAATTAGAAACGGAAGTAAGAATTATTGGGGAAGACCTGGTAAAAGAACTTGCTTAATAGAAGGTAGAGACGACACATTACAATAAAAGAGAAGCCATTGGAACGAATTAGGACTAAAAAACAGAATCTCTCTGTTTTTTAGTTTTTTTTTATTGCATTTTTGTCCAAATTATCTATAATAAGAAGAGGTTTTACTAAACAAAATAATTAGTGACAGAATACTTTTGTGCTATTTAGTTTAATGATAGTAAACAAAAAAGGGTGTAAAAAAATGGAAATAGGCACGCGAATAAAGAATTTACGGATCCAAAAAAATCTTACACAAGAGGAATTGGCAGAACGAACGAATCTAAGCAAAGGATATATTTCTCAAGTAGAAAGAGATTTAAGTATGCCTTCAATGGATGTTTTTTTTGATATGCTGGAAGTTCTGGGTTGCAGTCCAAAAGATTTCTTTGACGAAGAACAAGAGGAACAGCGAGTGGTCTACAAAAAGGATGAGCACACTCATTACGAAGCTGTGGATGGACAATATACGATCCAATGGCTTGTTCCAGAATCCAATGAAAATGAAATGGAACCTATCCAATTGACATTGGAAAAAAATGGAGCCTTCAAAGAATTTTCTCCTTCTATGGCAGAAACCTTTGCTTATGTGACAAAAGGAGCAGTGTGTATCGAAATCGGGATGAATCGATACTATGCCAAAAAAGGCGATGCGATTTATTACCATGCTAATGATACTCACCAAATATTTAATCAAGCAGATGGAGAAAGCCGGTTATTGATGGTCGTTACAGAATCCTATCTGTAGACTCCAGAAGCTTTCTACTTGTATTTCAAAAAAAGATCCACTAGATTGGAACAAAAAGGAGAATAGTAAAAATGCCAGAAAATGCTATTATTACGTTTAAAAATGTAAAAAAACAGTATGAAGATGACGTTATTTTAAAAAATATCACTTTTGATATTGAGCGGGGAAAATTTTATACCTTGTTAGGACCATCCGGTTGTGGAAAAACAACCATTTTAAATTTGATTGCTGGATTTACGGAAGTTTCTGATGGGTTGATTACCATTAACGGTGAAAAAGTAAATGATATTCCTCCCAATAAACGTACAGTCAATACCGTTTTTCAAGATTATGCGTTGTTCCCGCACATGAGTGTATTTGAGAACATTGCATTTGGTTTGAGAATCAAAAAATTAGACAACAAAACGATCAAAGAAAAAGTAGCAGCAGTCTTAAAAATGATGCGTTTATCTGGCTACGAAAATCGCGCCATCAGTGAAATGTCTGGTGGTCAGCGCCAACGGGTGGCTATCGCTCGTGCCTTAGTTAATGAACCAGATGTATTGTTACTAGACGAACCGTTATCGGCATTAGACCTGAAATTAAGAACCGATATGCAATATGAATTGCGTGAATTGCAGCAACGATTGGGCATCACGTTTATCTTTGTCACTCATGATCAAGAAGAAGCATTAGCTATGAGCGACGAAATTTTTGTGATGAAAGAAGGCAAGATCGTTCAAAGCGGAACACCGGTAGATATTTATGATGAACCGATCAACCGTTATGTGGCGGATTTTATTGGGGAAAGCAACATCGTAGAAGGAACAATGATTCAAGACTATGAAATTTCATTTGTCGGTCGCACATTTGAATGTGTTGATGCAGGGATGTCGCCGAATGAAAAAGTAGAAGTGGTGATTCGTCCAGAAGATTTAGCGTTGACGACGACAGACAAAGGGAAATTGACGGTCAAGGTGGACACCCAATTATTCCGCGGGGTGCATTATGAAATCATCGGATACGATGCAGAAGGAAATGAATGGATGGTTCATTCTACTAAGAAAGCTGTAGTTGGCGAAATGGTAGGATTGCATTTTGGTCCAGAAGATATCCATGTTATGAGATTTGGAGAAACTGAAAAAGAATTTGATGCTCGTTTAGAAAGTTACGAAGAGGAATAGGAGGGAAACGGATATGAAACAAACAAAAGCGTTTTATTTTGCGCCGTATTCGATGTGGCTGCTTTTATTTGTGGTAGCTCCTTTAGTGTTGATTTTGTATCAATCATTTTTTGATATCCAAGGCAATTTTACGTTTGCCAATTATGCTGCTTATTTTCAATCAGGCACTTATCTAACCATGACCTTCAATTCGATATTCTATGCGTTCTTGATTACTTTATTTACTTTACTGATCAGTTATCCTACAGCTTATTTATTGGTGAGAACGAAGCATAAACAATTGTGGTTGCTGCTGATCATCTTACCTACATGGATCAATTTGTTGTTAAAAGCCTATGCTTTTATTGGAATATTCAGTATGAATGGAACAATCAATGATTTCTTGGTGTTTACTGGAATTGGGCGTCAGCAAATTTTATTTACAGACGTTAGTTTTTTGCTGGTCGCTTCCTACATTGAAATTCCGTTTATGATCTTGCCGATTTACAATGCACTGGAAGAAATGAATCCCTCTTATATGAAAGCGAGTTCTGATTTAGGAGCCAATAACTGGGAGACCTTCAGACGAGTCATTTTTCCTTTGTCATTGAATGGAGTCAAAAGTGGAGTACAAGCCGTTTTCATTCCTTCATTATCTTTATTTATGCTGACCAGATTAATTGGAGGAAATCGCGTCATCACATTAGGGACAGCGATTGAACAACACTTCTTAGTGACTGAAAATTGGGGAATGGGTTCTACGATTGGAGTAGTTTTGATCGTAGCGATGTTCTTAATGATGCTGCTGACGGGAGAAAAGAAAAAGAAGGGAGCGTTGCATAAATAATGGCAAAAAAGACATTTAAATGGACGAATCTTTATCTACTGCTTGTTTTCGTCTTATTGTATGCTCCCATTATGTATTTGATATTTTATTCTTTCAATGATGGCGGAACAATGACTTCTTTTACGGGATTTACTTGGGACAATTACACTGCTGTTTTTGAGGATACTCGTTTAATGGGAATCGTGTTAGATACATTATTGGTCGCTTTGCTGTCTTCGTTGTTAGCAACGATTATTGGAACATTAGGCGCTATTGGAGTGTATTTGGTGAAAAATCGAAAGACACGCAATACCTTGTTGAGTATGAACAACATATTGATGGTTTCTCCAGATGTTATCATTGGAGCAAGCTTCTTAATCCTGTTCACGTTTATTGGTTTTAGATTAGGTTTTGCTTCCGTTCTATTGTCGCATGTTGCGTTCAGTATTCCGATCGTTGTATTGATGGTCTTGCCAAAATTGCAAGAAATGAATCCGACGATGATCAAAGCGGCACACGATTTAGGGGCAAATAACTGGCAAGTCTTGACTAAAATCATATTGCCAGCAATCACTCCTGGAATTTTAGCGGGCTATTTTATGGCCTTTACGTATTCTTTAGATGATTTTGCGGTGACCTTTTTCGTAACTGGAAATGGCTTCAGTACACTCGCAGTAGAGATCTATTCTCGTGCTCGCCAAGGAGTATCCTTAGAGATCAACGCATTAAGCACATTGATGTTCTTGTTTGCATTGATTTTAGTAGTGGGCTATTACTTTATCCAACAATACAGCATCAGCAAAAAACATAAGCAGCAGCATGGAAGAAAAGGTAAAGAGGCGGTGACTTTACTATGAAACGATTAGTCACACTAGCCGGCGTTATTTTAGCCGTCTGTGGAGTGCTCTACTATTCATCTAACAAGTTGGATGAAGCTCAAGGCATGACCGGCGAAAACACGTTGAATTTGTACAACTGGGGAGATTATATTGACCCTGAATTGATTACTAAATTTGAAGAAGAAACAGGGTATGTGGTGTCTTATGAAACGTTTGATTCGAACGAGGCCATGTATACCAAAGTCAATCAAGGTGGGACAGCGTATGATTTAGCTGTGCCGAGTGAGTATATGATCGAGCGTATGATTGAAGAAGATATGCTGATTGAAATGGATCATTCAAAAATTGAAGGATTAGAACACTTAGATCCTGATTTATTGGACATGGCTTTTGATCCTGAGAACCGTTATTCCATTCCTTATTTTTGGGGAACATTAGGAATTGTTTACAATACGAAGTTTATTGAGGAAGGCACTATTGAACATTGGGATGATTTATGGGGTCCACGCTTCAAAGATGATGTGATGCTGATCGATGGAGCTAGAGAAGTGATGGGGTTGGCGCTGAACAGTTTAGGTTACTCGGTAAACTCTAAAAATGATGCTGAGTTGGCTGAAGCCGCTGAAAAATTGGATTCAATGACAGCAAACGTAAAAGCTGTTGTCGCTGATGAAATCAAAATGTATATGATCCAAGAAGAAAGTTCTGTGGCTGTAACTTTTTCTGGAGAAGTAGCGGATATGATGTGGGAGAATGAAAATCTGCGTTACGTGATTCCACCTGAAGGGTCCAATTTGTGGTTCGACAACTTTGTCATTCCTAAAACCGCTCAGAATGTGGAGGCTGCCTATGCCTTTATCAACTTTATGTTGGAGCCCGAAAATGCTGCTCAGAATGCAGAGTATGTCGGGTATTCTACACCCAATACGTCAGCGATGGAATTGATGCCAGCTGAAATGATTGAGGACGAGCAATTTTACCCATCCGATGAAACGATGGAACACTTAGAGGTTTATGAAAACTTAGGACAAGAGTATATTGGGATCTACAATGATTTGTTTTTGGAATTTAAAATGCATCGGAATTGATAAACAGCCAACACATCGGTCTTTGTTACAAAGGCCGATGTGTTTTTTTCATTCTTTAAAGCTCGAAATAAAGAGTGTGATGGTTAGAGATTCTTAAGCAGAATCACATGTTATAATAAGTTTCCAAACAAATAAAAAAATAGTATGATAGAATACGAGTGATGTTTGAAAAAAACTATACTTTAGAAATCGTATTTCAGCTAAAAGTGTAGATTCATAGATAAGGTTAAGGTGTAGACATGGAGAACGAATCAGCAAAAGAGTTGTGGGAAAGCTTTCATCAGCAGATTCCTAATTTACCGGAGCATTATGATGTTTGGGCTTTTGGAGATTCAAAAGAATTAGCAGATCAGTTAGCTGCTTTAGTGTTATCAGGTTTAAAAACAGCGACGTGCAGTTTGAAGCGCTTGTATGATGTTGAAGGAGCGGATTTGCCACAAGTTGGGGCTTATTCAGTCATTCTAGATGGAAATGATCAAGCAGTGGGAATCATTCAAAATTTAGACGTCTTTGTCTTTCCATTTGATGAAGTGACAGAAGAAATCGCCATTGCAGAAGGTGAAGGTGATCGTACAGTCGATTATTGGATGGAAGCTCATAAAGAGTTCTTTAAAAGAGAATGTCAATCTGCTGGAGAAACGTTTTCGACGAAAATGGAAGTGGTTTTTGAAAGCTTCGAATTGGTGTATGCAGCGTAATCAACTAATAACTAAAGGGGAATGGCCTAATGGACTTAAAGCAAATGGTTGGAGAAAAAGCAGCAGAGTTTGTGAAAGAGGGTATGGTAGTTGGTTTAGGAACGGGATCAACGGCGTATTATATGGTGGAAGCAATTGGGAGACGTGTAAAAGAAGGGTTGAACATTACTGGTGTGACTACTTCGAATCGTACCCAAGAACAAGCTGAAGCATTAGGGATTCCTTTGAAAAGCGTAGATGAAATCGATCGGATCGATATTACGATAGATGGAGCAGATGAGATCAGCCGCGATTATCAAGGCATCAAAGGCGGCGGTGCAGCTCATTTATTTGAAAAAATCGTAGCCGATAATTCCAATAAAGTGATCTGGATCGTAGATGAAACTAAAATGGTTGAACAATTAGGTGCCTTTCCACTACCTATCGAAGTGATTCCTTACGGCAGCCAGCAATTGTATCGTTTATTTGAGAAAAAAGGGTATCACCCAGTTGTCAGAAATGATGCTAATGAAGAAGTATTGGTTACAGATGCTGGGCATTATATTATTGATTTGCACATGGGAACGATCAAGCAGCCTCATGAGTTGGCTGAATGGTTAGATAGTTTAACAGGAGTTGTAGAACATGGATTGTTTTTAGACCGTGTCAATACGATTATTGTTGGGCGCGAATCAGGCGTTGAAATTATAGAAGCTAGATAACAAACGGATCAAATCAGTAAGGCTGGGACTGAGGCTAAAAACCTCAGTCTTTTTTGTTAGACATTTGTGCGAGGAAATGAATTCTAAGCGGCTGCTCTTCAGAAGAAAAGCGTAAAAATCTTCTCATATTCAAAAGTTAGAAAACGGTTTCTATTAGAAGTGTGGTAAAATAACTGTGTACTAGCGATAAGGAGATGATATTAAGTGAGAATGGTAGATTTGATCCATAAAAAACAACAAGGGAAAGAGTTGTCCGCTGAAGAAATTCAATGGATGATAAAACAATATACAACAGATGAAATACCAGATTACCAAATGAGTGCGATGTTGATGGCCATCTATTTTGAAGACATGACCGACGCTGAACGCGGAGCTTTAACCATGAGCATGGTGAAATCTGGAGATGAAATCGATTTGTCTCAAATTGAAGGTGTCAAAGTAGACAAGCATTCAACAGGTGGAGTAGGAGATACGACAACCTTGATTTTAGCTCCATTAGTAGCTAGTGTAGGAGTTCCTATTGCAAAGATGAGCGGTAGGGGATTAGGCCATACTGGTGGTACGATTGATAAATTAGAAGCTATTCCAGGATTTCATGTGGAGTTGAGCCAAGAAGAATTTGTCGAACAGGTCAATCAACATAAAGTAGCCGTTGTAGGGCAATCCGGGAATTTAACTCCTGCAGACAAAAAACTGTATGCGTTAAGAGATGTAACCAGTACAGTAGAATCTATCCCATTGATCGCGAGCTCAATCATGAGTAAAAAAATCGCAGCTGGTGCTGACGCGATCGTATTGGACGTAAAAACAGGTGCCGGTGCATTTATGAAGACTCCTGAAGCTGCTCGCGAATTAGCAGAAGCAATGGTAAAAATCGGAAATCATGTGGGAAGAAAAACGATGGCAGTTATTTCGGATATGAGCCAGCCTTTAGGATTTGCGATCGGGAATGCATTAGAAGTTCAAGAAGCTATCGATACTTTAAAAGGTCATGGACCAGCAGATGTGGTAGATTTGTGCTTAACTTTGGGAAGTCAAATGGCGCATTTAGCTGGAGTTGGTAAAGATCTTGATGAAGCCAGAAGTATCTTGAAAGAAAACTTAGAAAATGGGAAAGCACTGGAAGTTTTCAAAACATTTGTGGCAGCCCAAGGCGGAAACCCAGACGTTGCAGATAACCCAGAATTGTTGCCTAAAGCGCCATACCAAACAGAAGTGTTAGCTAACCAAGATGGTTATTTAGCTGAATTAGTAGCTGACGAATTAGGAGTTGCTTCTATGATGTTAGGTGCAGGACGTGCCACTAAAGAAAGTGACATTGATCTAGCAGTTGGATTAGTGTTGCACAAAAAAGTAGGAGACCAAGTTAAAAAAGGGGAACCTTTATTAACGATCCATAGTAATCAAGAAGAAGTCCCTGATGTAGAACAAAAGATTTGGGAGTGCATTACGATTGCGGATACAGCTGAACCTTTACCATTGATTTACGATGTTTTATCTGGAGAATAAAGAAGTAATAAGCTGCTCATAAAGTTAAGTAAAGGAGTTAGGACAACCAATCCTATCTCCTTTTTGTGTACAAGTTTGGGGCTCTTACCGGTCTGCACCAACATTATAAACGTGTTTCGAAAGGCTCCTTGCGTTAAAAGAAACAGAACCCAATACTCAATCGATTTTTTTCTAACGATTTGTGGTTCTGGTTCTATACGGTTAGCTAACCAGTTTTGCTTTTGATAGATTAATGTTGTACCGCTCGATGCGTACTTCTAGTGGGAAGCTCTATTTAGAGTGAAAGAAATGTATGTTTGATGAGCGAATGAAGGATGGAAGGGGTTTGAACATCAAGGTCATTTTGTCCTTGATGTTCAAACGCCGTTCTTCATCAAGGCAATTTTGTCCATGATGTTCAAACCCCGTTCTTCATCAAGGCAATTTTGTCCATGATGTTCAAACCCCGTTTTTCATCAAGGCAATTTTGTCCTTGATGTTCAAACGCCATTCTTCATCAAACCAATTTCCCCTTTGATGTTTAAATCATCCCAAATACTCACTAAAATTTGTCATAAAAAACCTCCAAAAAGCTAGATTTTACTCTAATCTTTTGGGAGCCACACTCCGCACCTTACACCATATTCACGTCTATAATTGAGCGATGAAATGAATAATAGCTAAATGAAGTGGGTAATAAGCATAACCCAAATACTTAGGGACTCGTATCACATGAAAACGAAAAGGGAGCAGTATTGGAATCAAGGCTAATAAGGCATACATTTGGATTGTTCCAAATTCTGGAATGTGCATTAGAAGGTAAGCTGTGATTCCAAAATACCGGTTTTCAAAAACTAACATGTAAATAGCCCAGCCCAAGAGAAACCCGTAGATACCATATTCAACAAAATAGCTTGCTATCAAGCAAGGAATAAAAAAGCGTTTGTCTTTCATCGAAACAGCAAACAAAGCCAATGAAAATAAAATGTTGATTCTTCCTAACGTAAAGGGGATGGATATGATTCCAAACAGCAGTAATTGAAACAGGTAGCGTTTAAAGTTGTGTGTACGGTGTGTGCCTAATACAGTAGTGTACAAAAATAAGGGAAATGCGATTCTGCCGATGACACGCAGTATCACATATTGCGGTAAAATATAGGCGCCAATATGATCAATTGTCATGATAATGATGGCCAACCATTTGATAAAATTGCTTTTTTCATCAAAGCTGTGGGCTTGCACCGAGGTAGTTTCCATTGTGACCCTCCAATTCTCTAAAGGTATATATTTTATTATACAAAAAATCTTAGCGAATAAGACAATAATTCATCTTTCTCGGAAAAAATAAAATGGATTGTGCTATAATGATTTTTAAACTTGTAAAATGGAGGGAAGAGAGTGGGAAAAGCAGTATGGTTGGAAGGCTTCAAAAATATTTATCCTGTTATGATCAGTTATGTTCCTTTAGGACTAGCCTGTGGTATGTTGCTGTATGATGCAGGGATCGGATTATGGGGAATCTTTTTGATGAGTACACTGGTTTTTGCGGGTGCAGGACAATTTATGGCAGCATCTATGCTTTCTGCAGGAGCTGCAATGCCTTCTATCGTGATCATGACATTCTTTTTAAACTTAAGGCACTTGTTGATGAGCTCCAGTATAGCTCCTTTCTTTAAAAAGCGCTCGGTGCCGTTTTTAATGTTGTTTAGTCATACCTTAGCGGATGAAGCTTATGCCATCAATTACAATCAATTTCAAACGGATAAAGAATGGAGACCGGAAGAAGCCTTGTCTACCAATCTATTAGCTTACTTTAGCTGGGTGGGGAGTACAGTTGTTGGGGGATACATAGGAAGTTCTTTTTCGATGAATACCGTCATTATGAATTATGTATTGATCGCGATGTTTACATGTATGCTGGTGAATCAATTTGTCTCTAAAATCTTTGTTTTTGTGGGGCTGCTGTCTGGTGTGCTTGCCGTCATTCTTATGATGGTATTGCAGCACAATATTTCATTAGTCATTGCCGCAGTTCTAGCTTCTTTTGTGGGATACTTGCTGGATGAACAGAGAGAGAAGAAAAGAGCTGAAGAAGGAGCGACGATTCAAAATGAACAGTAATTTACTAGGGTTGATTGCAGGAATGGCAGTAGTGACTTATTTACCCCGTTTTGTTCCGATGCTGGTTCTCAGTAATCGCCAAATTCCTAAAAAATTCGCTAAATGGATGTCTTTTATACCGGTATCTATTTTTGCCGCGCTGGTTTTTTCGGATGTCTTTTTCTGGGACAGCGAAGTAAACGTAAATCCGATAGAAAACGTGAAACTGCTGCCAACAGTGCTTGTCTTTTACATAGCCTATAAGACTCAAAGCTTACTCTGGTCGATGGTATTTGGCATTATCGGCATTAGTTTTATGATTTGGTTTTTCTAAAAGTACTATCCTTGTATAATGGGAAACGAAATTGCATAAACAGCTTTCGTGCTATAATGGGCGTAGAAAAATAGATGGAGGCTTTTAGTATGGCAGATCAAAATCGAGAAGTAAAAAAAAGTTGGGAATCAAAAGTGATTCAGACACATCGTGTATTTCCCGGAGATGTTAACTCACATCGGACTTTATTTGGGGGACGCTTAATGAGTTATATTGATGATACAGCATCCATATCCGCTTCACGCCACAGTCGCAGTGATGTTGTTACTGCTTCAATGGATACATTAGATTTCTTGCATCCGCTGAATGAAAATCATTCCGTTTGTATAGAAAGCTACGTGACCGGTGTTGGATCGACCTCGATGGAAGTTTTTTGCAAAATAATGGGTGAAGATCTATCTAGTGGAGAACGTTACTTGGCAGCTACAAGCTTTATCACTTTTGTAGCTGTCGCTAAAGAAAAAGGCAAAAAACAGCTAGTACCTTTAGTTGAACCAAGTACTAAAGAAGAGAAGTTTGTTTGTGAAGGATATGAAGCCAGAAAAGCACAACGCATGTTCAGTCGTTCATTCCATGAACAATTTGCGCAAACGATTACCGACCAATTGCCTTGGTCAAACTAAGGCTAAATAAATCTGTTTAAGATGAGGTATTGAACCTTTATCTTGAACAGGTTTATTTTATTGCCAGCTTTTTGGTGGGCAGGTCTAATAGGCTTACTGATCAAGTGGCGTTAAATTTGGTTCTCACTTGAAGAATAAGGTGGTCTTATTGATCAAGTGGCGTTAAATTTGGTTCTCACTTGAAGAATAAGGTGGTCTTATTGATTAAGTGGCGTTAAATTTGGTTCTCACTTGAAGAATAAGGTGGTCTTATTGATCAAGTGGTCCAAAATTTAACTCTCACTTGAAGAATAAAATGACCTTACTCATTAAGTGGCGTTAAATTTGGTTCTCACTTGAAGAATAAGGTGGTCTTACTGATCAAGTGGCGTTAAATTTGGTTCTCACTTGAAGAATAAGGTGGTCTTATTGATCAAGTGGCGTTAAATTTGGTTCTCACTTGAAGAATAAGGTGGTCTTATTGATTAAGTGGTGCAAATTTTATCTCTCACTTGAAGAATAAAATGACCTTACTCATCAAGTGGCACCAAATCAGTCTCCCACTTGAAGATTAACAGCGTCACATCAGTAAAAACAAAAATTTGTAGTGCAGAATGAACCCATTTGGTTTCTGCACTACTAATTTTATGTGCTTTTTATGAGATTCGATTTCTACACGCAAAAGATCGGAAATCAATGCCTCTTGCGTCACACCAATCTTTTACAGGGCCAGTGATGATCACATCTGTCCGTTGCAAATCAACCACCGATTCAGCGCCTAATAAAGTCATCACAGAAACCAATTGTTCTTTGATTTGTTCAACATGTGCAACCGTTTTTTCGACACCACTTTGTAAAATATAATGCAAGAAGTAACCTGAAATGCCTGCTGCTTTAGCTCCGAGAGCTAAACTTTTGAGGATATCCATTTGGGTACGGATGCCGCCCGAAGCCAATATTTCAGTTGAATCCATAAAGGAATGAGCTTCAAGAAGGGAGATTGCTGTAGATTGTCCCCAATCTTCTAGGAAGTCCATCGGATTCTGAGTACGGCGGTAGTTTTCGATCTGAGCAAAGTTGGTTCCGCCTTTCCCGCTGACATCGATCGTTTTTACGCCAATCGATATCAATTGTTGGATCGTTTCTCGGCTCATGCCAAAGCCGACTTCCTTCACCACGACGGGTACATCCACACCGTTTATGATTTGTTCCAATTTAGTTAGCCAAGAAGAGAAATCTCTGTCTCCCTCTGGCATCACGATTTCTTGAGGGGTGTTCAAATGAATCTGCAAAGCATTGGCTTGAATCAAATCCACAGCTTTTTTTACATTTTCTAAGGTCTGTCCGCCGCCTAGATTAGCCAAAATTTGTCCATTAGGATTTGTTTCCCGAATGATCGTAAAACTATTGGCTACAGAAGGGTCTTTTAAACCTGCGCTTAATGAACCTGAAGCCATTGCCAGACCAGTTTCTCTTGCTACAGCAGCTAATTTTTCATTGATTTTCTTTGTCCAAGGGCTCCCGCCGGTCATGGCATTGATGTAAAAAGGTTGCGCCATTGAAAGTCCGGCAAAAGAAGTGGACAGATCAATCTTCTGAGTTCCGGTCTCTGGTATTGAGTGATGTACAAACCGGATGTGGTCAAAATCAGTTTCATGCGTTTCAGTGTAAAAATGTTCCGCTAATGAAACGTGTTCGTTTTTCCGATTGTTTTTTTTCTCCATTGTTAACCTCCTGCTGGATAATGTTTCTAGAGTAGGCTTAGCAGCCACTAATTTTTAGTATAAACATGCAACGGCAAATTGGTGATCCCTTGTTCTTCCCAAGCTGTGATCAATGAAAGAACCCCATCTTTGCGATCAAAAATCACAATTCCGCAGTCTCCACCGCCAGCTCCTGAAGATTTGGCTGCACCATTAAATTCTTCCGCCAGCTTGCACAAATGAGCCAAGGCAGGAGTCTCGATAATCACGCCAGTCGATTGACTCATTTTTTTCAAGAGGGAGCGGTTGTGACGAATCTCATTTTGTATTTTAGGAATATCGTTTGTTTCGAAGCCGCAAATCATTTCTTCGACACAAGCTGCACTGGCTTTTAAGAATTCATTGTAGGCGAGAGCATCTTGGGTCCGTTTATTCGTTACTTCATCCACTAAATGAGAAGTAGACGCCGGAGATCCTGTCCAGCCGATCAATAAACGCAATTCTGCTGGGGGTGTCAACGGTTTAAAAGACAAATGAGGCCAGTCCAATTCAACCACTTCTCGAACCGATAATTGCTGTTGCTTTTCCAATACCCATTTTGGATCGAAAGTAGTGAAAGCCAACCATCCACCAAAAACGCTGGCAGCTACATCACCGCACGATCCATTGCTTTTGACCGTTAAATGTGCCAAGGCAGCTAGCTTGAATATTCTCTCATTAGACTCATGTTGCAAACCGTAAAAACGCAAAATCCCTTTCACTGTGGCAACGGTAACAGCGGCACTGGAACCGAGACCGTATTTCCGGCCATTGGAACTGTCTAATTCACTATCGACAGATAAGTGGTAAAAAGAAAGCTTTTTTCCAAAGGATTTGACATAGCTTTCTGTCACTTCAATAGCTGCCAATATATAATGAAACGGATTTTCACGCTTGTCCAATACTAGTCGATCATTTTCTCTTTTCCAAGTGACAGGCAGGTTTCCATATTGCTTCGATAAAATTGTTCCCATATCTGTCGTTGCTTCAAGTGAAACAGTAATAAACTGGTCGACGGCTACCAAAATGGCAGGATGACCGGGTTCTACAACAGCGTATTCTCCTGCGATATATAACTTTCCAGATGCAGAAGCTGTGATCATGTACGACACTCCTTAAAATTCCTTTTTTAGTCTGTAATTTCTTCGATATCTTTCCCAGGTCCTGAAATAATCAGTTGCGTGGGATCAAAAATGTTGCTCAAGTAGTTTTTGATCGTTTGGCTATCTGACAGGCGACACAATACTTTGACGTTTGGACCGGCATCCATCGTGAAATAGCATGGAACACCTAATTGACGCAGTTCTCTCACCGCTTGCATCGCTCGAACACTGTCTGGTTCCCAGTAAGAAAGAGGCGGATTAGCCCCCAACATTGTTGCATGCATCTTCATGCCGTTGCTTTCCGTAATGGCACCAACTTGTTCAAAATCTTTTTTCAAGATAGCCGTTTTGATATTTTCCAAATCGATCGCTGTAGCTGTTAACCAGCCAGGATAAAAAGGCGAAGTCGCTACGGTGTTTTTCATACCTACACGACTGGAAACCGCTTTTTGTTTATCATTGACCACGATAGTGACCATGCCGATATCCCAAGAAGCATCATCTACTTTTACCGCAAATGAATCATCGCTGCCGGTACCCATTTGCCATTCGACAAAACCGCCGAAAATACTGCGTGTTGCTGAACCAGAACCTCTTCGAGCATAAGTGGATAAAGTTGTTTTGTCCAAATTCAATCCGCTAGCCAAATTAACTGCACCCGCTAAAGCTGCCATACCAGAAGCAGAAGAAGCCAGACCGGCTGCAGTCGGGACGAAGTTGGTGCTTTTTACGATCGCTGCTGTTTGGATACCCGCTTCTTCACGGAATAAATCCAAGAAGCGGCTGACTTTCGCTGTTGCTTTATTATCTTGTAATGCATCATTTAAATAGAAACGATCTTCTGCTGTGCTATCGTCAAAAGCCACAGAAGTTTCTGTGTAAAATGAATCTAAAGTCAAAGAAAGACTGCTGTTCATCGGTAAAAACAATTTGTCATCGCGCTTGCCCCAATATTTGATCAAAGCGATGTTGGTATAGGCACGTACTTTTTTCTCCTTATTCAACAGAGCCACCTCCTAAATGATAGATCCAAGTAGTGGAAGTTCCCGTTTCGTTTAAAGCCCGAGCGATGTCTTGAGCAGCAGTTTCATTTTCAGCTAAAGCGATCATACAGCCGCCTCGTCCGCCACCGGTCAGTTTAGCACCTAAAGCTCCAGCATTTATGGCTGCTTCAACCAATTGATTCAATTGATCATTGCTGACACCCAATTTAGTTAACAGCACATGTGCTTGGTGCATCAATTTGCCTAACTCGACTGGTTGATTATTTTCGATAGCTGATTTTGCTTGATCTGCTAAGCTGCCTAATTGATGAATATCTTGAGAAGTTTCTACCGGATTGGTTTCCATCAATAACGCTATACTGCCTACTGCATCTCTGGTTTGACCCTTCACACCAGTATCCCCAACCACTAGATAAGCATCAATCAATAATGAAAAAGGAACGAACGGTTTGCCTTTGATGTAGTACAAGGGGCTGTCACCGCTAGTCATTGCGGCATCTAAACCACTGGGATTTCCATGAGCGATCACTTCAGAAATATTGACTAGTTCAAGTAATTGGTCATGTGATAAGGGGCAATCAAAATAATTGTAAAGAGCGCGAACAGTAGCGACAGCCACTGCTGCACTAGATCCCATACCGCGTTCTGCTGGGATCGAACTGGTAATGTGTAACGAAAAATCTTTTGATTCTTGTTTCAAAGCTTTCAAAGTCACCTCAACGACCGTCATTAAGTTAGACAATCGGTCAGGTGCTTCTGACAGCAACCCTGAATGATAGATACAATCTACGGTAACAGGTCCTGTAGATTGTGTAACGGTAGTTTGAATAGTGGCTTTGGGAAAGGGAATAGCTAATGAAGGTTCTCCATAAACCACTGCATGTTCTCCCATTAAAATGATTTTACCTATAGCTTCTCCAATAGCTTGGTTGTGTGCTGTCTGCATGCATACATACTCCTTAATGTACTGATTTCATAATTGGTTAGTTGATTAAAGGGACGTTAACAGTTGAACGATATAAGGTGCTGCATATAACGTCATGAACTGAATACCATAATTAACGCCCATTTTATTTAAAGTTCCACTCGTAATTCCAATAAGCAATACGCCGAATATATTGATCAATCCTGCATCCATATACGAAAGCAATAGAATGAAGGAAATAAACAATCCAAGAATGGCTTCATGCGGAATTTTTTCTAAGACAAAAGTGGAGATTTTTCCGGCATACTTATTAATAATAACATAACTCAAAGCTGTAGCTACTACAGCCCCCAAGACAATAGCGATCGCTTTTTCCCCTGTGGATAAAATATGAAATAAATTGTTTTCCACTGTGTACACAGGAGGAGCATTAAACAGTGCACTCCCAGGTCCAATAGAAGTAGGAGATAAAGGAATGCCTAATGCCACTAAGGGAATAATGATTCCGGAAATATAAGTAGATTGCGATAAAGCACTCATTGTAGTGATGGTAGTAGTTGCTTTTTCCTCAGGATCTTTGATCCGGTTAGAGACAGTTTCACCAAATAGTAAAATCAAGCCAACTGGGCTCAATACAAAGAAAATATTGGAGATGAAAGAAGAAAATGAAGCAGCTTTTAATTCTTTTTTCGATAATATTTTAAATGGATTCAATGTTTTCTCTTTGCCTAAATCTTTTGGAATGACGATGTTTTTGTAACTGTTTGTCAGCATTTTCGAGCGGCTTTCTTTATTCAGCAATTGCAATAAAGAAACGATCAACGGTCCGATGGTGATGCCCAGGAAGAAAGAAGTGGTAATGTTGGTCCCTTCTGGAACGACTCCAGTGCCCCAGTATAAGTGGCGCAGGCTTTGAAAAAGAATAGCTAACGGAATGATACTGATCAAAGAAAGAACTTTTTGTTTACTGATCAATGATAAGAAAACAGCTCCAATAACAAATAAGAGCGAAGCGTACGGTTGTATCGTTTCTGCAAATGGAATCAACAAATTAGCCAACAAAAAAGAAACAGGGATAGAAATAACTGTTCCAATCAGTGCTCCTGCAGCCATTTTCTTAACGGTAACAGCTGATTTGCCTTGATTTTTTAAATAAATAGCGTGATCAATCATGGGAGCAGATAATACTCCACCAGGTAAACCTACTAAAGCAGTGGGCATTAAATTGGTTAAATTTAACGTAATAAACGCTGCTACAAAGAAAGTTAAGACAATCATTGGGTTAGCGCCTGAAAGAATAAGAGCAAGTGAAATAGGCATTAAAACGGATGTTTCATCGGTACCCGGTATAAATCCAATAAAAGTGTATAACACGACTGCACTTAAAGCAGCCACAAACATTTGAGTGAGCAATAAAAAATCCATTAAGGTATCTCCTAACTAGTGTGATGGTGTTTAGCATCTTTGGAATCAATAATCCGTTTTGGTTTAGTCAATAATCCTGAAATGATAAAGCCGATAACGGCTCCCGCTAAACCGAAAAACAATTGCAACGTACGATTTCCCGAAGGTGCTAAAAAAAAAAGTCCCATAGTTGAAATGGCAGAGATAATAATGGAACGAACAAGGTCACGAAGCTCTACAACGTCTCCCCATATTTCAATATATTTTTTTTTATCTTCCATATTTTTCCTCCTATCTGTAAAAAATTTAACTAAATTACTAAAGATTCTATACTTTTCTATTGTATAAGTCATTCCCACCCTTTATAGTACAGGAATTTTAAGATTTACGGTAGTTAAGCTTCGCTTAAAACTCGTTAAGTTTTTTTAAAGTTTTGTCACCAGTGGAAAGGAAAAACTATAAATAAGACGTGATATCTGTTACAATTATGCGAAACTTTCAAAACCAGGAGGCAGGCACACCAATGAACGAAACAGAAACTCATCACCATATCTTACGTGATGAATGGAGCACATTAGGACATGATACATCCATAAAGATGACTTTTGAAGAATTGGATACCATTAGAGGGTTGAATGATCCTATTTCACTGGAAGACGTGAAAGAGATCTATGTGCCGCTAGTCCAATTAATCAATCTGTTTATCCAACAATACGAAAAATTGCAGCAAGAAAAGACCTTTTTTTTAGAACATCGAAAGGAAAACAAACCGTTCGTGATCGGTATTGCAGGTAGTGTGGCGGTAGGGAAAAGTACTACTGCGCGACTGTTGACACGTATGCTGGCAAGTTTGTTTACCGATTTAAACGTTGAAATGATTACAACAGATGGTTTTTTATATCCCAATAAAGTCCTGAAAGAAAGGGGCATTATGAATCGCAAGGGCTTTCCAGAGAGCTACAATATGAAAAAATTGATCAATTTTTTAAGCAAAGTAAAAACTGGCGAAACCGACATTTCTTCTCCAGTCTATTCTCATGAAGTGTATGATATTGTGGAAGGGAAAACAAATATTTTGCACAAACCGGACATCTTGATCGTTGAAGGGATCAATGTCTTGCAATCTCCATCCAATGAACAAATCTACATAAGCGATTTCTTTGATTTTTCCATCTATGTCGATGCCGAGCCAGAACAAATTGAAAAATGGTATTTGGAACGATTTGCCGTTTTGCTGGATACGGCTTTTACGACTCCGGACAATTACTATTATGAGTTGGCTCAAAAAGGCCCAGATGTTGCCTTTGCACATGCACATCAAGTATGGGAAACCATCAACTTGGAAAATCTGAAAAAATACATCCTGCCTACACGAAAAAGAGCCGATCTGATTTTGCATAAGAGTGAACAGCATTACATTGATAAAGTTTTATTGAAAAAATACTAAATACTCTCATTATCGCTTGAAGAGCCTGACTAACGCTATGTTAGAAGGGTTCTTTTTAGTATAAAAAGTGTGAAAACTCAAAAAATGTTATGAAAATGAACTTTTCATTAAAAAAGAGGGGTAATGTCCACTTTTATGTAACAACAAGGTAGCTTTCATGGTACTATGGTAAGAAAAATAAGAAGAGGTGTAGATTTTGACAACTGTAACAGATACAAAAGAATTGGAAAAAATGATCGTTCTTGATTTTGGTAGTCAATACAACCAATTAATCACGCGTCGAATAAGAGAATTTGGTGTGTACTCAGAATTGTTGCCGCATACGACAACAGCTGACGAATTAAAAGGCATGAATGCTAAAGGAATCATCTTCTCAGGTGGACCGATGAGTGTTTATGATGATGGATCTTTCTCAGTAGATCCAGAAATTTTTAATTTAGGTATTCCAATTTTTGGTATTTGTTATGGAATGCAATTGATGACGAAAATGATGGGTGGAGAAGTCAGCCCAAGTACAAACCGTGAGTATGGTAAAGCGGATATCCGTATTGAAGACCGTACGGCACCTCTATTTACAACATTAGACGAAGAAGAAACCGTGTGGATGAGTCATGGAGATTTAGTTACTCAAGCTCCTGAAGGCTTCGTTGTCAGCGCTACAAGCGCGCATTGTCCGATTGCTTCTATGTTCAATGAACAAAAGAACTTCCATGCCGTTCAATTCCATCCAGAAGTTCGTCACTCTGTACACGGAAATGATATGTTAAGAAACTTTACTTTCAATGTCTGTGGATTTGAAGGAAACTGGAGCATCAGCAACTTCATCGACTTAGAAATCGCTAAAATCCGTGAAACAGTAGGAGACAAAAAAGTCTTACTAGGTTTATCGGGCGGGGTTGATTCAAGTGTAGTTGGAGTTCTCCTGCAAAGAGCAATCGGCGACCAATTGACGTGTATCTTTGTAGACCATGGTTTATTGCGTAAAGGCGAGAGCGAACAAGTTATGGAAAGTTTAGTCGGCAAATTCGGCTTGAACATTATCCGTGTCGACGCTAAAGAACGTTTCATGGCTAAATTAAAAGGCGTCAGCGATCCAGAACAAAAACGTAAAATCATCGGAAACGAGTTTGTGTACTTATTTGATGATGAAGCGACAAAACTTGAAGGTGTGGACTTCCTAGCACAAGGAACGTTGTATACAGACATTATCGAGAGTGGTACGGCTACTGCTCAAACGATCAAATCACATCACAACGTAGGTGGACTTCCTGAAGACATGCAATTCGAATTGATTGAACCGTTAAATGCTTTGTTCAAAGATGAGGTTCGTGAATTAGGAATCGAGCTAGGTATGCCTGAAAGCTTAGTATGGCGCCAACCGTTCCCAGGTCCAGGTCTAGGAATTCGTGTCATCGGTGAATTAACAGAAGAAAAATTAGAGATTGTCCGCGATAGCGACTACATCTTAAGAGAAGAAATTGCTAAAGCCGGTCTTGACCGCGATATCTGGCAATACTTCACAGTCCTTCCAGGTTTCCGCAGTGTTGGAGTAATGGGAGACGGCCGTACGTACGATTACACAGTCGGAATCCGTGCTGTAACATCGATTGACGGAATGACAGCTGACTTTGCGCGTATCCCATGGGATGTCTTGCAAAAGATTTCTGTACGTATTGTAAATGAAGTGAAACACGTTAACCGTATCGTGTATGACGTTACTAGTAAGCCACCAGCTACTGTTGAGTGGGAATAATGGAAAAAAGACCGACTAACCTTTATTTAAAAGGCTTTTTCGGTCTTTTTATTTTACTCTGAATCTGGTTTGTTCCTATCATTTATTTAATTATTACCTCTCACAATCTATTTAAGAAATTAAAGGCACTTAGATGGCTTTTATAAAAAACGAAATTTGTGTAAAGGATATAGATGTATCTAAGAGATCTTAAACCCGTATTAAACGGTTAAGTATAATTATGATAATACTTTATGATAATATCGCTTAAACTAATAAAAGTTTTACATTAATGTTAGAATAATTATATAATGTCTACTGAATAATAAACTATGCTTATTCTGCTGCCTTTTACAACTAATGATTGATATAATAGATGCAAGGGTTTTTATAGGATGTTAAACAAAACCTTGCACTTTTACTGAAATGAGGACAG